>JBHJNL010000016.1:0-3212 GCA_050330855.1 Thermosynechococcaceae cyanobacterium | reverse complement strand
AAAATCGATGAGGGGCCGAGACATCAGCTCTGCCCTTGAATAGCCCAAGATATTCTCAAAGGCAGGGTTTACCTGCTTGAAATAGCCCTCTAAATTCACGACACAGAGTAGATCCAAAGGGGATGCAGCGCAAAGCGGGACAATTTGAGTGATGGATAGTATAGCGGTCAAAGAAAAACCCTGTGCCGGAGCGCAAGGTCAAGTATCGTACCTTGATGAGCTAAACCAAGGGAACGATGAACCTCAATATAAAGGAACGCTGTCAAAAAGTCTTTCAATGCATGAGTGAGAAAACCGAGCAGAGTATTCGCACCATCGCCTCCGTTACAGGAATTCCGAAAAGCAGTGTTGGTCGTCACATACAGGCAATTAAAAGGCGCTCTCAGTATCCTGAGTCGCCCTTTTGGGAAACAGCAGCAGGGAGAGCGTGGTTGAGACTATTGGTGTTCGACGTGATTTATGAATTTGGGATCAAAGGGGGCATTGGTTCAGAGAGTGTGTCATCATTTTTCCATCGGCTTCGGTAAAAGGAACAGTTTGGTTGTTCTGCCAGCGCCCTCCGCACCGTCGAAGAGCGAATCAGAGAAGTGATCCTCTCCTATGAACAGGTGCAACGGTCGTCATGTCAAGACGCTCAACAGCTTGGGATTTGCGTCGGCGGTGATGAAACCTTCTACGACCTGCCGATATTAGTGTCCATTGAGTTAGCCAGTGGATTTATCTTCAGCGAAGCTATCTGCGAGAACCGCACCTATGAGACTTGGTGGACGCAGGTGAGCCAATGGTTTAATCGCCAGCAATGGGACTGTCGGTATTTCGTCAGTGACGAGGCCAAAGCCTTGGTCAAATTAGCCTTAAGTGGATTGGGCTGTCCCAGCGTGCCGGATGTCTTCCATCTGTTGTATGCCTTTAGCAAATCTATGGGCAGTGCCATCGCCCGGAAGCAGGCGCAATTGCAAAAACAGCACCACGCCTTGCAACAGAAGCTGAAGGCGACTTCATCTGCTGCGAAAGTTGCTGAGGTAGACGCCCAAATCACGGCTTTGCAAGCTCAGCAGCAAACCCTTGAAACGGACCATCAAGGGTATCAACAAAGCATTTACAAGCTATCCCAAGCCATTCATCCTGTTCACATTGAGACCTGTAAACCCCAGTTGGGGCTAGAGTTGTCTACGGTGCTCAAAGCACCTCTGGCAACCTTGGAACATCTCAGCGAAAGCTATGCTCCCCACAAGAGTCAAGATGCCCTTGAGCGCTGGCGCAAGCAGATTCCAAACTTGGCGGGAACACGCCATGCTTGGTGGCAGTGGACCCTCGAAACTCTCCAGGCTCAAACTCAAGATACAGACACTCAAGATTGGGTCCTGACGGTGCTACTGCCTTGGGTCTATTGGCATCAGCAAACTCAAAAGACCCGACAGCCTCAACTCAAAGGGGGCTATCTCCAAGCCTCTCAAAAGGCTGAAGCGGCTTTGCTCAATCATCCATTTACTCAAGCTCTGTGCCAATCACAGCAGCACGAATGGGTCGATTGGGCCATTTGGATGTGTGCTAAATTTCAGCGCTCTTCCTCGGCGGTGGAGGGACGCAATGGCTATTTGTCCAGGCTCCATCATGCCAATCGTGGCTTTACCGAACAATCCTTGAAAGTGTTGACCATCATCCATAACTTTGACCTCAAACGAGAGGATGGAACGACGGCTGCTCAACGGCTTTTCAACAAACCCTTCCCTGACTTGTTTGAGTGGATTACTCTGAATATGGCGGACTTACCCAGGGCAAGACGGACATTAAAAACCAAAATGTCCAGAAAGCCCACTATACAAATTGTCCCGGCTTAAATTGATACCCCGGATAGCTAAAAACATGAAGCGATGAAGATGGCTCTGCTGCCATAATGTAAAAAGCTTTCTGCCTACACGAAGTAGAACACTTGCAACAATGAATGCATTCACCACCGCTCTTGCAGGAAAAGACTCTGAGGCTAATCTATGCATCGGCTTTGGAAGACGAGCACACAAGTAGAATTCTCCCGGCTCTATCTTGCGATAGATGATGCTAATAGAAAAATTCGATGACTTCCCTCAAATCCCAATTAACTAATACTCTGTGAAAGGAGATGCAGTGGCACAACTTAAACAAATCCAAGCTGAAATCGAAGCGCTCTCCCAAAACGATTTTGTCCAACTCAGACAGTGGATTGCCGAAAAGGATTGGTTACTCTGGGACCAACAGCTCGAAGCTGATGCTGCTGACGGCAAGCTAGACTTCTTACTCGCAGAAGCAACGACAGCCAAAACTCAAGGAACACTGCAGGATCTATAGGTGCATCGAACAACGCCACAATTTTGGAAACGTTTCGATGCTCTACCCGAAACTGTTCAGCGCCTAGCTAGAAAAAACTATGACTTGCTCAAGGCTAGCCAATCCCATCCATCCCTGAACTTCAAAAAAGTAGGGAAATATTGGTCAGCCCGTGTGGGCTTGAATCACAGAGCGCTAGCTGTAGAAGATGGCGATGATTTCATTTGGGTATGGATAGGCGACCATGATGAATATGACAGATTGCTGCGTTGACTATTGAAAGATCAGCTATCCTGCCACGACTCTTGTACGGGCCTTGGAATCAGACTGAGGATCGGTGGTCACTCGAATTTCGATATTGCTACCCAAAGTATTTAGAAAGCGGAATAACCGTTCAATAGAGAAGCCTGTCAGCTTTCCGCGCACCAATGCCGAGATTTTGGGCTGATCAATCCCCAGCAGTCCAGCCGCTTGAACTTGAGTGAGTTGGCGATCTGCAATGCGTTCAGAAATATGATGAGCAAGCTCAGCCTTGATTAACCGCTCATCGGAATCTGGCAAGCCCAGATCGGCAAAAACGTTACCGCTACTTTCTACTACTTTGATCTCTTCAAGCATTTTCAGTGGCTTAGGTGAAGCCTCCATTAAATCTATTATGCTAGAATTAGCATAAGTAGCTCATTATCAGCAACCTCATGGCATGTAATCTTTAAAAATCCCGTAAATGTTCATGATCGTCATCTAGAACCTTCAGCGTTTCGATCTCACTTCCAGGTTGACGCATCGGGTGGGCTTTGTTGCATGAATTCAATTCAAGTTTAGGTTTCCCCATTTCTCGATTCAATCTTTACCCTTCAACCCAAACGGTGTCAGGCTTGGCTAGCTGAATCATACGATTGAGTGCTGCG
>JBHJNL010000015.1:0-57764 GCA_050330855.1 Thermosynechococcaceae cyanobacterium | reverse complement strand
GTCTCCAAAGGCGATTCGACCGACCTGCTGTGCGTGAATCAGTATTGGGTTGTCCAATTTTATTCGAGTCCTAACTCTTCAAACCCAGTCTAGGAGGACTTGTGTGTACACGGTAGCCTTAGAGGCGGTAAGCAAGGGGTAGATACGTTCCGATTTGGCGCGGAGCTGGCCGATGACATGCTCGACAAGGACAAGATTGAGGACTTTAGGGCTGAAGATTTGCTTGATTTCAGCCGTTACTTCAGTGCTGGCGGCAACCTCAACTTTGCGCGAGAAGGCTCCAGTTTACTGATTAGTTTGGCAAGTGGCGACACTATCAGCGTCAGCGGTAGCCAAGCGGGTCTAGATATAGCAGAAGCACAACTGCTAGCCATTACAGATCCAGCCGTGGCTTAAAATATCAAGCCTGTCTATATCGGCCCGACTGGGATTCAGCATGATGAAGGTGACGATAGCGCCTTGAGCATCCCATCGCCGCCAGAGACGGTAACGATAGGCACCCAAGGCATCAAAAACCGCGCCGGAATCAAGCAACGCTAATCACGCTGAGCCGACGTTTGACTCAGCTTTTGGCTGCTTTCAACAAGATCGATAAAGGCTTGACGATAGCCGCGAGTATCGTCGCCCTTGGCCTGTTTAGCTAGGTTGAGAATGCTCGTGTAGCTCGTATCTCCCTTTAGCTCAGAGTCTCTAAGCATCATGCCGTACATCGCCACAGAAGAGGCAAATTTGAGGTTATCAGAGGCCGTTGCGATCGCACCCTCACCATCCACAATCGGCTGGCTGATCAGCTGGCTTTTGCTCCCTGTCGGTTCTTTATAGCGAAGCTTCACCTGCATTAGCTCATCACTCTCTGAACCAGACCCTTGGGGCTTTTGATACTTAAGCGGATCCACCGTCGGCAGCTTAATCTCTGTTTCAACGCCAACCGGAATCACCTCATAGAGAGCCGTTACGGTATGGCCTGAGCCAATTTCGCCTGCATCTTTGCGATCGTCATTGAAGTCTTCGGCTTTCAGTAAACGGTTCTCATAGCCAATCAGCCGATACGCCTGCACCTTATTGGGATTAAACTCCACCTGGATTTTGACATCCTTGGCAATGGTGAATAGCGTACTGCGAAGGTCGTGAACAAGAACCTTCTGGGCTTCTAAGATGTTATCGAGATAGGCATAGTTGCCGTTGCCCTTGTCGGCCAGCAGCTCCATTTTGGAGTCCTTATAGTTGCCGGTACCAAACCCTAATACCGTTAAAAAGATGCCTTCATCCCGCCTCTTCTCAATCAGCCGCTCTAGCTCAGCATCGCTAGAAACCCCGACATTAAAGTCGCCATCGGTGGCTAAGATTACCCGGTTGTTGCCGTCCTTAAGCAAGTTTTTCTTGGCTAGATCATAGGCTTTGACAATGCCCTCACCGCCAGCGGTGGTGCCGCCAGCCTCTAAGCGATTAATGGCTTTCATAATCGTGTTTTTTTGACTGCCCGGTGTCGGTTCTAGAACTACCCCTGCATTCCCTGCATAGACGACGATGCTGACCCGATCTTGGCTATCAAGCTGGCGTACTAGCTGACACAGAGACTTTTTCACCAGAGGCAGCTTATTGGGCTGACGCATGGACCCTGAAACATCCATCAAAAAGACAAGATTACTGGGTTGCTTCGTAGTCAGCTCTTTACCTTTGAGACCCACCTGCACGAGTTTATTTTGAGAGTTCCAGGGGGTTGTTGCCACCTCTGTCGTGACAGAGAAAGGCTGATCAGCTTTGGGCTGTGGGTAGTCGTAAGAGAAATAGTTAATCATTTCTTCTAAGCGCACAGCATCTTTAGGCGGTAAGTTACCCTCACTCACAAAGCGGCGGACGTTGCTATAGGCGGCAGTGTCTACATCAATAGAGAAGGTTGAGAGCGGCGCTTGAGTCGGTCGCTGGAAGGGGTTTTCGTTGATGCGATCGTATTCTTCGGTATTGAACGTTCCGGGGGGATTCTCTCGATCAATATCGCCTCCTGGAGCCGGTATTGGACGAGGACGAGGCGGGATGGGGAGGGCAATTTTACTTTGTGGCGTCCCTATCGCTCTCGACTTTTGCTGCGTTACTGAGGCACTCTCGGCTCGCCCAAAAGGGATAGGAGCGACAGCAGCGGGTGGGGGTGGAGCCATGATGCCAGCAGGACGAGGCAACTGCCGATTGCTGCCGCCAAAGCTAGTAATGTCGAGGTCAGTGGGTTGCGGTTGACGTAGTGAGGCAAGTTCAGTGGCGTAGTCTTGCTTGAGCCGTGTCAGTATCGCTAAATCTTCAGAGCGAATCTGATTTTTACGCTCTTGGGTGGCCTCAATTTGATTTAAAAGCTGCTGAAGACTTTGGGCAAATTCAATTCGAGACATGCCCAGATCGGTTTGGATCGCCGCTCGATTTCCATAGCGTTCTAAGAGCTGCTTGAGAGCCTGAATATCGGGGTGAGCGGGGAGCAGCACCTCTTCGTCGGCGCAGTCCTTGATGGTCTGGTCGGATTGAGGCTTAGCGATCGCCGTTTCGGGGCGCGGTATTTGCAGACCTAAGATCAGCAACATAACAGTCGCTGCACCCCCGCGTTGCCCTTGAGACACCCACTTTCTCTTCCCCATGTCGTTGTACCCCTAAAAGTCATTTAGCCTGCAACCGATTCAGATATCATGAACCTTGAGTCAAATCAGGTTGCAATCGTTATGCACGAGTCTAGTTGATTGCCATCGCGTTCCATGCTCGGTTTCAAAAATGGAACGCCTGTAATCATGAAGCTAGAACAGTGATAGTGATGACGACAGAATACATTTGATTGTTCGGGTGTTTTAGCAGAAACAATGATTCTTGATTCTTTGGGTAGGCTGATATTCTCTCGTCGGGGCCACTGATGGTCAAACTTCTATTAATGGGGCATCAGGGGCAGGTCGGGCAAGATCTGCAGCAGATTCTCTCGCCATTTGCTGAGGTGACGGCGGTGGGGCGATCTGAGGTTGATTTGCGGCAACCAGAACAAATTCGTCAGGTATTCGCAGCGGTGCATCCTGAGATTGTGGTTAATGCAGCGGCCTATACCGCCGTGGATAAAGCTGAGTCACAGATGGATGTGGCCTATGCCGTTAACGCTGCAGCGCCGCAGGTGATGGCTTCAGAAGCGCAAAAGCTAGGGGCAACTCTAATTCATCTGTCAACAGATTATGTTTTTGATGGATCCCAGAGCCATCCCTATCAAGAGCAAGATGCGACCCATCCGCTGGGAGTCTATGGACAATCAAAGTTAGCCGGTGAGCAAGGGGTGCAGAAAATGTGCGATCGCACCCTCATTCTCCGCACCGCCTGGGTCTACGGTGTCCACGGCAAAGGGAACTTCGTCAAAACCATGCTGCGCGTGGGCCGTGAGCGCACTGAGGTCAGGGTTGTCGCCGATCAGGTGGGCACACCCACTTGGTCACGTCATATTGCTGAGGCGGTGGCTGCTCTCGTGCAGGCATCGGCTGGGGCCAGCGATGACTTTTATGGTACCTATCACTTCACCAATAGCGGGGTGTGTAGCTGGTATGACTTTGCGATCGCAATCTTTGAAGAAGCCTATCGCCTTGCCCTGATTAGCAAAAAGCCAGACGTCATTCCCATTACCACCGCAGAGTATCCAACCCCAACCCAACGCCCCAGCTATTCAGTCCTCGACCACAGTAAGATACGGCCCATACTTAAAGGCCACCCATCTCACTGGCGAGTGGCCCTCCGGCAAATGTTAAAGCAGCTCAAGGCAGAGGTGTGAAACCTAATATTGATTCGTCTCAGATCGAATTTCTTCAATCGTGATTTCCTGCTTGTCTCCCGCGAATGGATTATCTTCCGTGAGGAACAACATGCAGTGGCATTCGTGCCGCTCTCGCATCGGCACACAGGGGCAATTCCAATAGGTTGACTTAACCTCAGCCTCTTTATCTTCATAGAAGCGGCAAGGACACAGGGGCGCACCTAAATCTTCCTTGTGCTTAGCAAGTCCTTCAATAACAACGGCTGTTGTCCCTAAATCTGAGCAGAAATAAGTGCCGGAACGTTGGGCATAGGTTTGGGCAAACTTACGCATTGTATCAAGACTTTTTTCACTTGCCTGATGAGCGCCTTCTGGTGTCGTAGTCATAGGAAAATTACCTCCGCTCGTTGATCAAGATGTCTTATTAATCAGCTCCTGACTTCACCCTAACATTTTCCCCAGTCGCCATCATAGGAGAACCATCATCAATGAGTGGAGAGTAGGTGAAGTGACTGTACGCTCGAAGCGTTCAAAACGTTGAAGCGTAGCACTAAAAGAGTTTTGACTTAGATCAATGACTCAAAACTCAACCTTAAAAACTCATTAATGTGCCTTTTTCTAGTAAGCATCCTGAAGTTCGTAAAAGTCAGGGCTAATATAGTCCTTCCGCATCGGCCAACCCACCCAATCTTCAGGCATTAACAACCGCTTCAGATTGGGATGACCCTCATACATGATGCCGTACATGTCGTAGGTTTCACGCTCTTGCCAATCAGCCGTTTTCCAGAGCCAGTAGACAGAGGGCAAGCGCGGGTCGGCGCGGGGCAAAAAGACCTTAACACGAACTTCTTCAGGACGAACGACATCGTTATCGACCTTCAAGAGATGATACATACTGACTAAATCATCCCCTGGCCCGGCATCGTACCCCGCCTGACATTGAAGATAGTTGAAACCATCTTCTTTGAGGGCTGCAGCAAGGGTCAGCAACCCATCGCGATCGACCTTAAGAATTTCAGTCCCTAAATGATCGATGCCCAAGGACTCATGCTCTACGCCAGACTGAGCCATACGCTTCGAGATGGGGCCTGCTTCTACAATCGGTGCCTCTGGCGTTGCTTCAGTTGTTTCTGTAGCCTGAGCGTCAACATCTTCAGACTGATCAGCAGAGGCTTTACTTGATTCAGGTGAGGGGTCAGCCACCGTCAATGTGCTCCTTAAGATTCGTTGGCAAGAAAAGTTTTAATCTGATTCAGGGCTGCATCAAGCGCCCTAGGACCATTCCAGTGCACCTTTACGCCATGCATAAACCAAACCCACAATCAGGATGGCGATAAAAATGAGCGCTTCCACAAAACCCAGAACCCCTAGCTTGTGAAAAGCCACCGCCCAGGGATAGAGAAAGACTGTCTCCACATCAAAGATGACAAAAACAAGGGCAAACATGTAGTAGCGAATATTGAACTGAATCCAGGCACCGCCCACGGGTTCCATTCCCGATTCATAGGTGGTGCGCCGTTCTGGGCCGCGATTGCTGGGTCGTAGTACCTTAGAGGCACTGAGCGCCAAGGCCGGAACCAAGCTACACAGAATCAGAAAGCCGAGAAGATATTCGTAGCCGCTAAGAGAGAACACAGGCAGATGCTTTGTAGAAAGGAATGGATGCCCAATTATTATAGAAGGAGTTCTGACCGTAGGTTGGTGCAAATTTTTATATGGCCTTTGACAATCTTTGTAAGTTGCTAGCCGAGAAGCATCCAGAACTCTTTGCTGCCTGGGTTTTAGGGCAACCGATTCAAACTACTCAAGTCCTCAAGTCAGAATTTGATTCAAAGGGCATTGATATGATATTGACTGGGATGTTATTTAAGAGCAAAGCCCTAACCTTGTGACTGCACCTTACAATAGCGGAGAAGTCTATTTATTTAAGTCATCGCCATGGCCGTCGAGAAAGGAAGCTTTGTTAGCATCATCCGAGATAAATTTGAAGGGAGTGTTGAGGCACTCGCCAGCGATAAACGCCTACCACCCTACGTTTTTGAAGGCACCGGTGAAGTGGTCGAAATTAAAGGAGACTATGCTCAGGTCAAGTTTCTTGTGCCGACGCCTAATGTTTGGTTGCATCTCGACCAGCTCGAAGCGGCGCAGAAATAGCCATGTCTGATCTGACGGGAGCACCCCAAGTTACCATCATTGGCTCCGGCAATGTGGGTAGCACTCTGGGCCAGCGCATCGTTGAAAAGAATATCGCTGATGTTGTCCTTTTAGATATTGATCCGGGTCGTCCCCAGGGTTTAGCCCTCGATCTCATGGAGGCCCGTGGCGTTGAGTCCCATGATCGCTTAATCATCGGCACGGCAGACTATGCCGATACTAAAGACTCTGATGTGGTGGTGGTCACGGCAGGGTTAGCCCGTAAACCCGGTATGAGCCGCGACGATTTGCTCAAGGCCAATGCCAAGATTGTAACGGCGGTGGTGAAAGATGCGATCGCACATTCACCCAAGGCCATTTTACTAATCGTTACCAACCCCTTAGACGTAATGACTTACCTCGCCTGGCAGGCCAGCGGCCTATCCCCTGAGCGAGTCGTGGGTATGGCAGGGGTCTTAGATGCCGCTCGATTTGAAACCTTTATTGCAATGGAGCTGAAGGTCTCCATCGGTAACGTTCATGCCATGGTTTTAGGTGGACACGGAGACTTAATGGTGCCCATCCCGAGATACACCACCGTCAGCGGCATCCCCATCACGGAGCTGATGGATTCTGACACCGTTGAGCGTCTAGTACAGCGCACCCGCAATGGCGGAGCCGAGATTGTGAGCCTCATGCAGGCCGGCAGCGCCTATTTTGCCCCGGCCTCCTCCGCCAGCCTTATGGTGGAATCGATTCTGTCTAATCGTTCTCGCATCCTACCGGCAGCGGCTTACCTGCAGGGCCAATATGGCCTGTCAGATATTTTCCTAGGTGTCCCCACTTGCCTAGGAAGCCAGGGTGTTTCTAAGATTTTAGAACTCAATTTAACCCCCGACGAGCAGCAGGCCCTTCATACCTCAGCTCAATCTGTGCGGCAAAATATTGAAGCCGCCCAGAGGTTACTCGCCTAGTTGTAGCGACCCGCTAAGTAATTGAGAATGCCCTGAGCAATGGATTGGGCCATGCGCGATCGCCAAGCTGGATTCTGTAGTCGAGGATTATCATCCCGTCCCGTCAGAAATCCTGTTTCTACAAGAACGGCAGGCATTGAAGACTTGCGAATCACGTAGAACCGTGCGGCTCGCACCCCGCGACTGCCCATACTAATGTTGCGCAAAATAGTGTTGTGAATGGTTCGAGCTAACACTGAACCCGCACGGGCACCTGGCGCATGGTAGGTCTCTAACCCATTTACGTCAGGACGGCTCATACTAATTGCATTGGCATGAATACTGACAAACAAATCGGCCCTCGCCTGCTCAGCGTAATCAACCCGCCCCTGAAGACTAACAAAGGTTTCATTATTGCGTGTCATGCGCACGGCCACCCCAGACTGTTGCAGAATACTGGTCACCTGCTTTGAAATATCAAGAACCACATCTGTCTCACGCAGTCCCCCAATACCAATGGCCCCTGGATCCTTACCGCCGTGTCCTGGATCAATAATGACCACCGGTTGCCCCTGTACCCTCGGCAGGGGGGGCGTGGATTGACTCACAGGGGGGCGTCCAATAGTACGAGGAATTGGGGCCGTTTCTCCAGCCCGCGCCAACTGCACCAGCAAAGACTGGTTATCGATCTGCTGCACCCCTCGAACTCGAACACCGGAGGCTGGACTCGCCAGAATCGTGACGGTGGTGGGATTTTGCTGAAGGACTCGAATATTAGACAGATAGCTGCCGTAACCCACTTGGGGCGTGCGGATTCCCTGGGCTAACTGCGCTCCCCGGATTGTGACTCGATAGGTAGAGCCTTCCCAACCTTGGGTGTAGGACAACCGACCGCTGGCCCGAATCAACAGTTGATTCCCGCCTAAATCAATGCTGTTAATGGTTGACAGCCCTCCTCGATCAGAAGAATAGGTGGGGCGCTGACGCTGGGGGCGAGGAACAAGGCTCGTCGTCGAGCGGGGCCGCTGACTGCTAGCAATCCGCCGTTTCGGCGACAGAATAATGCCTCGGCTGACGCTAGCTCGCCATCCTCGACTGGCAGGATCGACCTTTAGGGTAATACTCACCATCCGGGCTTTAGGGCCGTCCTGCAGGGTGATTGATTCGACACCGTGATAGGTGGTTGAAAAGATTTTTTGCCGCAGCTCTTCTGTAAAGGCGGCATTCTTCACCTCTAATGAGACCGTTCGATTATCCCTGCTGTTGCGGATCTTAACGTCAGGATTTGCGCCGGTCGTCTTCAGGAAAAAACCATCTTGGGTAACCACCAAGTCACGAATGGCGGTTAGATTAGCCGCAATGACAGTGGTGTCAGTCTTCACTTCAGGATTTTCTGTTTTAGCAGCCGTAATTAGGGGTTCAGCGGTGGTGACCGTCGTTACACCTGACGTGTCAGCGTCCTCCTGGGCTGATGATTCCGGCTCAATGGTCTGGATCGAGGTAGACGTATTAGAAGATGAAAGCGGCTCCGGTTGGCTTGGCGATAAGGTAGAGCCGGGTTCCCAGGGCTGAGGTTCAGGAAGCTGGATCGACCAGTTGGTGGGTGAGTCACCCTGCACTTTAACCTGTGCGGGATCAACCATGTATCCGGGGGCAAGTTCTACAACAATGCGAGCGGTTTGACTGTCAAACTGCCCCACCCTAACGCTGCGAACGGTGACGCCAACATTCTGATTGACGGTGGGACGGGATAGCACAATACCGGGTAGATCGACGACCAGCCGAGTCGGATCAGGAATAAGTTGTACCCGTGGGCTAACGGCTTGATCCGTCGTAAATTGGAGCTGATTTTGGCTCTGATCAAAGCGCCAGGATTCGAGTTGGGCTGCATTAGCAGGAACACACCAGAGTAAGCCACCCCACAACCCAGGCAATAACCACTTCAGTCGCTTAATGCTATTCACCTGAATTATCTGTCCCATGAACTCTCTCCGATGTTAACCATTCCCCCTCCTGGTTGATGTGGGCCGAAAGCATCGCCCCTCAAGCAGCATAGAGATGCAGCACGATGTCTGCACTCCACTGCAGCCTTGGGACGCAGAAAGCCGCTAATAAGTTTCTGGCCTGCGACGGCGATCTACGAGTCTTGCTGGGCCTCATCTGCTTCAGCGGCTACCCCGACAGGATCCATTGAACCCGACGTTATGGTACCCGCAGCCTCAAGTTCTGGTTCAGGGTCATTAAAAACAATTCGCAGAAAGGGAGGTGCAATGAATGTGGTCAAGATTACCATGACAATGATGGCAGCTTCTAGCGGACGAGATAATACCCCACTGGCAGAACCAACCCCTGCAAACACTAAGCCTACTTCACCCCTTGGAATCATGCCAACCCCAATCGCTAATCGGTTCAGGTCGGGCTGTCCCACCACCGTCAGTCCAGTGATCACCTTGCCTACGATCGCAACCACAATTAAGAAGGCCGCAATAATTAATCCTTCTCGGTTTTCGGGGACCAGTGGGTTCAAGACGCTGACATCGGTTCTCGCACCCACGCAGACAAAAAAGATGGGAACAAACATATCTGCGACGGGCAGCACCTGTTCTTCAAGCTCTTGACGCTTCTCTGTTTCGGCCAATACTAAGCCTGCGGTAAAGGCTCCTAGAATGGCCTCTAGGTGAATTGCGGTGGCAATGTAGGCCAAGATAAAGGCAAAGATTAAAGAGGCAATCAGTAAACTGCCCCGTGTGTTGAGGCGATCAACGAGGGCAGTGAAGTAGGGACTCAAAAAGCGTCCTAAGACAATGGAACCCACCAAGAAGACAACGGAGCTGATCACTAAGTAAATAATGTTGTTGATCTCAATCTCGCCGGTTTTGGCAAGGCTGGCGACAACGGCCAGCACGATAATGCCGAGAACATCATCTAAGACAGCAGCCCCGATGATAATTTGACCTTCTTGAGACGAGAGCTGTTGAATCTCTGCCAATACCTTGGCGGTGATGCCAATGCTGGTGGCGGTCAGAGCGGCCCCGGCAAAAATAGCCGGAATCGCAGCCATGTGAAAGAGATAGATGAGTCCGAAAGTTCCTGCGACAAAGGGGGCCACCACCCCAACTACGGCCACCACAGCGGCTTGGGGACCCACGCGAATCAATTCTTTTAGGTCAGACTCTAAACCAATCTCAAAGAGCAGAATAATCACCCCCAGCTCCGCCAGCACTGAAACGACTTCGCTATAGCTGGCCGCAACGGAGAAGGTGGCTTCAGCAGGGGTGCCCGTGGTGGTTTGCAACAGCGTCTGCAAGATGGATGGGGCAACCTCGGCGGCGGATGCTTCAGGAAAAACAAGCAGATGTAAGGCCGAGATACCGACAACCACGCCCCCCAATAGCTCACCTAAGACCGGCGGCAAGTTGATGCGGGAGCAGATTTCTCCTCCAATTTTACTGGCGAGATAGACCACCACCAAGCTGAGTAGAACACCAGCTAAAATAAGCGGCCCTTCATCAACGCCGACCTCAGCTTCGCCGGAGACGGCAAGATGGAGGGGAACCCAGTCCCAGAGACTGGAGGCAACAAGAAAAGAGATCATAGGAGCTAGGATGACTGAGTTGACCTGAAACTACTTGCCTATCATTAGGGTCTCTCTTAGAAAAGTTCACCACTAACGTTTAGGGCTACTCAACAAAAACTCGGTGTTGAAGACTGGGCATTTGCCGCCGGACTTGTTCAAGCCGAGAGGGTTCAATGGCTGCGATCGCAACGCCCATATTCGTACCTGCATCTGCCAAAATACAGCCCCAGGGGTCAATAATCATGGCATGACCGTGGGATTGCCTCCGAGAGTTATGGCTACCGGTTTGGGCGGGGGCAATCACATAGCTCGTATTTTCAATGGCTCTAGCCTGCAACAAGACCTGCCAGTGATCTTTACCCGTAAACGCCGTGAATGCTGCAGGGATAAATAACACATTTGCCCCCGCTTGGGCCATGGATCGATACAGCTCTGGAAAACGCACGTCATAGCAAACCGACAGTCCTAAATTGCCAAAGGTCGGGGACTCATAGATCGGAGGTCGGACCACCTCGCCCGCTAAAACAGAGCGAGACTCCGCGTAGATATTGCCATCTGGCAAAGCAACATCAAACAGATGAATCTTTTCATAGCGGGCCAGTTCTTGACCATTTGGCCCCACCAGTAAAGCCGTGTTATAGACCTTGCCCTCACCAGCAGGGACGGGGAAACCACCCCCCAAGAGGGTGATCTGAAACTTCTGCGCCTGTTTTTTAAGGAACTTCTCGCAGGCAACATTGATTTCTTCAGCCTGAGCCACCTTCGCGTCTTCATCACCCAAGAACGCAAAGTTTTCCGGTAAGCTAACCAGTTCTGCCCCCTGACGCACCGCCAGATCAATGAGTTCTTCAGCTTGAGTAAGATTTTTTTGCAGATCTGGCAGACTAATCATCTGGACTGCAGCGGCAATATAAGGCTTCATGGAGGGCAAGACTAGGTTAAGAATGGAGTCAGTATTTAGCTCTCCCATGTTAATGCCTGAACGGCGGCTAGCTCAATAAATCTGAGAGATGCTTTCAAAAAAACAGGATGGGGCGAACCCATCCTGTTTTTTATATCTTTCAGTTATGGAACCTGAAGTTTAGAGTTGAGCGACAAACCGATCCTTCTCAGGGACGACGGTGTACTCCGCAATGATTTGGCGGAGTTCTTCGCCATTAATGGTTTCCTTCTCGACGAGCAGATCAACGAGGCGATCCATCACAGCCCGGTTCTCTCGGACGAGCCGAATGGCTTCTTCGTAGGCGTGCTGAATGAGTTCACGAACCTGAGCATCAATGCGGGCGGCAATCTCATCGGAGTATTCTGAGCGAGTCATCAGGTCACGACCCAAGAATACTTCGCCTTGCTGGCTTTCGAGGGAAAGGGGACCGAGGCTAGACATGCCAAAGCGAGTCACCATTTGTCGAGCCATACCGGTGACTTGCTGGAGGTCACCACCCGCGCCAGTGGTCACTTCAGAATCACCAAAGACCACTTGTTCGGCAGCACGTCCACCCATAGCACCGGCCATGCGGGCGTTGAGCTGGGACCGGGAGATCAGTTCCTGCTCTTCTGAGGGGGTAAACCAAGTTAAGCCTTGGGCCTGTCCGCGCGGAATCAGGGTCACTTTCTGAACGGGGTCATGCTCTTTAATAAGTGTGCCCACAATGGCGTGGCCGATCTCGTGATAGGCAATTAGACGCTTGCTCTTGCTGTCAACCAGAGGAGTGCCTTCCATACCCGCAACAACGCGGTCAACGGCGTCGTCAATTTCTAGAAGGGTAATGGCATCTTTGCGGCGACGAGCCGTGAGAATGGCCGACTCGTTCAAGAGATTCGCCAAGTCAGCCCCCGTGAAACCAGGGGTTCTGCGAGCAATGCTCTCTAGAGACACATCCTCACCGAGCTTTTTATCACGGGCATGAACGGACAGAATTTCGAGACGGCCTTTGATATCAGGGGCATCAACGGTGACCTGACGGTCAAAACGACCGGGACGGAGGAGGGCGCTATCAAGAACGTCAGGACGGTTGGTGGCAGCCAGGATAATAATGCCAGAGTTGCCTTCAAACCCATCCATTTCGGTGAGCAACTGGTTCAGGGTTTGCTCACGCTCGTCGTTACCGCCGCCAATACCGGCTCCGCGCTGTCGACCCACGGCATCAATCTCATCAATAAAGATGATACAGGGGGCATTTTCTTTGGCTTTCTTGAACAGATCGCGGACCCGCGAGGCACCGACGCCCACAAACATTTCTACAAATTCAGACCCCGAAATACTGAAGAAGGGAACGCCTGCTTCTCCTGCGATGGCTTTAGCAAGGAGCGTTTTACCGGTTCCTGGAGGGCCAATCAGGAGCGCACCTTTGGGAATTTTCGCGCCCACAGCAGTGAATTTCTCAGGCTTTTTCAAGAAAGTAATGACTTCTTGAAGTTCTTCTTTGGCTTCTTCGACCCCGGCGACGTCGTCAAACATGACACCGGTCTGGGCTTCCATTTGGAATCGAGCTTTGGACTTACCAAAGTTCATGGCCTGTCCTGGACCGCCAGGGACGTTGTTAGACCGACGGAACAGGAAGAAAAGGCCCACAATCAAGAAGATGGGAAAGATCAGGTTGCCGAGCAGACCCCAGACCGCACCAGTATCGCGGGTGGGGTGGATATCGAGGTCAACATTCGCTTCTCTGAGCTTAGTAATCAGTTGAGGGGCAGAACCCGGCAGGTCAACACGGGCGCGTTGAATCTGATCGCTTTGACCGGGAATTTCTGACTCTGCTGTTTCAATGATGGCGGTACGGCCACCGTCAAATAGGTCTACTTTCTGGATGCGATCGCTATCGAGGTACTCCAGAAAACGACCGTAGGTCATCCTGGAGCTGGCGGTGTTACTAACGGCCTCTTGCGGGGCAGGGTTGCTTGCAATGGATCCCTGCCAGAGGAAAAATGCTAGGAAGAGAGCGGGCAGACTCCACAGCAGTATGGTTTTCCAGGATGATTTCATAGGATATTAAATTCTCGGCAACGATAGAGTGGGCTTGCGTTTTCGGATACCGAAAAAGAGTTCAAGATGTGAACGACTCCTTGGTTCCGAGACCTGTGCAACGCCACGGCGTCAGCTCTAAAAAAACTGGCGCTATATTTTAAGGTTCTTTTATCTTAACTAAATTTAACGTAATTCTCAGGCATAGGGCAAATCGATTGTGAGGTAACGCCTGCAATCACTTAAAGCACTGCTCTTTCGTCTGCCAATGTTCGATCAACCGTTGACTAGATGGCGGCGTGAGACAGGATAAACTCACTGAGGACTCTGGCAATATCTCGATTACGGAGTGCGGCCTGATCATTGGGGAGCGCAGCCGTCATTCTACTGAGGATTGGGGGATCGACGGCTTGGAGAAGTTTCAGCAATTGTTGGTCCGTTACAGTCTTAGGGACAGGACGATGGTCACAGCTGGGTGGAGACATCGAGATCCCTAGCTGTTTTAGGGCTGTGGTCAGGGGGGGGAGAGTTGCGATCGCATCCGGCTTGAAATTCAAAATGATCTCATCAATAAAACAAGCTTCCTCCGATTCACTAGGGTACAACTCTGATTCTGATTTGCCCGTTTGAGTGCTGCGTTGGCCCCCCCGGCCCCCCAACATTGGGGGGAGAGTGCCGGAGGTTGGAGACAGTAGCACAGTCACTAGAACTTGGATCGCGGTGAAGTCGGGATCGTTGTGAGAGACATCGTTCAGCCAGACAATTGGGATACCAGCTTGGGTGAGCTGCTGCTGAAAGGTTCGGATATGATCAGCCACCACCTCTCGCACTTCACTGTTTGCCTGAAGCGCAAAGGCTGCAAGGTGCCCACCGGCTTCACCAATGGCCCACTCCACCGGATGCATTCGATAGGCCGCGTTGGTGATGTGGGTGGTACCAATACTCTTTGACGACAAGATCAGTCCATTGATTCGTTCGGGGATGAGCGCACCCAAAGGAATCGTGAAGGGGAGAGCGTCGTGACCGTCCTTAAGATCGACCTGCCCTGGGGCGTCGTTGGGGTGCATATCTAAATAATGATACTGACCGATGCCAACGCTATCGGTGAAGGTACGGGCGCGAGCGGCATTGGCAAAGAATTTATGGGCGACATCTTGGTGACGAATGGTGGTGAGGGCAATGCCGCGACGAGCTTCGCGAATATAGGGGAATAGGGCGATCCCGTTGTCGGTCCAGGTGAGGTCGCCTCGGGGCTTCAGATCTTTGAGCTGGGTTTGCAAAAAGTGAACGTAGGCTTGGGTGCGATCGCAAGCTCTCTTGATCTGCATGTGCCGTTCAGCGTGACTCACCCCCACCAGCACACCGGGTACATAATCATTGCCACACCCAAGCGGTGCATCAGGGTCAGGGGGACTATCATCGACGCCAAGGGGACTGGTGGACCAGTTTAAGACCGTAACATCGCTGGCGCGAACCCGATCGTCGTTAACACTGCGCTGGAGGCGACGGTAGCGGAACATGCCGTCAATGTCGTAAAAGCACTGCCGCTGCCATTGATCGGCTTGCTGATACCAAAAGTCGCAGGTGAATTCACTCGACTGGAGCCAAGGAACTTGGTTATAGCCCTGGGGCGGTGGCAGGGGATCGGCTGCATTGCGCTCCACGACAGCGCACACGGTGATGGCCTGCTGGCAGAGCGGATAGGCGGTTTCGGGTAGGGCTTCTTCTCCGGTTTCGGCTCGTGACTCCTGCCCAATCTTGGATTCAATTTGCCCTAACTCTAAAAGATCACCGAGGTCAGTGGCCTCAATGGTAATCGGGCTATGAACCGTAAATTCATGCTGAGTTTGGCTATCCCTAAATCGGATGCCGATCACTCGTCGATAGTCCTCTGACTCATCTTGAAACAGAACTTCAATGGGGTCTGCAGAGGGAATGAGAGTGAGCTGACCATTTTCAATGAAGGGAAGAATGGTCTCGTTAAGGGCGATAGAGGCCACGATAGGCGTCACGGAAAGATGACTGACCCAGCTTCCGCCAGGGTTTTGGAGAATCTGCCCCTCGACGGGCTGGAGCTGACGCTGGCGATCGCGAAATTGACGTTGCGATCGCGACAGCGCAAATTCTTCACTATTAACAAGCTGCTGCGGGTCGCGCTGCTCCGGCAGGATGAGATCGTAGGGGGTCAGCAAGCGACCATCATCAGAGGCGGGGAGGGCTTGGGCTGTGAATTGGCCTCCTAAAACAAAATGGGGTTGCACTAAGCAGACCTTTGCCCCAGATTGAAGTGCGCCGAGGGTTGCCGAATAGGCTGCAGTGGAGCCTCCGACCACCAGCAATGGGAAAGATAGCCTTTGACCCTTTGTGGGACGAGTGAAGTTGCGATCGTCTAGGATTCCGGCTTGAGTCATGGCGTGATGGACAACGATAGATAGGCAGTGTGACAGAACTGTAGCGGCTCGATCACGGGCTGGGGCAGCATCGTCACTCGGTCCTTTTTACCTTTACCGTCACGAACAGTAATTTAACGCTTTAGGGATAGCAACATGGCTACAGAGCTTGTTGGATGAGGGATAAAGCTCTCATGCCTCGTTGACAATCGAGTCGTTTATGAGGCTTCTCATCATAAGTCTGTCTGTCCCCTATCTAGATGAAAACCGCTGTACCAGCCTGACACATCTTTTTTTTGCTCGGCATTAAAAACGCTAGAAGTCAATGCCAGCAGTAATTTCAGGCGATTGCCCGTTCGTGGTTATTTTAACGAAAGAATGGGGGTTTGAGGCACTTGTATAAGGCAGTCAGCCGCTGTACTATCGGCGAGGCTGGCGGATTTACAGAATAATTCTCATATTAAGCCGCAAAGGGCACGGCGCAGAGTAAGGTTGCGTTTTCCGACGACTATTAAGCAAGGTCAAACCGAATACCACTAGGCAAGAAAATAGCCCCCTCCAAATGAGTCGCAAAGCTTATGATGGCTATCGTGCCTTTAATTGCTGCCTTTGCTTTATGAACCCTCACTTTCATTTCACTTGCCACCAGACCTGCCGTGAAACGAAAGCCAGAGTGGGTACCTTTGAGACTCCCCACGGTGCTGTTGAAACCCCGCGCTTCATGCCAGTGGGGACTTTGGCAAACGTTAAGACAATCACTCCTGAGCAGCTTCAGGCGACGGGTGCCCAGATGGTTTTAGCCAATACCTACCACCTCCATCTACAGCCCGGAGAAGATATTGTCGAACGAGCGGGGGGGCTACACCGCTTTATGAATTGGCAAGGCCCCATCCTCACCGATTCAGGTGGCTTTCAGGTGTTCAGCCTCAGCGAAATGCGCTCCATTGAAGAATCTGGCGTTAGCTTTCGGTCTCCTCGCGATGGCCAAGTCATTCATCTATCGCCAGAAAAAGCGATCGCAATTCAAAATGCCCTCGGCGCAGACGTGATCATGGCCTTTGACGAGTGTGCGCCTTATCCCGCTAGCCGAGAGACGATTGAAGCTGCCACCGACCGCACCACGCGATGGCTAGCGCGATGTATTGAAGCTCATCAGCGCCCCGATCAGGCTCTATTTGGTATTGTCCAAGGCGGCACCTATCTTGACCTGCGCCAAAAATCAGCACGGGCACTCGTCGAGTTTGATTTACCGGGGTACGCCATCGGTGGCGTCAGCGTCGGGGAACCACCAGAGCTAATTGAGAAAATCGTGCAGGCGACAACCCCTCTGCTGCCAGTCGATAAGCCTCGCTATCTGATGGGGGTCGGCACCTATCGAGAAATGGCCCAGGCGATCGCAGCCGGGATTGATTTATTTGATTGCGTGATTCCGACTCGGCTGGCACGACACGGCAATGCACTGGTGCAGGGCGAACGCTGGAATCTCAAAAACAATCGCTTCCGAGAAGACTTTACGGCCCTAGATGCCGCCTGCCCTTGCTATGCTTGCCAAAATTTTACGCGAGCCTATCTCAGTCACTTGTTGCGATCTAAAGAACTACTTGCTTACACCTTACTCAGCATTCACAACATTACTGAACTGATCGGTTTTACCCAGAAAATCCGGCAGGCCATTATTCAAGGCACCTTCGCCCAAGATTTTGATCACTGGCTCCAGCCTGCAGCATAGCCTGGAGTGCAGGCAAGAGTTGCTTGCTGAGGGTTACCGGATCGACTCCCATTTCTGTTGCAGACTGCACGGTAAACAATCCGGCCTGAGCATGCCACCAAGCTGCTGCCGCCACAGTTTCAGGGCTTAACGTTTGGGCATATAGCCCCCCCACTAAACCCGTTAAGACATCGCCGCTCCCTCCTCGCGCCAGTGCTGGCGTACTGTCAGGGTTGATCAATACATCACCATCAGGGATAGCAATCGCTGTTCTTGCGCCCTTTAAAAGGACAATAGCTCCCGTTGCTTGAGCGGCCTGTTGTGCCATCTCTGCTTGGGTGAGTTCCGCTGCCGCGAGATCAGGAAACAATCGCTTAAATTCTCCGGGGTGCGGCGTCAACACCAGTCCAGCCGCACGGTGATGCCAGCTAAAATCTGATTGAGCTAACAGATTCAGGCCATCTGCATCCACAATGACAGGACATAAACTTGCCAGGATCGTTGATAAAACCGTGGAGTTTACCGTGGTAACGCCAGGACCGTAGGCGATCGCATCAAATCGCTCTAACGATACATCTGAGGGTAAATGTGCGATTGCGCCATCATCTGTTTCTGGGCAGCCAATTATTAGCGCCTCAGGTATCTGAGCCACCACCAGCTCTTTGAGAGACTGGGGCACTGCAATAGAGAGCATGCCAATCCCCGTGGCCCTTGCTCCACGAGCCGCCAGCAGAATACTGCCGGGATAACGCTGCGATCCGCCCACCAGCAACAGATGACCTTGCCGATACTTATGGGTCTCTTGCGGTCGCTGCAGCGGTAGCTGCGCAAGGGCCAATTGAGGGGTCAAGCGTTTGGGGGCCAGAACTGACCCGATCACCGCATCAATATCGGCCACCGGAATATCAAAGTTAATGAGTTTCAACTGGCCGATAGAGTCCAAGGCAGAATCCTGCAGCAAGCCCAGCTTCCACAGCCCCAAGCACAGCGTGTGCGTCGCTTTGATCGCGATCCCGAGCACTTTGCCCGTATCGGCATGGAGTCCTGATGGCACATCAAGGCTCACCACTGGCATAGACCCAGAGTTGATGTGCTCCAGTAATACTTTGAGTTCACCGTCGATGGAGCGCTCTAGACCAAACCCGAATAAGCCATCAATCACCATATCCTGTGTGAGCAGATCTGATCCCTGCTCCAGCATCGGAATCGGTAGAGACTGAAGATATTGAAGATGCTGCTGGGTCAGAGGCTTTGCTTTTGACAGGGGGCGATAGACCGAAACGCTATAGCCCTTAAAATACAGCTCACGGGCAACGACTAAAGCATCACCGCCGTTATGCCCTGGCCCCACTAAAATGCCGATGCGGGGGCATCGATCGCAGGGATAAAGCAATTCAATCTGCTGGGCAATCCGGCTACCGACTTTCTCCATCAGCGCCGCTACCGGCATCCCCGAGGCAAACATGCGGGACTCAATCGCATGCATCTGCTGGGCCGTGACGATGATTTGCTGGAGGTGCGATCGCCGCATCCAGGTGTCGTGCCCTTTCCTCGCTGCTTGCCCGTTAGACATCACGTGATCAAACCCCTCCAAAAACAAATGCCCAAGAGAAAGACTCTTAGGCATTTAGTCGGCATTTAGAAACATGCTCACCAACGTGAGCCACCCTAAATCTAGGGATGAAACAGCAAATCAGGCAGGAAGCGATTCACTTCGATCAAAATACCGGCTGTAAACCAGATCCAAGTCAGAGCTAGAACTGGAGCCGAGGTTAGAATTTTCATTGAACTTCTCTCAATCAATTTGCGACAGCACAGCCCTTAGCGAGGTGACACTGTAATCTCGTTGTCAGGAACGGTGAGCTGACCTGTACTCAGCTCACGGAAAGCTGTCAATGGCCATGTCGCAGCACCCATCATGCAGCCCACAGCAAGACCCACATTGATATTGATCTCACCATCTCCTGGATTTTTCTCTTTTTTATTAGCGATTAGGTAAGCTCGACCTGCATTACCAATCCAACCGGCAATATAGAGAAACATTAAACCTGGAATCGTAAAGTCACCGGCATGACTCAAACGACCATCGGCCACGAGCCGTGGCAGACCATCTTCAGGACCACAGAGGGCAGAGCCATAACGCTCGAAGCGCTTGGCACCCGATTCTGGATCAGCAGTGGTGGCTCGAGCTTTAGCTGCTCGGGCTTGAAATGCTGGTGATTCACTGCAAGGAACTAAACCAGCAACATTCGCAGAGGCAGGGGCTGCGAACCCAACCCATAACGTGAATGTAAGAATGAGAGCAAACAATCGACGCATAAATTGTTTCCCTTTGTCAAAAACAAGAAATTTATTTAACAAAAAATTGGCTTTTCGTAGAACTCGGCCTACTACACTGGTATTGATCCCACCTCTTATACGAATTACTTCGATTGAGAGTTGAAATTCCCTGCAATAGGCAGACTTACATAAAAGACGTTACCAGCAAATGGCGACAGTTTTGGCAATTGAAACGAGTTGTGACGAAACTGCGGTGGCAGTTGTAAGAAAACGTCACATTCTCAGTCAGATCGTGGCATCACAAATTGCTCAGCATCAACCCTATGGTGGGGTCGTCCCAGAAATTGCCTCTCGCCAGCATGTTGTAGCGATCAATCACCTGATTGCAGAAGCGATACAGCGTTCAGAGTTAACGTGGGACGACATCGACGGCATTGCTGTTACCTGTGCGCCAGGACTCGTAGGGGCGCTGTTGGTGGGGTTAGCTGCCGCGAAGACGCTGGCAATGCTCTACAACAAGCCTCTTGTTGGCGTCCATCACTTAGAGGGGCATATCTATGCTGCTTGCCTAGAAAACCCCGAACTAGAGCCTCCCTTTCTTAGCCTGCTGGTTTCGGGTGGACATACCAGTCTCATTGAGGTCAAAGATCATGGCTGCTATCAAACGCTGGGTCAAACGCGAGATGATGCTGTGGGTGAAGCCTTTGATAAGGTAGCTCGATTATTGGGCTTAGGCTATCCCGGTGGCCCCGTCATTGATCAGCTTGCTCAAACCGGCGATCCCAAAGCGTTTGCCTTGCCAGAGGGAAATATTTCACTACCCGGTGGCGGCTTTCATCCCTATGACTCTAGCTTTAGCGGCCTGAAAACAGCCATGCTGCGCTTGGTAGAGAAGTTAAAGACAACAGACCCAGCGTTGCCGGTGGCAAATCTTGCCGCTAGTTTTCAGCATACGGTGGCCAGATCGCTAACGCGGCGAGCCATCAAATGCGCCCTCGATCAGGGACTCGATACCATTGTGGTCGGCGGTGGTGTCGCTGCCAACAGTGGCCTGCGCCAACATCTCCGCACCGCAGCGGCAGCGAATCAACTCAAGGTTTTGTTCCCACCGCTATCGCTTTGCACCGACAATGCAGCCATGATTGGCTGTGCAGGTGCTGAGCATCTAGATCAAGGACATACCTCTGTATTAACGCTAGGTGCACAGTCTAGGATGGCGATCGAACGGGTCATGAAACTCTATAACTAATGCCAGTCCCAGTCTCTTTTGAGCATTTAAATTTTGCAGTATAAAAATTAGAAAATACAATAAAGCCCTAGCTTTACGAAACGTAGCTAAGGCTCGTACTAATATGATTCAAAATCATGTAAAGTCCCTTCGGCACTGGCAGCATCCGTACTCCTATTAAAAGGATCTTAGGTCTACCAATTTGCGCCCTATCCTTTCGGAATAGGTTGCCATTTCGGGGACTTATCTGGGCTTAGTTGCGGGGGTATGACAGCCCAACAAATATATAGTAAGACACTTTTTTTTCTTCCTACACCGTGTAAATACTTAAGTTCTTCACATCACTCTCCGTGGTGTGACGGGTAAACCTCAGTATAAACACGGAGAACACTGACGAAAAGCTCAATGAGAACGCATGGAAGTACTGCTGTTGCGTTCCTTTAGTTGATCTCAGCAGAGGCATTGATGTTGCCAAACGCCTTAGGAAAATCTCCGCTTCTGTTCAGGAAAATCGGTTAATCAAACAAATATAAAGAAAATCTGATCATCCGATAGAAGGACGCAGGGAAGAGATCGGTTGAGTCTGATCACAGCCCCAACAATGCTGACGCTATCGCATCGTCACAAATTCTTCTGCTGAACTGGGGTGAATGCCAATAGTGGCGTCAAAATCAGATTTTGTGGCTCCCATTTTGACCGCAATTGCCATCCCTTGAATAATTTCAGCAGCAGAATCGCCCACCATGTGAACCCCTAAAATCTTCTCAGTATTCCGATTGACGACTAGCTTCATCAATGTTTTAGAATCCATGTCGGGTAGCGTGTAATACATGGGTCGAAACCGACTTTTATAAATTTGGATGGCGGGTTCACCAAACTTTTGAATAGCCTCCTCTTCCGTTAGCCCTACCGTGGCTGCTTCGGGGGTTGAGAACACCGCTGTGGGAATATTCTCATAGCTCATCTTGCGAGGGTTGCCGCCAAAATGAGTGTCGGCAAAGGCACGACCTTCGTTAATGGCAACCGGCGTTAGGTTAATGCGGTCTGTGCAGTCACCAACAGCAAAAATGTGGGTCTCAGCCGTTTCGTTGTAGTCATTGACAACAATCGCGCCATTAGAAACCTTCACGTGGGTTTTTTCTAGACCCAGCTTCTCTAGTCTTGGTTTTCGGCCGGTGGCCGCCAAGCTGACAGCGTCGACAATGACCGTTTCTTCAGACTCGCCCTGTACTGTGATCTGAAGGCCCGTATCGGTTTTCTCAATCTTAAGATCTTGAATATTGGTCAGCATGTTGATGCCGTGCTTTTGCATCGCATCTTGAATTTCAGCGCGGATATCTTGGTCAAAGCCTCGTAGAATGTGGTCAGCTCGAATAATCTGAGTCACCTCAGACCCCATGCCATTTAAGATTCCGGCAAATTCAACCCCAATATAGCCACCGCCAATAATTGCAATGCGCTGAGGCTGCTGGGGCAAATGAAAGATGTCGTCTGAGGTGATGGCATGTTCAATACCTGGGATATCAGCTTTAACCGGAACACCGCCCACAGCAATTAAGACCTTATCTGCTGTGACTTGGTGCGCTGCGGTTTCATCCCCCTCTTGAGTGTAAATTGCAATGGTGTGGGCATCGACAAACCGACCGTAGCCGCGAAAAACCTCAACCTGCGAATTCTCTAACATCCGCTCATAAATGCCGTTCAGTCTTGTGACCTCGTCATTGACGGCGGTGAGCATTTTGGACCAGTCCATGGTGCTTTCCACTGCGCTCCAGCCGTAGCCCTGTGCTGCCGTAAACTGTTCTGGAAAGTGAGAGGCATATACCATCAACTTTTTGGGGACACAGCCTCGGTTGACACAGGTGCCGCCTAAGCGATCAAACTCAACCACGCCGACCCTGGCACCATAGGAGGCGGCACGGCGGGCTGTCGCGACCCCGCCGGATCCGGCCCCGATCACAAATAAATCAAAATCGTAATTCATTACCTTCTCCACAGGATATGCACACCAGGGTAACAAGAGAAAACAGCACGCAAAGTGCTAGAGTGACAGACCTCAATTCCCCACCGTTACAGCTTGAGATCGAAATTAGGGCAGGCAATGGAAGCTCTTACATCTCCCACTGCTTGCCCTACAAATGTTGTGGATCCTTCCTAGTGATGGATTTATCACTAGGAAGGATCCTATCCCTAATCATTGCATCCTTTAACGAGTCATGCAGGCTATTTTATAGAATGCAATACATTGGAATTGCCTTACTCACCTTTTAGATAAGTGAGCATTGTATCTGCATCAGAAACCTCAAAGGGGTCTGTGGGGCAGTTGTCACCAAAGTCTGGCTCTACGAAGATTTTTTCGATTTTGCCGTCGTTAACAACCATTGAGTAGCGCCAAGACCGCATCCCAAAGCCTAGATTATCTTTGTTGACCAACATGCCCATCTTGCGGGTGAATTCACCACTCCCGTCAGGCAGCAAGAAAACATTATTCGCGCCCTGGTGCTTGCCCCACTGATACATGACAAAGGCATCATTAACGGATAGGCAAATAACCTGATCAATTCCTAGAGATTTGAATTGATCATAAAGATCTTCGTAGCGAGGCAGATGGCTAGTAGAACAGGTTGGAGTGAAGGCACCGGGTAGAGAGAACAGAACAACACGCTTGCCAGCAAAGATATCTGCCGTGGTTAGATCATGCCACCGAAAGGGATTGTCTCCGCCAATGGACTCATCACGAACACGAGTTTTGAAGGTAACGTCGGGTACTCTTTCTTGAGCGATAACAGCCATAGATGCCTCTTTATTGGTAACGGTAAAATAACCGGGCTTCAGACAAGCTTGCCTTTGCCCCTCAAGTTAGAGTAATTCTTATTTAAGAATAAATCAATAGTAGTTGGAACTTGTTTTACAGAATAATTACAGATAAATCTGGAAAGTTCAGCTTTTGGCCCATATAATAGGTCTGCACACGTTAGTTTTTGTAGGCTATGGCGACTAAGCAGGCCAATGATCTGATTCGGACCCTCAAGGCGCGGGGCTTAAGGGTGACCCCCCAGCGATACGCTGTCTATGCCAATTTGTTGGGGCGGGCGGATCATCCGACAGTGGATCAAATCCTTGGCGATCTCAATCAGGAGTATCCGGTGTCGTCCCAAGCGACGGTGTATAGCTCTTTGCAAGCGCTGCGGAGCGTGAATCTGGTCCGAGAGGTTTTACTGGAAGAGGGTGTCTCCCGTTACGATGCTAATGTGAAGCCCCACCATCACTTTCGCTGTAAGGGCTGTGGTGAGATTGAAGATATTCCTTGGGATGCCTTTGAAAATCTCGGTGGTCAGGATCTGCGCCCTGGTCTGCAGGTAGACCGCTATGAAGTCACGGTGCATGGAACCTGCGATCGCTGTCATTGATGAGTCATAGTTGTCATTGATGATCTGATCCTCGTTAATGGGGGGGGCGGTAGGGGTTCCGATCCCGTTTTACTGTTCCTTTTTGCTCCAGTATTTCGTTACAAATGCATGCCCTACTCGCCCCAATCTCTCAAGCCGGGTTGGACTCTGACCTTACGAGACCCCCAAGTTATTCAGGATCAGTTTCCGTTCTGGGACTGGTTTTATCGCTACTACTTTCGGGTTCAGACCCGTGGCTGGCAGCATATTCCGAAGCAAGGCCCAATGCTCTGCGTTGGCTCGCACAATGGCGGTTTAGCGGCTCCTGATGTTCACATGGTGATGTATGACTGGTTCCAGCGATTTGGTGCCGAACGGTTAGCCTATGGTCTTTTACATCCGGCAATGTGGAAGGGATGTGAGAAATTCAACCCAGAGGTAACTCAACTCTTTGCCCAAATCGGTGCGGTGGTGGCTCACCCGAAGATGGCGATCGCAGCGCTGCAGCGCGACGCTGCGGTGATGGTCTATCCAGGGGGCGCTCAAGATGTCTTTCGGCCCTATGGAGATCGCCACAAAATTCATCTTGCTGGTCGAACGGGATTCATTAAGCTAGCGCTGCGGGAGCAAGTGCCCATTGTGCCCGTGATCTCCTATGGTGCCCACGAGACGCTTTGCGTATTGACCGATATCTATCCTCTGATGCAGCAGCTCCATGAATGGGGCATGCCGTGGTTTTTAGACATTGATCCAAAGGTGTTCCCGATTTATCTCGGATTGCCTTGGGGCATTTCCGTTGGTCCCATGATGAATATCCCCTTACCGATCCAGATTCATACTCAGGTCTGTCCACCGATTGTGTTTGACCGATATGGTGCTGAAGCAATGCGCGATCGCAACTATGTCGCTGCCTGCTATCAACAGGTCCATGAACAGATGCAGCAGGCTCTAGATACATTAGTGGCTGAGTGTCAATAGAGTCGGCTTTGATGCTGATTGCGGTGGCAAAACTCTAATCTCTGCGATCTAGACGTCCTTAAACTCAAGTTTTTCACCGGGCTTCATTGACCCTCGTCACAGAACGGGGTCTTTCTGTATCACCTAAAAATTTCAGAAAGATCACGATAGCTTCGGGAGAAGCATCACTGCCTGAACTGTGAGTTAGCGAGATTATAGTCACATGGATTCAAACCAATGGATTCAAACAACACACAGGAGATACAAGTCATGAAACGCACTATCCTCTTTTCCCTAACCACTGCCGTTGCCCTCTCTGCTGGACTTCCCGCCTTCGCCAATCCACTGGCCCCCAGCTCCCGTGACGCAGACGACCCACGGGCCATGTGTAGCGATGTTCTCGTGGGCTACAACCAGCAAAACAACATCGTCGATCAAAAAAATATCCAAGAGAAAAAGAACATCAATCAATACGATTACAAAAATGTTCTGGATCGCTCTAGCAGCTCTAAATGGAACAACAGCACCTACGATTACGCCTCTAGCAAAGGTGAAGGGAGCGGTAAAGTTAGTGTGCTCTTTGGCCTGGTTAGCGCCGGGGGTGGCGGTGGTAAAACCACAACCACAACCTCAAAAACCGGTAATGCAGGGGAACGTGCCGCTAACTACCATCGTGACCTGAGCCGCTCTGGATTCAGTGACAAGAGCACCTTCTCAGATACCAGTCGCTTCTCAGACACCAGCTCTAGCACAGTGGTCGCTGGTCAAAACTGTGATGCATTGGTGCAAGCCGAAGCTGCTCAGCAAATTAACCGAGATAACAATAGTGCAGCAGCAGCCGGCCACTTTCTCTCTTGGTAATCCGTTCCCGGTAATTCATAAAAGGCCAGGGATAGTCCCTGGCCCTCATCTTCTGCTTGACCCCACCCCCGTTTGGAGAACTCACCATGCCTAAGCACACCCTCGTTAGTATTGCCCTAGCCTTATCCACGCTCACCTCTGCAACGCTGCCCACCGTTGCTCAGTCTGTATCTGGTGTGCAACAAGTGGCATCGTCCAGTCAAAGCGTCATTCCCGTTTCCACTGCATTAACGGTCACTTTTCCCAACAACATGGTGGTGGATGCCAAGAAAAACCAAGACTATCCGATGACGCTCTTCCTCGCTCAGCCCCTTTTTGATAGTCAAGGCAATCAGATCGTTGCAGCAAATTCGCCCATCGCAGCCAAAATGAAGCCCACGAAGGGAGGCGCACAGATTATTGCAGAATCGTTAGTGATTAATGGTCAAGTTGTTGCCATTCAAGCCTCTAGCCCTCTGATCCCCAGCTACAGCGTCTCTAAGGCCAGTGGCTACCAGTCTGCCCGAGAAGGCAGCTCCGTATTGGCTAACATTTCGGGAGGCATCACCGGTGGAGCCACAGGTAACTCTAGCGCCTTCAATCGTGCCTCTATGTTCGGGGGCGGCATCGGAGCTTTAGTGGGCTTAGCATCAGCCAAAACCTATAAAGTGGTAGAAATTCCCGCAGGCAGCGTTTACGTTTTGACGCTAGAAGCACCTGTGATCGTGGGCAGCAGTCAGACCGCACCCCAAGCTGAAGCACCACCAGCGTTTCAGTTCAGGACCGTGCAGGATTACAGCACTGGATTAACACAACTGTTGCAGGCTCATCAGCGCGGCGATATCTCTGCGGCTCAAGTTTTAGATCGCGTTCGGGCGGCAGATGCCTATGCAACCACTCAGCTCCAGACTCCCTTGTATCCACCTGCGAGTCAACGCCAGTTCATTAAGCAGCTCGTGGGGTTCGAATATGCTGTTGACCAAGGCTAAAGAACAAATCTTAGCCAAGCAGTACTCAGCCCTTGAAGCCGCCATAGCCATGACAACAGTAGAGCCGCTATGGCATAGAAAGAGGTCTAAATTTCAGGGTCAACCCCTAGCTCTCGCAAACGTTCAGCTAGCCGTTCGGCCCTTTGTTGCTCTCGGTCGGCCCTTTGAGCTTCCTGGTTAGCTCTTTGAGTTTCTTGGTTAGCTCTTTGAGTTTCTTGCTCAGCTCTCTGTTTTTCCTGTTCGGCAAATTCGGCAGAGGTGGGTATCCAATGCCCCGCTGCATCATACCAGCGCAGCCACTGGCCTGTTGCAGCCTGAAAATCGCCTTCCCAGACACCAAGGCCCAGATCTAGCTCTTCAAACCAGTAGCGATTGTCAGTGATTTCTAGCTCTTGATACCGTGTTGCTGTCAGTTGAAACAACCGAAAGTTATTCTCGTACCGATCAAAAACAACGTAGTAGGGCACCCGTAGAATACGCTCGTAGACTTCCCATTTGCCTGGGGGTTGATTGATCTGGCGGAGGCTACGACCGAGATCTTCGTCTTCAGTTCCGGGCGATAATAGCTCCACCACTAAAAATGGACTGACCCCTTCTTGCCAGATCACATAGCTCCAGCGCAGATCTTCTTGTTGCTTTGCTTGGGGCACCCCTAGAACGAGGAACCAATCGGGTCGCTTATGCCAGGGGGTATGGCGGCTATCGTAATAGACATTAATATCGGTGCCGATAAAGATGTCATCGGCAGAGTAATCCGGAAGCTGACAAGTTTCTCTAAGAAGCTGGGGCTGAAAAGCGTGAAATTCGTCGGGCAACCCAAGTTCCTCTGGATACTCACTGGGGAGGTCATACATCGTGGGCAGTGGTTTCTGTACCGACGTGGGGGAGTTACCTTGATACATGCTGCCTTGGCTCTAAGTATATATGAACTAGTCTAGCAAATAGAGCGTCAAGACTGACTGGATGCACAGAAGATCACTGAGGCCGTACAATGATGCAGTTGTACTCTGCGTAAGAACTTGATCGAGCGGTATACCCTGTCCGAGATGGGCGATCTGTGGACGGATCACTATAAATTTCAGACCTGGCTTCAGGTTGAGATTGCAGCCTGCGAAGCCCAAGCGGAGCTGGGAACCATCCCCACAGAGGCCGTGGAAACGATTAAGGCCAAGGCCAACTTTGACCCCACTCGTATTCTAGAGATTGAGGCCGAGGTTAAGCATGATGTGATCGCCTTTCTTACCAACGTCAATGAGTACGTGGGCGATGCAGGGCGCTACATTCATGTAGGGATGACCAGTTCTGATGTTTTAGATACAGCTTTAGCGCTGCAGTTAGTCGCCAGTGTTAAAGTTCTGTTGCGTCAGCATGAGGCCTTGATTCAGGCGATTCGCTACCAAGCTCAGCAGCACCGCAACACCATTATGGTGGGCCGCAGTCACGGCATCCACGCCGAACCCATTACCCTTGGCTTCAAGTTGGCAGGCTGGCTCGCTGAAGTTCTGCGCCACCGAGATCGCCTCAATCAGCTCCAAAACGATATTGCGGTGGGTAAAATCTCTGGGGCCGTGGGCACCTACGCCAATATTGACCCGCAGGTGGAAGCGATCGCCTGTCAAAAACTGGGTCTGCAGCCTGACTGTGCCTCAACGCAGGTGGTATCACGAGACCGCCACGCAAATTATCTACAAGTCTTAGCCCTGCTAGCGGCCTCCATTGAACGGTTTGCCGTTGAGATTCGGAACCTACAGCGCACTGATGTTTTAGAGGTCGAAGAATTTTTCTCTAAGGGTCAGAAGGGGTCTTCTGCTATGCCTCACAAGCGCAACCCCATTAAGTCAGAACGACTGACCGGCATTGCTCGCATTATTCGGGGCTACGCAATGACGGGATTAGAAAACGTTGCCCTGTGGCATGAACGAGATATCTCTCACAGCTCTGCCGAACGGGTGATTTTACCCGATGCAGCAATTTTGATGCATTTCATGCTTGTAGAAACCACCGGCTTGGTCCAAAAACTGCAGGTCTATCCTGAAAACATGAAGCGCAATATGAACCGCTACGGCGGTGTTATTTTCTCGCAGCGTGTTCTTCTAACGCTGGTGGAAAAGGGGATGAGTCGAGAGGATGCCTATGCCATTGTACAAAGCAATGCCCACGCAGCCTGGAACCAAGAGAACGGCAACTTTAGGGCTGCCATCAGTCAAGATAATCAGGTGCTTCAGTATTTATCAGAAGCTGACATTGCCGATTGCTTTGATCCACAACGACATCTAAAGCATTTAGATCAGATCTACCAGCGTCTCGGGATTTAGTCTGACGCATCCATGGGAGTGCGCGCTCGTTAAACACAGTCGCCATTTAGTTTCCGTGAAAGATTAAGATAGAATCGCCTCTATTTTTTATATTGACCGTGGGCAGTGATCAACATCTCAAACCCGAAGATCTTCTAGCCGAGCTAGAGATCGTCCGAGCAGAGAATCAATTGCTGCAGAGCATTGTGGAATCCAGTTCTCAGGTGCTATCGCAAACCCACTATCGAGTGGGTATGACCAAGGCACTGGCGATCGTTGGCGTAACGCTGGGAGTAGATCGCGCCTACATTTGCGAGTATCATCCTCCCTCTAGCGCCGATCCAGAAAAAATCACCCTAAATTTTGCTTGGGCAAGAGAGGGGTATTCGCTAGAGGAAGGACCTTGGCAACAGCTCTCTGAACAGCTCCAGACCCTGGCATGTTATCCAACTCTGATGGATAACGTCCCTTTCTCAGGAGTAACGCGGCTCCAATCCGACTCTGATCAAGCTCTGTTCCAACAGGCAAAGATCTGCTCAATGCTCTGGCTCCCGATTCAGGTTGATCACCATTTTGGCGGTTTTATTGGTCTAGAAAATTGTCAATCTGAACGTGAGTGGCCCCCACAATCGATTCAGTTATTACAGACCTGGAGCACTATAATCGGGGGAGCCTTAGAGCATCACCAAAGTGAAGAACGGTTGGTTTACGGTGCTTTCCATGATTCGCTAACGGGCCTGCCCAATCGGGCGTTATTTTTGAATCGACTCAAGCAGGCGCTCCATAGATCGCAACGTCATCCCAGCGCTATCTTTGCGGTATTGTTCTTAGACCTGGATGGGTTTAAGTCAGTGAACGATACCCTAGGGCACAAAGTCGGTGACCAATTGCTGATTGCGATCGCAAAACGGCTAGCCAACTGTCTCCGCCCCGGTGACACCCTCTCGCGCATTGGGGGCGATGAATTTGTCGTGCTGCTCAACGACCTCCACGGCATTGGAGATGCCACCAGCACCGCCCAGCGACTGCGATTTCAGGTTTCTCGCCCCTTTCAGTTGGACGACAATGAAGTGTTGACCGACGTGAGCATGGGCATTACCCTCAGCAGCTATGGCTACACCACTGTTGAGCAAATCTTAGGAGATGCTGATCAAGCCATGTACGAAGCCAAAACCTCTGGCAAAGGCCGTTATCGTCTCTTCAAGCGAGAGTCTTCAGAACCAACGCCGTAGTCACGCCCTAGATCCGTCGATTTAATCTATACACCACACGCTTCCAGCGATTTGATACAGTACTACACAGGTCATAATAAGAGGCAAGACGGTGCGCGACAGAAATCGAAGGTGGATAAACCCAATCTGGGTGGCTGGACTAGTCACCACCGCCCTACTGAACGGCCCTAGCGCCACGGGACAAACCACAACACCAGTCGATCTCGGCTCTCCTGCGTCTGCCGTAGACTTGATGCCCCTTAACCCTGACCCCAAACTGCTCAATGTGCCCACCAGAAAAGAGCAGGTCACCATTGACCTCAGTCAGCCCATTACCTTGAAACAGGCGCTAGAGTTGGCCCAGCGCAATAATCGAGATGTTCAAGTGGCTGAGTTGCAGCTCCAGCAAAGTCAGGCCGAACTTCGCGAAGCCAAAGCCGCACGATTGCCCACCGTGAGCGCCCAGGCGGGCCTGACTCGAACGGACTCGGCATCTATTCGGATTGCGAATCAGCTGCAGAGGCAGGCGGCAGAAGATGCGGGTTTTCCTGCCCCACCACCGACTTCGACGGTCAGCAATACCTTTAACACCAGCGTGCAGGCGACCTATGATGTCTTTACCTCTGGGCAGCGTTCTGCCAGTATTCGAGCGTCTGAGGCCGCCCTTCGAGCGGCTGAAGATGCTCTCGAAACGGAACTACTGGACTTGCGACTGACGGTGTCCAATGACTATTACGACATGCAGCAGGCCGATGAACTCGTTGAAATCGCCCAAGCCTCGGTGGAAAATGCACAGAAGAGTCTTGAAGATACGCAAGCGTTAGAGCGAGCTGGATTAGGGACAAAATTTGATGTTTTGCGTGCGGAAGTGCAGCTTTCTGATCTAAAACAGCAGCTTACAGAGGCACTCGGTCAGCAGGAAATTGCCCGTCGCCAACTCAGTGAAACCCTGAGTATTAAGGAAACAGCAACGCTTTCAGCCGCAGATCCGGTCGCGGTGGCCGGTACCTGGCCCCTAACACTGGAACAAAGTATTACTCTGGCGCTTCAAAATCGGTCTGAACTGGCCGAAATTTTAGAGCAACGGCGCATTGGTCAACAGAATCGACGATTAATCAAGGGGAGTTTTGGTCCCCAAGCCAGTGTCTCTGCCAGCGCGTCCTTGGCCGATAACTTGAGCGATAGCGTTTCGCTACAGCCGGGCTATGCCCTCGGCGTACGGGTGACCAAGTTGATATTTGATGGTGGCGCGACCAAGGCCAATGCCCAGCAGCAGGCGTTGAACGTTAAAATTTCCGAAACCCAGTTCGCCAATTTCAAGAACTTAATCAGATTTCAAGTAGAGCAAAACTATTTCACCCTCAAGTCCAGCCTACAAAACATTCAAACCAATGAACAAGCTGTTGTTCAGGCCACTGAAAGTCTACGGTTAGCGCGACTCCGATTTACGGCGGGAATTGGCACCCAATTGGAGGTGAGTAATGCTGAGACCGATCTGACGCGGGCCAAGAGTAATTTACTCTCAGCTAAAATTGACTATAACCAAGCCTTAGCCTCGCTACAGCGGTTTGTGGGTACCCGTCTCAATCGAATTGAAGAGACGCCCTAACTGGGCTGGCGGTCTAGGGTTGCTTCTAAGGTACTCAGTAATTGATGCCCTGCCATGATGCTGCTAGAGAGTAGATAGCGATCGTCACTGACGCGATGGATTGCTTCAAAACCGCTGCGTCTCTGGCGGTCGTCGAGGGACCAAAATCTCTGAATAATCGAGGCAGGAGCGGCCCAGCCTTCGCCTTCGACAGCCCCTAGCTGGCTATGCTTGAGGACAAAGGTATAGTGCTGGGCCTGATCATTGAGTCGCCCTCTATATTTCAAAATGAGGTCTGGCAGCGGTGCTTGCCCAGATGGTCCTGCAAAGACCACTTTACTCACCATTGTGAACCAGTGGTCGTCACTCCAGACCACGATTATTTTACCTTTAATAGTCTGAGGCTCTTGATCCCGTTCTAGCCAATGGCCTTGAAAGGTCCACCGACCCGCATTCATTAAGAAGGTGTGTGTCACAGTGGTCCTACATTTTTGGAGCAACGTCATCGGGGCAGGTGCCCATATCTTACCAACGCCAACGCCTTGGCTCGTGATTGCTTCCCCCATCACGTTAGATCATAGACCATGAACCTCTCCCAGCAGAACCGGGCGGTGCGCCCCCGTTACTGAGGGCAAGTTGCCGGGAATGTTATGGTGTCGCCAGTAGGCCAAGACCGCAAAGGCGATCGCTTCTTTGGCATCTGCATCCACGCCCACTTCACTGGTGGCCTGCACAGGAATGCCCCCCAGGCGATGCGCTAATCGCCGACAAAGATATTGATTGCGGCGGCCTCCCCCGGCCACCAAAACCTGATCCGGCAGTCGCGGTAAAAACTGGGTATAGTTCAGCACAATGGCGGCAGCGGTTAGCTCTGTTAACGTTGCCAAGATATCGGCGGGGCTAAGCGCTTGGGCCTCTTGGAGACAATTTTGCAAATACTGAGGGCCAAATAGCTCCCGTCCCGTTGATTTGGGCGGCGGTTCTGTAAAGAAGGGGTGGGTGAGCCACTGATCGACTAGGGGTTGGTAAGGGGTACCGCTCGCCGCCCAGTCTCCGTTGTGGTCATAGGTGCGCTGGCCCTCTGAGAACTGAGTGACCGCTAAATCGATTAAGACATTCCCTGGCCCCGTATCCCATCCTTGGACCCCTGCTCCGATCTGCTCTGGATTTTTGAGCGGCGGCAAAAAGGTAACATTACCCATGCCGCCAATGTTCTGTACACAGCGGTACTGCTGAGCATCACTGAGCAAACAAACGTCTATTTTGGGTACGAGGGGAGCGCCCTGCCCCCCTAAGGCAATGTCTGCCCCCCGAAAATTGCTGATGGTGGGAGTGTCGGTTAACTGAGCAATCACTTCGCCACGGCCCAACTGCTGGCTATACCCAAGACCATCCACGGTGGGAGGACGATGAAAGACAGTTTGACCGTGGGAACCGATCAGTGTCGCCGGGGAATGTCCCTGCTGAAGGTTGACGGCGGCTTGGGCAAAGAGGGTTGCGATCGCATCATCTAACTGAGCCAACTGCTCCATTGATAGCGGCTGGCCCGCGCAGACCGCTAATATTTGCGATCTCAATGGCTCTGGATAGGGATAGGTCTTCGCCGCGACCAGATTTACCTCTAGGTCAAGCTCTTGACCGTGAATATCCACCAACGCAGCATCAATACCATCGACGGAGGTGCCGCTCATTAACCCCACCACTCGGGTCATATTGTTCATGGCTCCATGATCATGACACCACCCTAGCGGTGGGAAAACGCATTTTGCGCCTGAAGCTGCTCGAAACAGGGAGCCTTCTCATCGATCTCTAGCTGAGCATCACGGAAATCGGCCCCAGAAAACGATGCATCGCAAAGATTTGCGCCCTGCAGTTGAGCAGCCCGCAGCGTCGCCTGTACCAAGGTGGTACCCATCAGCGCTGTACCCTGTAAATTGGTGCCATAGAGATAAGCCGCAGACAAATTGGCTCCTTCTAAATTTGCGCCGCTCAAATCACTCAGCACCAAATAGGTATTGGTCAGATTTGCGCCCTTGAGGTTAGCACCCTTGAGATTTGCTCGAATCAGCACCAATCCACTTAAATCAGCACCACTGAGATCGCAGCCCTGACAAGCATTGACCTGCAAAAGCTGAGCAATGTGGTTTAAGTCTTCCGCCACCACCGTCTGTATTGGCACCACCGCTCCCATCGCGCAGAGCGTTGCAAACAGTACAGATTTAATCATGACAACAGTCCTAGATGTTCTGCACAAATCATAGGTGATTTCAGGCCAGCTTTACCGCTGTTCCCGTGGAGCATGCAAGACAGACAAGCTCAGCACAACTAATATTGTGACGAGAAGAGAGTCAAAATCCTTTTTAAAAACTCAATTATAGCAATAGAGAAGTGATCACCCCAGAGCCATCGTGGGAATACTTCTAATATCAGCCTTGAGCTAAGTTCATTCCAGATCTGTAACTCCGCAGCCTCTCGGAATCTTCTTATGTGCATTAGTCTTTGAAGGACCTCCCGATGAAACGAACAGTGAGTGGCACAATCTCAACCAAAATTGATGCAATCAATATTCTCAAACAACAAGCTGAACAGCAAAGCGATGGTTGTTTAGAAGTCTCTTCTAATTCAGTCGATTGGTATTTATATTTTGAGAAAGGTCAGCTTATTTATGCCACTTACTCTGTAGATCCCATTGATCTCTTAGATAATCATCTGCGTAAGTTGAGCCGCGATGTACAGGGAATTACGAACGATATTCGGACTCAGGTTCGCATCAATTTCGCCTCAGATAGCACCACCGAAACAAAGTTAAGACCTGACTACCAAGCCATCTCATGGTTGGTATTGACAAAAAATATTTCTACCACCGATGCAGCGACACTTATTTCAAACATCGCCACAGAGGTTCTAGAGTCCTACTTTCGGCTCAATAGCGCAACTTTTCGGTTCCAGCCCCAAACAAGTAAGTTGCCCGTTTATTGCCGACTGAGTCTATCTACTGTTCTTAAAAGTGCCCACGAGCGTTTCCAGGCATGGCAAGCACTGGCACCGGCCATCAACTCGCCTTACCAGCGACCTCAATTGGCACCTCAAAATGGTAGCCATCAGAAATATGCAGCCGCTCAAATTCAAAAGCTACAGAAAATTCTCAGGGGGTTTAGCTTTCGCCATCTTGGTGTCTTGCTTAACTTAGATGAGCTGAAGCTCGCTCAAAACCTATATCCTCTGATTCAAGATAACGTCATTACCTTAAGCGACCCGGCTCCTCCTTTCAATCAGCTCCCTAAACTCGGTAGACAAGCCGTTCCGGCTCAAACGGTGAGCCAACCAAAGCCAACCCAACCCAACCCTCAGCTCAATGGCTTGGATAAGGTTTCAGTCACTCAAAAACAGCACACAATTGCCTGTATTGATGATAGCCCATCCATTCTTAATACGATTAGCCGCTATCTGCAAGGTCATGATGTTTCTGTGATCATGATTGATGATCCCGTTAAGGCGCTGGTACAGATCATTCGCGCTAAGCCCGACCTCATTTTGCTTGATGTGGGTATGCCCTGGGTTGATGGCTACGAACTGTGTCGTCTCATTCGTAAAAACTCTAGATTCAAGCAAACGCCAGTGGTGATGGTAACAGGCAATACAGGCCTAATTGACCGTGCCAAAGCGAAGGTTTCTGGGGCGACAGACTATATGACTAAACCCTTTACGCAGCCAGATTTACTGAATATGGTGTTTAGGCATTTGACATAATTCTTGCATTGTACTAGGTAGAGAGATTTATCCCACAGATGAATGGGTACTCTATTAATAAGACACCCTATTCATCACATTTATTGAGTGAAATTAAGGACTTCGACCATGCGAACTGTACTAGTAGTAGATGATGATTTGTCGGTACTCGAATTAATTATGGGCTACCTTCGTTCAGAAGGATATTCCGTGATCAGTGCCACAGATGCAAAAGAAGCACTCAGCAAGGCGATCACACAGAAGCCGGATGTGGTGGTTACAGATGTTGTAATGCCAGGGATGAGTGGATTTGAGCTGTGCCGCAGCATCAAAAAGAATGAGGAGACTCGCTCTTTACCTGTGGTCATTTGCACCTCAAAAAGTCAGGAACTCGATCGCCTTTGGGGCATGAAGCAGGGCGCTGATGTCTTTATCACGAAGCCCTTCGGCCGTGAGGATTTGTTAAAAGCCGTTCGCTCAGTGGTGGCCTAAGCAGATGAGTCGCAGCATTCCACAGACGGTCACACCGCTGAAAAAAGCGCTGGGTGAGCCCTACCTACAGCTCCAGTTGACTCAACAGATTCCGGCTGTGCTACCCATGGAATATGCTCAAGAAGCATTGGTGGTTGGGGCGGATACCTTAACCCCGATTCCAAACATGTCGGCCTGTGTTCTGGGTTTGCTCAACCGACGTAGTCGAGTCTTTTGGGTCGTTGATTTATCTCAGGTGCTGGGCCTCCCAGCCCACACCACTAACGTTCAGTTTTACAACATCGTACTGGCTAAGGTTGGCAAACGGTCATTAGGTCTCGTTGTCCCTGAGGTTAGGGGGGTAGAGCGCTTCTCCTCAGCAGCGGTACGGTCTCCAATTGGGGCTGTACCTCCTGCGATGGTGCCTTTCTTACGGGGCTGTATCTGTCTCCCTGCACAGAAAGATATCTTATTAGTGCTTGACCCAGAATCCATTATTAATGGGGCGATATATCCATCCAGTTTAGGGAATATTTCTCTATCGCAAATGAATCCATTCTAATGGCGTAGTTGCACATTGATTTTTTGACCGCATTACATATTTCCTGAGGTAGTTTCCCATGCATGAACAATTCAATTCTCCATCTGTTTCTGACGAGATTCTTGAGTACGATGCTCCACTCAATCAAACTCACTCTTCTGAGCTAGAGAACAGTTTCTCCACTGAAATTGATGGTAATGAAACATTGATTTCAGTCGTAGAGCTGGAGCCGTTTGCTGAAAAGAATGACTTTGGTAACATCAGTGTTCAAGACCCAACCTCTACACGGGATGAAAAGTCAACAAGGGAAACTCCAGCTCTGAAGAAGGACGAACTGTCTTATCGAGGTGGTTCAACGGGCGGTGCTGCAACCTCTTATAGTCAAAGATTTTTTCAGCTCCCGATTAAGCGTAAACAGCTCTTCGCAACAGGTGCTTCAGTTGCCTCGCTAGGGATTCTCATTATTGCTGGAGCCAGCGTCTTTAACACTACGCTCCAAAAACAGCAAAATGCACAAGCTATTACTGAATCAGGTGTCATTCGGACTTTGGTTGAGAAAGATCTGAGCCAGCGTAATTTGTCCGCTGTGACCACAACGCTTAATGCTTTCCCGAATGGTTTCAGTGCTGTCTTGTCTCAACAGGCTGATACCGTTCAGGTGACAGCCGCAGCCTTAGAAGGCAAGCAGATTCTTGGGGATAGTCAGAAACAGCTTGAACGCTCTAGTGCTTCATTGGTTCAGCAGGCTTTAAACATACCAGGTGAAGTACAAACCTCGATGCTATCGCTCAACGGCAATTCCTATTCTGTCGGTGCGATCGCAATCCCCAGTCAAGGCGGCACAACGATTTTGCTGCGCGGTTTACCCCAATCGAGCATTGGCGGTATGCTACAGCAAAGTTTGCTGCTCCAGGTCATTCTTGGTGTAGTCCTGATGGGCCTCAACCTTGCTTTGGCGCTGTTGATTGCTCGATCTTTGCTAGAGCCAATTTCTGATTTGCAGCAAGTGACACGCAAGTTTTCAGAGGGAGATCGCACCGCTCGGGCCAAGATTTTCGCGAATGATGAAGTGGGCAAGCTAGCCAGCTCCTTTAACCAGCTCGTCAACGACTTTACCCAATCAGAAAACGTTCTTGCCGAAGAAACAAAGAAGCTAAAAATTGCGCGTGAGCAGGCTGAGGCGTTGGCTGAAGAGCAAAAACAACAAAACACGTCGATCCAAACCGAACTCTTTCAGCTTCTATCTGAAGTTGAAGAAGCCTCTGACGGAAACCTAACGGTTCGAGCCGATACGACCGAAGGTCAGGTGGGCGTTGTAGCTGACTTTTTCAACTCCATCGTAGAAAGCATGCGCGACGTTGTTACCCAGGTCAAAGCATCCACTACCCAGGTAAACACTGCTCTGGTCGATGATGAGCAGGCCGTTGGGGAACTCGCCCAGCAGTCCCGTAAGCAGGCACAGCAAATTCAGAAGATGCTCAAGTTCGTTGAGCAAATGGCAGACTCTATCCAAGAAGTATCGCTCAATGCCCAGCAAACGGCTGACGTTGTTCGCAATGCCTCAACCAATGCAGAAGCCGGTGGAGAAGCAATGGACCTGACGGTAAAAACCATTGTGGAACTACGGGAAACAGTTGCCGGAACGGCTAAGAAGGTGAAGCGTTTGGGTGAATCTTCTCAGCAGATCTCTAAGGCGGTTTCGCTAATTAACCAGATTGCTCTACAAACCAACCTCTTGGCGATTAACGCCAGTATTGAGGCGGCTCGTGCGGGCGAAGAGGGTCGCGGCTTTGCAGTGGTTGCAGAAGAGGTGGGCGCTCTCGCGGCCCAGTCTGCCACCGCAACCAAAGAGATTGAGCAAATTGTTGAAGCCATTCAAATGGAAACGAGTGAAGTGGTCAGTGCCATGGAAGTGGGTACAGCCCAGGTGGTCGCGGGTACCAGCCAGGTCGAAACAGCCAAGCAGAGTCTAGGACAGATTATTAACGTGTCTCGTCAAATCGACGACCTGGTTCAGTCCATCTCAGCATCAACGGCGTCTCAGACTCGCACGTCTGAAATGGTGGCTAACTTGATGAAAGACGTCGCTAAGGTCTCTGAAAACACCTCGGCTGCATCTACTAAGGTTGCTACTTCTTTGGGAGAAACTGTAATCGTTGCGAAACAGCTCAAGGCTTCTGTAGACAGCTTTAAGGTTGAATCCTAGGCTCGTTCTTGCTAAAAACCGCAGATTAATTAGGAAGTCATCTATGTCGTCATGCAGTCCGACCTACCGTATCACGCTAGTGAATGAGGCCCAGGGACTCAACACCACGGTCCAAGTCTCGGCAGATGAGTATATCTACGACGCCGCTGCTGCTCAAAATATCGATATTCCGGTTTCTTGCTGTGCAGGAGTCTGTGTGACCTGTGCCGGCAAGCTGATTGAGGGGGATATCGAGCAAGACCATGACTTCCTAAGGCCAGAAGAGCTAGAGGCCGGCTTTGTTTTAATCTGTCGAGCTTCTCCACGCTCTAACTGCGTGATTCAAACCCACCAAGAGGATGACTTACTCGCGCTCTACTAAACCACAGCGCGGCTATAACCTCTATCGATCAACGATCAAGATTGGCACCGAGATATCAACCATGCCCCAGGATAGCGAACAAGAAGTACGCCTCCAGTTTTTGGAGGAAGCTCAGGAACATCTGAGCACCATTGAGTCAGGCATCATGGGGCTAGGCACCCAAGGCGCTAAGCGTGAAACCTTTGATGGCATTCTACGCGCGGCCCATTCCATTAAGGGTGGAGCCGCCATGATGGGATTCGAGACCCTTAGCCACGTGGCTCACCGAATGGAAGACTTCTTCAAAGTCTTAAAGGTGGGCAAAACAGAGACAGATAATGAACTAGAGCAGGATTTACTGACCAGTATTGATCGGTTGAATCAGGTGATTGCCCTTAATCGTCAGGGGCAGCCCATTGATGAGATATGGCTAGCGTCTAACGTCTCTCCGATTCTCGATCAGCTCCACGATCGCCTCGGCGACCCCAACCCTGAAGATGAGGCCAGCCTGCTGGCCGAAGATGAGGGCGGGGAAGATATGGCGGTGATGCTCTTTGAAAGTGAAGTGGGAGGGATCCTAGAGCGCCTAGAAGCATTGTTGGCTCAAGATGCTCCCGATTGTTTGGCCGAAGAGTTTGATATTGCCGCCCAAGAACTCGGTGGACTGGCAGAAATGCTAGATATGTCCTCGTTTGGTGAGCTGTGTCAGTCAGTCATTGATCATTTACAGACCGCAGAGGCGGGTGCCCAAGTCGAGATTGCGCGTCTAGCCCTTCAGGAATGGAAGCGATCGCAAGCCATGGTCTTAATCGGCCAAAAAGCCGCGATTCCGTCCAGCTTAGATCTATCCAGCCTCAGCGTTTCCAGCATTGCCCCAGAATTAGAAGAAGCCGATGTTCCTATCTCACCTGCAGTTAATAGCTTTGACTTTACCGATTTGGGAACAGTCGCTTCGGAATCTTTGTTCTCTATGCCTGAACCAGCCGCAGCGGTGGAGGCAGCCCTTCCTGATACATTGGCTGACGATGATCTGGCTCTATTCTTCGAACAGGAAGACCGTCATGATGCTAACGATGTACTGGAGATGGCATCTGAAGAAATCTTAGAGATAGATACAGTCTTTGAAAACCTTCTAGCGCAGGAGACTGCTGTTTTTTCAGAACCCGAACAGCAGCAGATCCCCGTCCCCTCTGCTCGGTCACGGGATATACCTAACGTGGTTGAAGCCTCTGACCCCCAAGCACCTGAGCGTACGATCCGGGTGCCCGTCAGTCAGCTCAACCAGCTCAGTGAACTTTTCGGTGAGCTGATTATTGAACGAAATGGCCTGAAACTGCAGTTGCAGAAAATTCGGAGCCTGATGGATCTGATGGGAAAAAGGGTGCAATCCCTCGATCAGGCCAACCTTAAGCTGAGAGCGTCCTACGATCAGGCCTCCACTCAAGCCATGCCCAAGCTTGTCACCAGCGTCGCTAGCAATGGCGTATCTAATGTCATGCCCACCGTCACGAGTCTAGAAGACTTTGACCTCTTAGAAATGGATCGGTATAGTGGCCTCCATTTGCTCTCTCAAGAACTGATGGAAACCGCCGTTCAGATTCGAGAGGTCACCAGCGACATCAACACAAACTTGAATGAGGCCGATCAGACGGCCCGAGCGTTAACCGTTACCTCAAAAGAGCTGCAGACTAACGTCACGCAGGTGCGGATGCGCCCCCTCTCCGACATTTTGGGACGCTTCCCTCGAATGCTGCGGGATCTGTCTCTGCAGCATGGCAAAGAGGTCAAGCTAGAGGTGATCGGTGGGTCTACCCTCGTCGATCGCTCTATTCTTGAGGCCCTCAATGATCCCTTGTTGCACCTGATCCGTAATTCCTTTGACCACGGCATTGAAGATCCAGAGACCCGCAAAGCACAGGGCAAATCTTCTCAAGGTGTGATTAGGGTTCAGGCTACCTACCGAGGCAACCAGACCATCATCACGATCCGTGACAATGGAGCAGGTATTAACCTTGACAAAGTCCGCGCCAGGGCAATGCAGTTGGGAATCGATCAAGAAACCCTGACTGCTGCCTCTAAAAGTGATCTGCTAGACCTTATTTTTGAACCGGGCTTCAGCACTGCCGGAGAGGTAACAGATCTCTCTGGTCGTGGCGTCGGCATGGATGTGGTTCGTACCAATCTAAAAGAGATACGTGGCTCTATTGCCGTTAATACCGAAACGGGTCTAGGGACCACCTTTACCCTGGCGGTTCCCTATACTCTCTCGGTGGTGCGGGTGCTGCTGGTGGAAAGCGCCAACATGTTGCTGGCCTTCCCTACTGATTCAGTGGAAGAAATTACGCTGCTCGATACAGACCAGGTACTCTCCCACATCGATCAAGGGGCACTCCGCTGGAATGACACGGTGGTGCCGATGATGAAGCTCGATCAGTGGTTCCGCTTCCCAACACCACCCAAGCGTCCTGAGACCGAAGCAACGCCACTCATCAATACCCCAATGGTGCTGATGCTCAATAAGGGTGACGATCTGGTTGCCATGAGCGTGGATCGATACTGGGGTGAGCAGGAAGTCACCGTTCGTCAAGTGGAAGGTGGCGATCCCCTGCCCACTGGATTTGCCGGCTGTACGATTTTGGGCGATGGCCGCATTGTCCCCCTCGTGGATGCCATCAGTCTGCTGACCTGGATTGAGGATCAGCAGGCCGGTGCGACAACGCTCCCGGCTTGGGATGATGCGCCCCCTGTCGCAGAACCCGCCAATACCCAAGCGACAATCATGGTTGTCGATGACTCTATCAATGTGCGTCGCTTCTTGGCGCTCACCCTTGAGAAGGCCGGCTTCAGGGTAGAGCAAGCTAAGGATGGTCAGCATGCTCTGGAAAAACTCCAAATGGGCCTATCGGTCCAGGCGGTGATCTGCGACGTGGAAATGCCTCGACTTGATGGTTTTGGATTCTTAGCCCATGTCAAGTCAAAGCCAGAGTTCAAGCAGATTCCGGTGGTGATGCTTACCTCTCGTAGTGGCGATAAACACCGCAACTTGGCAATGACATTAGGGGCAACGGAATATTTCTCAAAGCCCTTCCGCGAGCAAGAGCTACTGCAAACGCTCCGTCGATTGATTGAGGCATAGCGCCTTTTGTTAGTACCGTTTCATGGATAGATGACCTATGGCTATTTTGTCTGCTGGGCGATCGCGCCGGGGCCGTAAGGCCGAAGCCACCGAACAATTCATTGCCTTCCGTTTACGCCAGGAGTGGTTTGCACTCCGCATTGATGCAGTTCATCGTGTGGTTACCCTAGGCCAAACCTTTGGCGACCCAGGACACACCGGAATTGGTTTAACCCAATATCAAGATCAGGAACTCTTGGTGATTGATGTGAGCCAGCGCATCTTTGCCGAGGAAAAGTACGAGAGCCTGATCAAGTTTGAGGCAGGCACGAATGATTCAGCGCAGCGGTGTTTAATAGTGCTTAAGAATTCTCAGGGCGAACTGATCGGACTACCCATTGACTCTCAACCCGAAGTCAAACGTGCCCCTGCTTCTCGATTAACGCCGCTACCAGCAACCTATACCTCTAGAAGTAAAATCCGCTGCCTCAGTTCTATGATGGTGCAGCTTCCCGATGAACCACCCTTATTTCTGCTCGATCCTGATCAGCTCAGTGCAACTTAGGGACTGGTCCTTAGTGAAAACCGTCAGTTATTGCCAAACCACTTCTGCGCGTTGAGCCGCTGCATGACACCAAAGACTAACAAGTCTAGAGTCATCTTGCGCTCATCAATTAAGAAGGGTTCGATAATACCAGCAGGTCGCCCCTGGGTTGACCATGAGAAGGCTCGCTGCTTCTTGATGTCTCCTTCAGGGAAGTAGACCGTGAACTGCCGCTGCCCATCTAACCAACTCCCTGAGACTTGATTGTCTGCAAAGTTGAGGTTGACATCATCGACCGACTGCTCTGCGAAGGCTTTTTCTAGAGCCGGTAAATAATCCTGCTCAATAAACTCAGTAAAGGGTTTATCTTCAACAGCAGGTGGCTTTTCTTTCTTTGCCGCCGGTTTCTTGGCTGGTGCATCCTCTGGGGCTGCTTTAGATGCTGGAGTTTTTGCGTCGTCTGCCATACCGAATATAAGTAGGGTTAACCACCTGCGATCGCCGGGATAATACTGACCTCATCACCATCGGTGAGGGACGTACTCTGCCCATCTAGAAAGCGGATATCTTCATTATTGACATAGAAATTGACGAATCGGCGCAATTTACCATCTTCGTCACAGATGCGTGCTTTGATGCCGGGGCAGCTTTGCTCTAGGGCTTCCAGCAACTCAGAAATATCCCCAGCCTCACACTCAAGCGTGGCTTGGTTTTGGGTCAGCTTTTGCAGCGGGGTGGGAATTAAGACTTTGACGGTCATAGATTATCAAAAATGGAATGTTAACAAGAGGGAATAAAGCCCTCTAAGTCCCCCAGACTGGGGGACTTTAAGATTTTAGATCGAACAGGACTAAACTTAGAGTCGCCTCAATCTATCTATACCAAAACGGGTTGCCAATCTAGACGCTCAAGCATTCGGGACCGCTCTAAGGCACGCTCAAAACTATCGAGTTTTGGCTCAATGGTGAAGGGTTCGCCCACATATCCCTGAACTGCTTCTTGGGTTTTGAGGCCGTTCCCGGTGATGTAGACCACCGTTTTTTCGTCTGGGTTGATTTTGCCTGATTCCACCAGCTTTTGCAGAACAGCGATCGTGGTGCCGCCCGCCGTCTCGGTGAAGATGCCTTCGGTTTCAGCCAGCAGCTTTATGCCATCAATGATCTCGGCATCGGTGACGGATTCAATATTACCGTTGGTTTTGCGGGCAATATCAAGGGCGTAGACACCGTCGGCTGGGTTACCAATGGCAATGGATTTGGCAATGGTATTGGGCTTCACCGGATCGATGAAGTCGCGACCCTCGGCAAAGGCTTGGGCAATGGGGGAGCAGCCTTCGGCTTGGGCACCGCTGAAGCGAACGTCTTTTTGATCGACGAGGCCCACCTGGACAAATTCTTGGAAGCCTTTATAAATCTTGGTAAACAGCGATCCAGAGGCTAACGGAGCGACAATGTGATCGGGTAGCTCCCAACCCAATTGCTCTGCCACTTCATAACCCAGAGTTTTGGAGCCTTCAGAGTAGTAAGGACGCAAATTGATATTGACGAATCCCCATCCTTGAGTGTTCGCAACTTCACTGCAAAGGCGATTGACTTGGTCGTAGTTGCCCTCGACGGCCATCACAGTAGGCCCGTAGATCAAGGTGCCGATCACTTTACCGGCTTCTAAGTCGGAGGGGATAAAGACCACGCAGTCGAGACCGGCATGGGTTGCGATCGCAGCGGTCGAGTTCGCCAAATTCCCAGTGCTAGCACAGGAAACGGTCGTGAATCCAAGCTCTTTGGCTCGCGTCAGTGCCACAGACACCACCCGATCCTTAAAACTGAGGGTGGGCATATTGACCGCATCATTTTTGATGTAGAGATCCTTGAGACCCAACCGGCGAGCGAGTCGATTCGCTTTCACAAGGGGCGTCATTCCCGTTCCCACATCAATGGGGTTATCACTGGTCACGGGCAAAAAGGAGCGATATCGCCAAATAGAATTGGGGCCTGCCTCAATCTGCTCCCTTGTAATCGTGCGGCTCAATTCTGAAAAATCGTAGCTAACCTCTAGAGGACCGAAGCAATATTCGCAGACGTGTAGCGCTAGAGGTTCATACTCAGTGCCACATTCTTTGCACTTCAGCCCCTTAAAGGCAGCAGAGGCAGTCCGGGATGCAACAGCTTGGGTCATAGGGTTTCAAATCCTAACGTTGGGGAGAACAAATACGTCGTTCTTGACGAAGTGGACCGATACTAGCACGGGCCTATTTTGAGCGTCAACAATACCCGACTTTTTTGGTCGGGTATACTCGCAGGTCTTTCTATGCAAGGATTTCTTCCTCGGAGGTGGATATTGACCGCTGCGACGCAATGCAATGCTTGAGGCGATGGGCAAAAAGAACAAGATGAACCCGTTTGACCAAAAGAATTGCTAGGCTTGCTGCCATCAGTCCCAAATTATGTCAAACTGTGGCGTAATCAGGAAGTATTCTCAATAAATGTGGGCTACGCCGAAGATGCCCACGGACTCTCGGAGTCAAATGCTTTCAGTTGCTTTTGCCGCGTAGGACGAACGGTTACGGGACAAGATGGGAACAAGATTTACCGATCAATTTAGGTTAAAACGACGTCCAGTTCTGCAGTGGGGCGCAGTCGGAGCGGGAACCTTGGCGTTGGCAAGCGTGGTTAAGTATTTAGGAAACTCCAGCCCTAGTGCCGCCATTATTCCACCCATCCCTGACAACTTGCCGACCTTTGGTGCTAGCGTTAGCCCGATGGTGGCGCTACGCCAATTCGACTACGGCAAAGTTAAGCAAGAAAACGGACGAACAATCCGTGAGTTTGAGGCCGTGGCCGATAGCACAACGCTACAGCTCAATAGCGCCATTTCCTTTGTGAGCTGGAATCTTAATGGCCGCGTGCCGGGGCCAACCTTTCGTGCCCAGGAAGGGGAGCGGGTCCGCATTATTTTCCATAACCACGATGGGCACTCCCATACCCTGCATTTCCACGGCACTCATCCGGCGGAAATGGATGGAGTAAAGCCAGTTCGTCGAGGCAAAACTGCCATTTATGAGTTTGATGCCTATCCCTACGGCGTTCATCTCTACCACTGTCACATTGCCCCCGTCACTCGTCACATTGGCAAGGGGTTGTACGGCATGTTCATTATTGATCCACCGGGTGGGCGTCCCCCTGCCGATGAAATGATTCTGGTGATGGGGGGCTATGACATCAATAGTGACCAACGGAATGAACTCTATGCTTTTAACGGTATTCCTAATTATTTCCGTGATTACCCCATTCCCATCGTTCAGAATCAATTGGTGCGCCTCTATGTCTTGAATATGATCGAGTTTGATCCAGCGGTCACCTTTCATATTCATGCAAACTTCTTTCAGGTATACCGCACCGGGAGATCGCGGTCCCCCAGCGAAGAATCCGATGTGATTACGATGGGGACGGCAGAGCGCCATATCCTTGAATTCCGCTATCCTTTCCCCGGCCGCTATATGTTCCATCCGCATCAAGATGATATTGCAGAGCATGGCTGCATGGGCTTATTTAACGTTATTCCCAGCCCTACTTAGATCTTCATTGAGGACGGAACGGTACACAGCATCTATTTTGGTCGCATCCTTATTGAGAATAATTTTGACTAATTTCACATTGTTCGATAACTTAGTGAAACTATTTAGGATTTGCTAAGCATGGGAAAGCTAAGGTCTGTTGAACTCTTTATGGCCCTGGGTTTAAGTGCCACGTTAGTGGCCTGTGGTCCGTCTGCTCCCGGAGACAGCGGCACTGACAGCTCTCCTGCGCCTGCTGCAAGCCCTGCTGCTGACGGTGGCGAGGGAGGTGAAGGGGGTGAAGAGGGCAGTAGTATTGATGCTGATGTCAATGACATGGTGTCCCTTGGGCTAATGAAGGGGCACATGAGGGTGGCGAAAGAACTCATTGATCTGGGGCAGTATGATGAAGCTGAACCCCACATTGGTCACCCGGTAGAAGAACTATACGGTGACATTGAAGCTGGGTTAGCAGAGCGTAAGGTTAAAGATTTCAAAGCCACCCTCAATCAACTACATGATCTGATTAAATCTAAGCCGCAAGATCCCCAGGTGGCAGTGCTTTATGCTGAGTCTTTGCAGAAAATTGAAGGTGCGATCGCAGCCCTCCCCGCTGAAAAGCGCGAATCGCCGCAGTTTGTCTTGTCCTCTATTAACGACATGTTAACGGTGGCAGCGGATGAATATGGCGCAGCCATTGCGGACAACAAATTTGTTGAACTCGTCGAATACCAAGACTCTAGAGGGTTTGTTGTGTATGCATCTGAGCTGTATCAAACAGTCTCCTCCAGCGTGGCTGGGCAGCAGCCAGAGGTCGATCAGGCCCTACAAAAAACAATGAAGGATTTAGCTGCAGCTTGGCCCGCTGTTAATCCACCGCCAGCCCCTGTGATAGAGCCAGCTAAAGTGACGGAGCTAATTGCCAAGATTAAGACTGACTCGGAGCAGGTGAAATAGCCTCGATGGGGCAAAGCTGGCGAAAGTGGTCGCCGCGACACTCAAAGTTTTGATATTGATCAAAGCTAGCGCAGGCGGGAGACAGCAGCACAGAGCGAGCTTGGCTTTGTGGGGCCAAGGCGATTGCACGTGTCAGGGCTTTTCCCATTGTCTCGACCCTTTCGTAGTGGGTGTAGCCCACCGTCTCTAACCGTTGGGCGAAGCGAGGGGCCGCGCTCCCGATCAAGAGAACAGCAGCGGCTTTGGCCTTGATGGTGGCCAGCCATTGGGAATCATCACCATCCTTGGCTTCGCCCCCTGCAATTAAAATGGCCGGACCTTTGACAGCGGCCAGTCCGGTTTGGGCGGCGTCGTAGTTAGTGGCTTTGCTGTCGTTAATGAAGTCAATACCCTGCCAAGTGCAGATGTGCTCTAGACGATGGGGAACACCAGGAAAGTTGGAGATAGCGGTTGCGATCGCATCTTTTTCAATTCCTGCTAGGTGAGCTACTGCGATCGCCAACAGTACATTTTGCTGGTTATGACTTCCCTGCATCCGCAAGGCGTTAATGGGCACAATTTTTTTGCCGTCTACCATTACCCAACCGGCCTCTAAATAAGCCATCGGGAGCGGAGCATTGTCAGTGGGCGAGACTAAAGCCTGATTCCCTTGCACACTAGTCCAATGGGCATCAGGCCACCGATCCATTAAATGGTTGCAAAGATAATCATCGTCTCCGTTGAGAACCCGCTGTTGCGATCGCTCTAGCAACGATGCCTTAATCTCTCGGTAGCGCTCCAGCGTGCCGTGGCGCTCCAGATGATCCGGCGATAGCGTCGTCCACACCCCAATCTTTGGGGCCAGGGTAGAGGACGATTCTGATTGATAGCTACTCACCTCCGCGATCACCCAGTCTGGTGTTTGACTGCTAAGAGCCAGCTCACTGGCGCTATCGCCAATATTGCCGCAGGCTGGCGCATTGAGTCCTGCCGCCTGAAAGATTGCCGCTGTAATGGCGGTGGTGGTGGTTTTCCCGTTTGTGCCTGTGATCCCCACCCAGGGACAATGTTTTAGATAGCGCCACGCCAGCTCCATCTCACCCATCGTTTCAATGCCCCGCTCCCGCGCTGCCACCAAACTGGGCAACTGCCAAGACACCCCAGGACTCACCACAATTCGGTCAGGGAGAGACGGCGCTTCTGGTGCGATCTCATCGAGATCAAACTTAGTGCCGAGTGCAACAGACATTCCTTCAGATTCCAGCTTGCGCTGTAGATCGACTAGCCCCTCAGATTGGCCGGTATCGCTGATTGAAACCTGCCACCCATCTTGATTCAGTAATCGAGCTGCGGTGATGCCAGAGCGGCCAAGGCCAATAACGTGAGCAGTAGGCATGGGGAAGCTTGAAGAGATAATGGAGCATTTAGCACTCCCTATCGTACCGTCTCAGGTTACGGTCTCTTAGGATCGTGGATTAAATAACTGATCGAACTTTAGCCCTTGTTACGCCCTCACCCCAGCCCTCACCCTAGGGAGAAGGAGCTAGAGTCAAAGTCCTTCTCCCCAGGGAGAAGGACTTTGGATGAGGGCGGCAAGGCATGTTACAAAACAGCATCGGTATTTCTCAAGGGTCGGGATGCCGTCCCTTCCACCTCTCTAAAAAGGCGAGTAGTATAGAAAGAATAGGGATGCCGTTCCCACCAAACTCCTTGGGTTTTGCTGGCCTAGGAGAGATTGTAGAAACCTATTTGTTAAGGGAAAAGCCGAGTCATGGGATTATTTGACCGCGTTAGCCGAGTTGTCAGATCGAACCTCAATGCAGTGGTCAGTTCTGCAGAGGATCCAGAGAAGATTCTGGAGCAGACCGTTGATGACATGAGAGAGGATCTGGTGCAGTTGCGTCAGGCTGTGGCTCAGTCGATCGCCTCTCAGAAACGGCTGGAACAACAGTATAACCAAGCTGAAACCCAAGCTTCTAAGTGGTATGACAATGCTCAGTTGGCCCTCAAAAAAGGCGACGAGAATTTAGCAAGAGAAGCCCTGACTCGCAAGAAGACCTTTGCAGAAACAGCAGCCAGTCTAAAAAGCCAGCTTGACCAATCTGCAGGGCAAGTCTCAAACCTGAAGCGCAACATGATGGCCCTAGAGGGCAAAATTGCTGAGGCGAAGACCAAGAAAGAAATGCTCAAGGCAAGAGCCAGAGCTGCCAAAGCCACTGAGCAAATCAATCAGGCTATGGGCGGCATTGACCCCTCTAGCGCTGTGAGTGCCTTTGAGCGGATGGAAGAGAAAGTCCTCAATATGGAAGCCCAGTCTCAGGCCGCCGCAGAGCTATCAGGGGATACCTTAGAGTCTAAATTTGCGGCGCTAGAATCGGGTAGCGGTGTTGAAGATGAGTTGATGATGATGAAGGCAGAGATTCAGGGTGGCGTTCTGCCCCCCAGTACTGAAAGTAAAGGCGCACTGCCTGCGGGTGAAGCCTCTACGCCGGATCTAGAGGCAGCACCTATGGATACTGAATTAGCGGAACTCCGTCAAAAATTAGATGAGACATAGGGACTGACGCCAATACACGAAGGAGCAAGAATTAAATAACGTGCCTTGCCGCCCTCATCGCTAAATCCTTCTCCCTGGGGAGAAGGACTTTGACTCTAGCTCCTTCTCCCTAGGGAGAGGGCTGGGGTGAGGGCGCACCAAGGGCTACAGCTTAATAAATCATTTAATTCTCATTCCGAAGCTATGCATTTTGCCCGTCGCCTCCAGCCGCTGCAGACCAATGTTTTTGCCGATATGGATCAGGCCAAAAGCTTGGCGATCGCTGCGGGTCAGTCTTTGATTGATCTGTCTCTGGGTTCCTCTGATTTGCCGGTGGCCTCCCCTATTCTTGAGGTGATCGCTCAATCACTACTCGATCCAAGCACCCACGGTTATTTGTTGTTCCACGGTACCCGCAAGTTTCGAGAAGCGGCGGCCCAATGGTATGAGCAGCGCTTCCATCTTGCAGTGGATCCAGAGACGGAGGTTCTGCCTCTGATTGGCTCCCAGGAAGGGACGGCCCATTTACCCTTAGCGATTCTTGATCCTGGTGATGTTGCCCTGCTCCAAGATCCGGGTTACCCCTCTCATCTGGGCGGTGTTGCGTTGGCTGGCGGTGAAATATACCGAATGCCGCTGTTGGCTGAGCATCAGTTTTTGCCAGTGTTTACAGAGATTCCGTCAGAGATTTGTGCGCGTGCCCGAATGATGGTGTTGAGCTATCCCCATAACCCCACCACTGCGATCGCAACTCTCTCTTTCTTCAAATCAGCCCTTTCCTTTTGCGATCAGCACGACCTTGTACTGGTCCATGACTTCCCCTACGTTGATATTGCCTTTGGGGATCACCGGCCGCCTTCCGTGCTGCAGGCCGATTGCGATCGCAGACGCTCCATTGAATTTTTTACGATGTCTAAGTCTTACAGCATGGGTGGATTTCGCGTTGGCTATGCGATCGGTAATTCAGAACTGATCAAAGCACTGCGGCAAATTAAGGCGGTTGTAGACTTTAACCAGTATTTAGGCATTCTTAATGGTGCTTGCACCGCTCTCTTAGGTGATCAAGACTCCGTTACCCTATTAGTCAATACCTTTCAAGACCGCCGAGATGCATTTGTGACCGAACTCCAGCAGATCGGCTGGTCGGTGCCCATGCCCACCGCTACGATGTATGTTTGGGCACGTCTACCGGAACCTTGGCACCATAATTCAGTCGATTTTTGTAAGCAATTGGTGGCAAAAACCGGGGTTGCGGCCTCACCCGGTGCTGGGTTTGGCAAGTCTGGCGAGGGCTATGTGCGCTTTGCCTTAGTCCATGACCCCAATACGCTCAAGACTGCCGTTGATCGGATTGCAGCCTTCCTGCATACTTGAGCCAGACCCTGTCTGAGCCTCTACGCTAGCCCCCTCTGACTCTCAATCATAAGGATAAATCTATGTTGAATTTTCTTCGTCGCAGCACTTTAAGACTGGCAGGTTCTTTCATTGTTCTGGGGCTGGGGTCTGGGCTAGTGGGCGCTCCGGGTCAAGCGGCTGAAAAAGTCATCATTAAATATGGTGCCTTTGGTCGTTCTGTCTCGGTGGCTGACCTGCGAGAATATGCAGAAACCTCGAAAGCGTCACCAGAACTGGCCTCGGTGCTGAGCATTGTGAAGTCAGAACAAAAAGAGTCTCTACAAAAGGGATTGAAAATAAAGCTCCCGTTTAATGCAGTTCAGGTCGATAAGCTCCTGCGCTCTGGCCCCGGCGCTCAGCTTTTACCCCAAGTTGCCAAGGTCACAATCTTGCCCGGAGACTCTGAGGAGCTTGCCATGAGAAGCGCCCTGGTCATCGCTGCCGGGTCGAAGGAGGGACTAGGAACGTTAAGCTTTTTAGAGGCTTATCCCACCCCAACACTCACCATTGATGCGCGGGCCATGCAAAAGCTGTTGAAATCAAATGCCAGCTTAGGTGCATTGATGGGCGGTGAATTAGGGAAATAGACAGGATCAGCCCCAACCGTTATCTTTCTCGGCTGAGCAGAGCAACGCTAAAAGTCACTAGCACAACGCCTGCTAGCTGAGTCATATTGAGCGTTTCTTGTATTAAAAACCATGCCAAAATAACGGTGAGGGCAGGGTTCATTGCCCCAACAATCGAGGCAGAAGTGGCCCCAATCTGACGGATGCCGATGTTATTGAGCAGGTGACCGCTAGAAGTTGCGATCGCAGATAATAGTCCCCCCACCCATAACGGTCCCCACTCAATTCCTGTTACTGGCATAGACCAAAACAGCAAACTCATGCTGGATAAAACTAGCGTGGTCGCGAAACTAACCCAGGTAAACGAAACTGGGTGGATCTGATCAAAGGAACCTTGGGCAATGATGGTATAGACCGCGTAGGCCATCCCCGACGCAATCCCTAAACCCACCCCTAATGCATTAGCCGTAAAACCTGTTTGCGGTAGGGTCAGGGCGCTGCCCACTAGCACTAAAGCGATTACAAACCAGCGAAGGCGGGTGGGGGTTTCGCCAAAGTAGCGCCAAGAGAGCAGCGTTGTGAATACAGGGAAGGTAAAAAACAGCGTTAGGGCAATACCCGTCGGAATCAAGCCCACCGAAAAGTACAGCAGAGCCAGATAGAGATACATGAAAAAACCGCCAGATAGCGATCTCATCAAGGCAGTTCGATGCTGGATTTGACGAAGATTGTTCAAATCCTTCCATAAATGCGGATAGAGCACTGGAGCCAGCACCGAAATCAACGGCACCACCCACACCATCCGCATTGCCATCAGCAAAAAGGAGTTCGCCAGAGTCGGTTGAACAAAGCCACCCGTTTCAAGAAGCCCTGCAACGACATACTCATTGAATAGAATTCTGACGATGACATTCTGGAAACAGAAGAAGACCGAGGCCAGCAAAACCAGGAAAAAGCCTATCGCCATGTGAAGTACAGAAAAGCCCCTATCGTACCGCTCAAAGACGGAGTATTCACCATCTCAACCTGAATATCACATCCGTCTAACGGTGATTATCTACCATCTGAGCATCATAAACGACTGATATAGACAGTTAAAACCAGTCTCTTGCAGCATTTCGCCTTTTCTCAAAGCAAGGAGACCACTCACACCATTGTCGCATCAACGAGGAGTCAAGTCTCGGAATACACTCTACATGCATTCCCGTAATCCTCTCAGTAAATCAAAAGCATCCTATAGATTGGCAGTGATTTAAATCACTGCCAACAGAAGCTAAGTTAAGCCCAAAAACACTCTTTTTTTGCATGCAATCCACACAGATTATGGCTGACTTCCTCTAATAATTCTCTTGTCAAGGAATTATAAGCATGAGGACTTCCATACATTAGATTGGAATTCGGGATCAATGTATCCCCAGCAAGACTAGGCATTATTCAAGCCCCATAAGCCTTGCCAGAAAAGAGTTTTGCGAAAGCAGAGAAGCCCCTTTCTTCTGGCTCATGCTTGAAAGAACACTTTTAGTTTTCAAGAAAATTGTCTCAAAAAACGGTTTTTAAAAATAATGAAAGTCATAGACTGAGCCTTCCTGAAAAGTCTGATTGCAAATCTCTCGACATGACAAATAGAGTGGGTGTTCAATGTGATTTCTAAAGTGGGCATTATATAAAAGACTTGCTTATCAATAAATATCAGTGCCAAGATTTTTTGAAGATGACTTTAGAGTTGAACTATTGACGACCCCTGCCTATAGATAGGTTATCCTCTCCTTTGTGAGAACAAAGACCGTATCTATGTTAATCAGAACCTCTGTAAGCACAGGATTAATGTAGGAATAAAGCCTCACGATAGATCTTTTGTTTGACAGAGCATTGTTTTCAACTAATGTATATTGAGTGTCAACGCTGTCGTCAAGACAACAGTCGTGAGGTTGAGTGATGCTGAAAATTAGTCGTAAACAGAACACCTCAAGATGTTCAGTTCCTTTTGATTAATAGTCCTATTACCTTGAGAGCCAAGGCGAACAGCTATTGTGAAGGTTAAAGAATAAGCTCGCAAATCAATACGAATTCCAAGTCATGTCAGAGAAGAAATAGGCCAAAAACTCTTACAGAGTCTACATTGCCTTCTCAAAAATCAGGTCTGATTGGTAAAGCACAGAAAATTAACAACTAAAGAGAATTCCAAACCGAGGGAACTATGAGCTTTAATCTTGACCTAAATAACGATTTCGATAGTCATACAGGGTCAATATTTTCAGAATCTGTTCCGCTGGGAGAAAAGGCGAACACAGCTGTAGAAGCGGAAACTACAGAATCAGCCGAACATCAGATGGATTCGACAAGTACCGACGTAGAGCCGTCACACACAACAACACATCTAGTGGTTGCAGAGGCAACCAACGTGAGTTCCGAGATCATCTCCATGCCAAATATGATGATGACTCATACAGATCATGCTGGTCATTCTGATACCGATCTCCCTCATCCTAATGATTCTGGCAAACAGTCAGAACACCTAGCGCTCTTAGATCTCGTTCCCCACCACAGTGCAACCCATATTGCTATTAATAATGGGTCTTGGTTTGATCCCCAGACCTGGAGTAATGGTCAGGTTCCTAATGATGGTGCCCAGGTTTTAATTAAAGAAGGCATTACCGTCAACTATGATGCCGAAAGCGAGACGCGGCTGTTCACGCTTCGCGTTGATGGCCTGCTCAACTTCGCCACAGACCGCAATACCAAAATGTTCGTCGATACATTTATCGTCGCACCAGATGGCACGCTTCAAATCGGTACTGCAGACCAATCTGTTCAGGCAGACCATACCGCTAAGGTTATCTTTACCGGCGATCAGCCTATCGATACTCAATGGGATCCGAAGCAACTGAGCCGGGGACTCATCAGTCACGGCCATGCTCGCATCTATGGCGCAGATAAACTGGACTTTATTTCCCTTGCTCAAGATGCTCTTGCCGGTGATAACGAACTACGTCTTAAGCTACCGGACGGGATGACCCAGCCAGCGGGTTGGCGGGTTGGCGATCAGTTGGTTCTGGGTGGAACCTATTACAGCTACGGTGGCTCTAATGCCGACAATAGTCGCTTTCATGATGAAGTTTTAACCATTGCCGCCATTGATGGCGATCGCATTCGATTTACCAACAGCGATATCACCAGCGGCGATAACACCGTCCTCCGGTTTAATCATCAGCGCCCTGAAGGCTTCACCGACCAGCTCAATCTCTACGTCGCCAACACCTCTCGCAACGTCAGTTTTGAAACCGAAAACGCTGACCAACTGCCGAACGATCAGCGCGGTCACGTCATGTTCATGCACAATCCCGACGTTCAGGTACTCAACGCCGGTTTCTATAACCTCGGTAGAACCGATAAAACCCTACTGGTCGACGACATTAATCAAAATGTTGACGGCTCCATTGGCACCGGCAGCAACCCTCGCGGACGGTATGCTCTCCACTTTCATCGAACAGGCTCCAACGACCCAACGGGAATCCCCGCGTTAGCCAAAGGTAACGCCGTCGTCGGTAGCCCTGGCTGGGGCATTGTTCACCACAACAGCTTTGCGAACATTGAAGATAACGTCGTCTTTGACGTTGCAGGCACTGGCATCGCCGCCGAATCGGGCAACGAAATTGGGCGTTGGACCAACAACCTCACCATTAAAACGACCGGTGATGGTAGTCGGGATCTTGACCTGGGTCCAGCCTCCCCTCGCGTTAAGCGCTTTGACCTTGGCTTCAATGGTGAGGGTTATTGGGTTCAAGGTGCCGCCCAAATTAATATCGTTGACAACATTGCCATCAGCGCAGAAGGCGGCGGTATCAACTTATTTGGTGGTGGAGATGGTGGTGAAACCGTCAGAGATGCAAAAACCATCAACGTTAACGTCCTGCGGCCTGAAATCCAAGATCTAGCGAAGGGAACAGCAGATGAAAGCGTTGTCGATGTTTCTGCCGTGCCCCTGCGGGAACTGACTGGCTTTGAAGCCTACAACGCCAAAGAAGGCATTATCTCTTGGGGGCGTCTTCGGAACAAAGATGGGCAACTTGCTCTAGAGTTTGATTCCGAGGGACTTTCCAAACCGGCCCATAACTATCGTTCAACCATCAGCGACTTCCAGATCTGGAACGTTCAAGATATTGGTGTTCGGCTCCAATACAGTGGCAACGTTGATCTCAAAGACGGTCTAATTCTCAGAAATGCCAGCACACCAAGGGGCACGGGCATTTTAAATAATCACGCCGCCTCAGAGCAGCGATTTGAGAACCTACACATCGAAGGGTTCTTTGAGGGCCTCTACGTCCCTGGGGATGCAGATCGAGACTTTGTGGGTTCGCTGCTAAAAGATAGCACCTTCGTTAACAACACCAATCACTTGGCTGCAACGGTTAACCTGGGTGATCCCCCCCGTGATTATGCGTCCTTCTTTCAGATTGGGGAGAATAATACCTTTAGTGTAAACAGCAATAATGTTGCGCCTGAAGCTAGAGTCTCAACTCAATCCATTGGCGGTAACGCGGTGCAGTTTGATGCGAGCCAATCTTTTGATCCAGACTCACCCCTCCTCAATGTTTCCAGTCGCGGTATTGCGAGTTATGGCTGGGATTTCAATAATGATGGTCAAATTGATAGTTTCGGTCGGACCACCAGCCATCGCTTTAACCAAGCTGGCCCCCATCAGATCAATTTGACCGTTTGGGATAGTCAAGGCGCACATCGCACTCTGTCACGGCAAATTGAAGTTATCACCACACCCTTCCAAAATGCTTTTAGGGATGGTACCTTTAGCGATCGCTCTAGCTACTCAGCCCTCAACTACAGTAATAGTGCTGGGGCAACTCAGGGCTGGTTTGCCTCTAGTGGTGCCCAGCATCAGGCCGCGCTAGGCAACGGTGGTGCAATTGTTTTTGCCAACGACACCGCAAGCTCCTATGTGGGACAAGTTGTCTACGATCGCCAGATCCGTCAGGGGCGACAAACCCTCAAAGTTGATTTAAAGAACACCGAAGGCAATAGCACCAACCCCAATCGAGTCCAGGTTAGTCTTTGGGGAGTCAATGGTGAATTTTATAACAATCCCTACACCACGAATGGCCCCTACCAAGCGGGCGCACTTCCCATGCAACGTCAAAAGCTTGCTGAGCAGTTTGTCGGTGGCAGAACCTTTGATTGGACAACACTCAATTGGCAGGTCGACTTGGGTGCTGGCTATCAGTTTTTGCTGGTGCAGGTCAGTAGTTTGGGGACGGGGGACACCAACGATTTTGTAGCCATTGATAATATTCAACTGGTGGGAGAAGAACAGTACCAAGCCGATGATGATCCCATGCAGTCGGCTTTAGTGCCGATCATTTTGGTCGGTACAGATGCTGACGATAGTCTTAAGGGTAGCCCCAGTGATGACATCCTAGAAGGGAAGATTGGGGATGATTTGCTCTATGGCGGTGACGGCAATGACTATCTCCATGGCGGTGTCGATAATGACACTCTCATTGGCGGAGCCGGTAACGATAGTCTTTACGGTGCAGAAGGCAATGATTCCCTGCAAGGCA
>JBHJNL010000014.1:0-19552 GCA_050330855.1 Thermosynechococcaceae cyanobacterium | reverse complement strand
CACTTGATGTTGGTGGCAACGGGCCTCTGGAACTTTTATCTAGAAGCAGCATAGATGTAGATGACAGAGAAATCAGGAAATCCTTGCCCTGTATGATTTTATTTCCCAACAGGTCTAATTTACTCAAACCAATTTTGAGGGCTTTTATCGGATTCCTATTAATGACAACATCAGCATCACGCCTGCCGTCATGGTGATTACCAATCCTCTCAACACAAATGATGATCTTTTGATTCAAGGGGTTGTCCGCACAACGTTTTCATTTTAAGCACGATTTCAGCTTACCTCTCACAGCAAAACCCCGGTTCGCGTTTAACTGAACCGGGATTTTCATCATTCAACTCATTAGACGCAAACTTGAAAGATCTCAAACAGAATCATCCGTATCTAAAGAACATCACGTCCCATGTATGGCTGCAGCACGTCAGGAATCTGGATGCTGCCATCAGGCTGCTGATAGTTCTCTAGCACTGCCGCCATCGTTCGTCCCACCGCTAGACCTGAACCATTGAGCGTATGCACAAACTGTGTTCCCTTTTGTCCCGGCTCCTTGAAACGAATATTGCCGCGACGGGCCTGAAAGTCTAAGAAATTAGAGCAGCTCGAAATTTCTCGATAGGTCTGAGCAGAGGGCAACCACACTTCCAGGTCGTAGCACTTTGCGGCTGAGAAACCTAAATCACCGGTACACAGCTCAATCTGACGATAGGGAAGCTTTAGCGCTTCTAAAATTGAAGCGGCATCTTGCAGCAATGTTTCATGCTCTTGAGCAGAGGTATCAGGATGGACAAATTTAACTAGCTCCACTTTATTGAACTGATGCAGACGAATGAGGCCACGGGTATCTCGCCCATAGCTGCCTGCCTCTCGGCGAAAACAAGGGGTGTAAGCACAATGAGCTATGGGCAACTCCTCTGCCGTGAGGATTTCGTCTCGATAGAAATTTGTTACCGGTACTTCAGCCGTTGGGATCAACCAAAGGTCGTCTTGTTCACACTTAAAGCTATCCTCTGCAAATTTAGGAAGCTGCCCCGTAGCGGTCAAAGAGGCGCTGTTAACCAAAACTGGGGGAATAATTTCGATATAGCCTGCAGCAATCTGCCGGTCGAGCATCAATTGAATTAAAGCTCGTTCTAGAGCGGCTCCAGCCCCGACCAGTGTGACAAAGCGGCTTTGAGCAATCTTAACGGAGCGGCTAAAGTTCAAAATGCCAAGCTGCTCACCAAGCTCCCAGTGAGGGCGGAGATTTTTTGCGGTGGGAATATGGTCATCTCCCCATCGCTTGATTTCTACATTCTCGGTTTCGTTCTCACCCACCGGCGTAGTGTCGCTGGGCAGGTTGGGAATGCTGAGGATAAATGCCTCAATCTCGACCTTAAGTTCTCTTTCTTGGGGTTCAAGTTCACTGAGCGTATTTTTGAGCTGACTGCCTTCATCGCGCAGGGCTTTAATCTCAGTGCCTTTGGGATCAGCACCGCCCTTGATCTGCTGGCCGATGGCCTTGCCAATTTCGTTACTGCGGGCCTGGAGTTGCGATCGCTTTGTTTCTAAGTCCCGTTGTTGCTGATCAAGATCGAGGAGAACCTGCAGATTGTAGTCTCCACGGCGGCTAAGCCGCTCCTTAAAACCCTCTGGATTTTCGCGTAGCTGTTTGAGATCGATCACACTTCGGCAGTTTTTGTAGAACGTCTAGTGTACTAGGATATCTCGGATAATCCTGATTCAGAGATAATCTTAGACACAAATTCCCGCTCGGCCATTGGCCTACTCAGAATGGAGCCATTGCCAGTGGGTAAATGTTGCAGCTTGCCCACAGCGGAGACCGGTTTCATCTAAGACATCCCAGATGGTGGCGTTCTCGATCAAAAATCGACGTCCGGTTCGCGTAATCCGAACCCCACAGTAGTTTTGAATGAGGCCAGTGGTGGCAGCCTGAGCTAACAATTGCGCCCTAGTGTGACGTTCTATCGGTTCTGCCGTGAGCCGGGAGGGCATCTTAATCAGTTGCTTCCACTCAATCTGCCATAGATCTAGCGCAGCTTGATTGCCGTAATTCATAATGGGATCAGCCTCTAGACCATGGGAGAGAACAATACAGGGACTCTTAAACAACTGATGGGCCAAGGCGTCTGTGTCTAAGGTCGAGATCAGTTGATTCCCCGTCCAGTACCGATAACTACGAATGAGTCGTTGGCTATGCTCAATAATGTGTGGTTGTTGCCAAGGAACGAATGTCATCGGTGCGTCAGGCCATCACAGGAGAAATTGCTCTCTCTTAACAGAGGTGTACCGTCTAAGGGTAGGGAATCTTGTACGCTAGGGGAAGGTCTTTTAGCCTAACGACATGTCTGTTCGCCTAGTTCAGAACACTTCCAATCAGGAACAAAGAGGGTTTTCCCAACTGCCACCCACTGCATTGGATATAGGGGCATCTTGATGATGATCATTGCCACTTCTTTACTCCAAACGCTGCTGGATGCCCAGCCCCATTTGCGATCGCAACTTTATTTTAAATCTTCCCTGACAGCCCTGTCCCACGCCATGGAAGATCAGGTTCTCGCCAGCACCGATGATCGCCCCCTCGTGATTGCTTGCTTTCAGCGAGAACGATTCTATCGTCAAGAAGCCCATCGGTATTTGCGGATTGCCCAACGGTCTTCGCAGGTTTATGTGTTGGCTGCACCTGAGACAGAATTCAAAAATGCATCCGGCCCCTATGAATCGATTGCCTTTGATCGCAAAGACGGCCTCAGTCAAGAGTGGCACCTCGTGGTGATGGGCCAGCAATACGCCATTTGCCTCCTGTGCCGAGAAGTGAAGGTCACTGATAAATCAAAAGTGTCACAAACCGATCAAGCCCGTCGGTTTGAAGGGATCTGGACCTTTGACCGGCAGGTCAGCTATCAAGCGGCTCAGCTCTTACTAGACCGCATCAGCCTCTATCGGCCTGAACTCAAGCCCAAAATCAAGAAGGCCTGCGCTCAGCTCGATGGAGAACCCGACAACGGCTTTAACCACGTTGATCCGGCCCCCTTTGCTGATCGTCTGGTCACCTATCTGCAGGCTGGACAATACCGTCAGCAAAAAGCATACCGGCAAATTGCCCAGCAAGAGCGCAAAGAACGGCTGGTCAATTTAATGACCACGGCCATTCGGCAGTCCCTCAATCCTGATCAGATTCTTCAAGAGGCGGTCAAAGAACTTGGGAAAGCGTTGCATAGTCATCGCTGTATTATTTATCAGTGTCAAGGCAGCGATCAGGCGGCTCAGGTTCAGTATGAGTTTACGGGACCGGGCCAAGCTTCATTGTTGACTCAAACCTGGTCTTTACAAAATAATCCCTGGTTTCAATCAGTGGCAGAGCACCAAGAACGGGTGTATGTCGAAGATGTTTTGAGTGCTGTCAAAAACAAAGTGCTCAAGGCGCAGATGAAAAAAGCCCAACTGCGCTCTCTCCTAATGGTGCCGGTTCTCTATCAAGGGCATCTATTGGGAATGATAGAACTGCATCATTGTGAGGTTTATACCTGGAGCGAGTCCGAAATCTCTATGGTCGATGCGATCGCATCCCAAATCGGTGTGGCTCTGATTCAGGCCCAGTCCTTTGCAGATCTAGAAACGCTTAACCAGCAGTTAGAAGGGCTAGAACGCACCCGCAGCAATTTGATTGCTATCACCGGCCACGAACTGAGGACGCCGCTTTCTACTATTCAGGTTTGTCTTGAAAGCCTTGCCAATGAGCCAGATATGCCCGAAGAACTGCAGCAGGTCATGCTGACAACGGCGCTCTCTGATGCCGAACGAATGCGAAAGCTGATCCAAGACTTTTTGACTCTATCGCGCCTCGAAAGCGGGCGAGTGAGTTCAAACCCAGAACCCCTTGCCCTGCAAGAGTGTATTGATCTAGCCCTCAGTCGGATTCGGACCCATCCCGCCGATACCCAGATTCCCACCATTACCGTTGAAATCCCCGCCGATCTTCCCCTCGTTAAGGCCGATGGTGAGTGGTTAGTGGAAGTGCTAGCCAAGCTTTTAGACAACGCCTGTAAGTTTACCCCGGCTGAAGGACAGATTGCCTTAGCCGCCAAACCCCTCTCTGAGCAAGAGTTAGAGGTCAGCATTGCCGATACGGGGCGGGGCATTGAACCCGATCTCCTTGAAACAGTTTTTGACAGGTTCTACCAAGAAGAAGGCGCACTCCGGCGTACCACCGGGGGAACAGGCCTAGGACTCGCCATCTGTCGCCAGATTATTCAGAACCTGGGGGGCGAGATTCGAGCCGCATCTCCGGGGAAAGATCAAGGCAGTACATTTTATTTCACGTTGCCCCTGGAATTAGGTGCGCCATCGACGACTGTGTCGCAAGGCTCCACCTGAAGAACTGTAACAGTTCCGGGCAAACTTGATAAAACTGCACAATCGCGATGATACGATCCCTCTAGTTATCAAGACTTTGGTACCCTAAACGGACCCTATTGGGAGAAAAATTAATGGCAGAAACACTGACTGGCAAAACACCATCATTCGGTGGCAGCACAGGTGGATTGCTCTCGATGGCTGATACTGAAGAGAAGTACGCCATCACCTGGACCAGTCCGGAAGAGCAGGTCTTCGAAATGCCCACCGGTGGGGCTGCAACCATGCACTCTGGCGAAAATCTACTTTATTTAGCTCGAAAGGAACAGTGCCTTGCCCTAGGCATTCGCCAGCTTCGTGCCAAGAAAATTACTGACTACAAAATTTACCGCATCCTTCCTGGTGGCGAGACCTCTCTGCTTCACCCTGCAGACGGTCAGTTCCCTGAGAAAGTAAAAGAAGGACGTGCACAGGTTAATAAGGTTGACCGCAATATTGGCAGCAATCCCAATCCTAAGTCACTGAAGTACACGGGCAAGCAAGCCTACGATTAAGTCTCGTTCGTCTAGGCATCTCTTGATTTAGCAATTTGCTAAACCTTTAACTTGAACCTCCTCTGGGGGTTCAAGTTTTTTCAGTACCTATGGGTCTCGCATTCATGATTTCTCCTGATTTTTCGCAGTTTGAAACGCTGGCCCCCCAGGGCAACTTCATCCCCGTCTACCGGGAGTGGGTTGCTGACTTAGACACACCGGTTTCAGCCTGGTATCGCGTTTGTGCAAATGCACCCTATAGCTTTTTGCTCGAATCAGTGGAGGGGGGAGAGAACCTGGCTCGCTATAGTCTCCTGGGCTGCGATCCGCTCTGGGTTTTAGAAACACGTGACAATCAAAGCATCCAAACCCATCGCAGTGGGGCCACTGAAACCTTTACCGGTAACCCCCTCGACGTCCTTGCGGACTGCCTCAAACCATTCAATCCGGTGACACTACCGGAACTACCGCCGGGAATCGGCGGATTATTTGGGTTCTGGGGCTATGAAATGATTCGTTGGATGGAGCCACGGGTGCCAGTGCATCCCGCTCAATCGACCGATCTGCCCGATGGTGTCTGGATGCAGGTGGACCAGCTTTTGATCTTTGATCAGGTAAAGCGCAAGATTTGGGCAGTGGCCTATGCCGATCTGCGCTCGACGGCAAATCTGCAGGAGGCTTATCAGCAGGTTTGCGATCGCGTTGATCATCTCGTCAAAAAGCTGCAAGCCCCTCTAGATAGACAGCCCCTAGAACTACACCAGTCTGCTCAGCCATCCTCTGCACCCAGCTATGTCAGCAACGTCACGCCGGAACAATTTTGTCAGCGGGTCCAGCAGGCCAAGGACTACATCAAAGCTGGAGATATCTTTCAGGTAGTCCTGTCTCAACGCTTGAATATGGACTATCGAGGGGAACCGTTTAATCTCTATCGCTCCCTACGACTCATCAATCCATCGCCCTATATGGCTTACTTCCAGTTCAAAGACTGGCAGATCATCGGCTCTAGCCCTGAAGTGATGGTGAAAGCCGAACATCTTGGCGATCCTGGCGGTCCCCTGCAGGCAACAGTGCGACCCATTGCTGGAACTCGTCCCCGTGGCAAAACCCCTGAGCAGGACCAAGCCTACGAAAAAGATTTACTGCAAGACCCTAAGGAAATTGCTGAGCACGTCATGCTGGTGGATCTAGGGCGCAATGACCTGGGGCGTGTCTGTGTGAAGGGCAGCGTGCGGATCAGCGATCAGCAAATGATGGTGATTGAGCGCTATTCCCACGTTATGCACATCGTCAGTAACGTCGTCGGTCAGCTCGACCCCTCTAAAACCGCTTGGGAATTGTTGAAGGCCTGCTTCCCTGCTGGGACCGTCAGCGGGGCACCTAAAATTCGCGCCATGGAAATTATCCATGAACTCGAAGGCTGTCGCCGTGGTCCCTACTCTGGCATCTATGGCTACTATGACTTTGAAGGGCAGCTCAATACTGCGATCGCAATTCGTACCATGGTCGTCAGAAACGGCGGTCCTGACAATCTTCATCACGTTAGCGTCCAAGCGGGTGCCGGACTCGTCGCTGATTCAGACCCCCAGCGTGAATATGAAGAAACCCTCAACAAGGCCAAGGGACTTTTAGAAGCCATCAATGGCCTGATTGCATAGCCCCCACCAAGAAAAAACACTATACGACTCAGCTCTATACAAGCATTAAGCGAAAATCGCGAGTCTAGGACTGTGTTTGAGCCACCAGCATTTCTTTGAGCTTTTCTAGCTCACCAGCCCATCGAGGATCGGGCTGCGCGGCTTTAGCTTGAGAACCCGTATTAGCGTTCTTCGACTTGCCCTTGCTGGACGGACGAGGAGCGTTATTGGTGGTGGTGCGACCCCCTTCCGTTTCATTATTGGCTTTAGGCAACGCTTTCTCAATTTTCAGAGTGCTGTCATTAAAGACATGACCATTAAATTTTTCAATCAACTGATCGGCTTGCGCCTCAGTTTCAACGGTGACAAACCCAAAGCCTCTGCATTTGCCAGTTTTGCGATCAATTACAACCTTGGTTGAGGTTGATTCACCGGCTTCTTGAGCAAAGAGCGTCTCAAGTTCTTGGCGATCAAGCTCTTTGGGCAAATTACCGACATAAAGACGAATGGACATGAAAAGCACCTCTAAAATGAGACATCAACAACCTAAACCTGAAATAGACAGCCCCCCGTAGGCTGTAGTCCTTATTCCGACATCAAACATCTATGCTGTGCCCATTGAGCGGTAGTTCTTCACAGCATGAAGCTAGACCCTAGACCCCTGTTGCTCCTACAACCGTAGACAGACCCAGAAACACTAATGTTTGTCGCGCTGTATTCAGCATATCCCAGCGCTAAATTTAAAATAATTCATGTGACATTGGTTACGAATCGTGTCATATCAAGACGCTAATTTTGGTCACACTTTGCAGATACAAGACAACCTCAATAGCCCAAGCCTGACAATTCATTCAACTTACTAAACTCAGAATAACAGAACGTTCTCTAATCTATAACGAATTCATTGAGCCGGATGACAGGGGATAAGATGACCCACGAGCGGGACATTACCGTTAGTACCGTTAGTAAGCTGCTTTTAAATCTAACATGTCTGCAGCCCTTCAGATAGCCCTAAGCTGTTTTCTAGGACTAAAAACGTAACAGGCCCAAAAAACCAGCCAACATAAATATGCGGCTGGCTAAGGTTGCTGTGCTGAAGAACAGAGAAGCCTAAACACAAAGAATTAACCTGAAGTGTATAAACAATGATTCTTCTTGCAAAGAAATGTAACATGATAGTCCTTGAGTCTGCAATATTTCTTTGCACATATTTCAAGGGAGGGGCTTTCTTTGTTATGGTTGCCACAGCGGCTACGCCATCCCTTAGCTGGGGAGGCATTGGGCTAATTCTGAGAGCAAAATATTCATGGAAGATCGGTCGAATTCCCGTGACGCAGACCTCAAGGCTGTGCTGCGATCTACTCCGTTTTTTGAGGGTTTGCCAGATGCCGTTGTTGAACAGGCAGTGGCTCATGTGGTGACCCGAGAGCATCCAGCCAATCGGGTGATCCTTTTAGAAAATGACTGGGGTAGTTCTGTTTACTTCATCCTGAGCGGTTGGGTGAAAATTCGCACTTACAATATTGATGGGAAAGAGGTAACCCTCAATATTGTGGGCAAGGGTGAAGTGTTTGGCGAAATGGCTCCCTTAGATGAGGTGCCCCGTTCAACCGACGTCATTACCCTAACGCCGACGGTGGTGGCTAATCTACCCGCCACCGATTTTGTGACGCTAGTACAAACTCAGCCCCAGGCAGGGATTCGTCTGGCGAAGCTCATGGCTCGACGATTGCGTCAGCTTAATCGACGGCTCCGGCTCAGAGAGTCTGATAGCACCTCCAGAGTGGCTGATATTTTATTATTTCTAGCTGAAGGCCAAGGTAAAGAAGGAAAGGGTGGTATCGAGATTCCAAATTTACCCCATCGAGAGTTAAGCAGCTTAAGCGGTATGGCGCGTGAAACGGTCACACGCGTTTTGGGTAAGCTCGAAAAGAAAGGCTTGATTCAGCGTGATAGTGATACGCTCTGTATCGTTGATGTAGATGCCCTCGAAAACCTGCTTTTGTAGCAACAACACTATCCTCAGTCATTATTCCTGCGCTGCTCAATGGACGAGTCTCAAGAGGCTTTTTAAGGCCGATGGGAGTGTTATGAGAGAATTTCCCATTCTCTTCAAAGAGTTTTCAAGCCGTCTTTGTGTTGACCTGATCTCTAACTATGCCCGAGCCTTTGCCCTCTTCAGAGCTTGACGACTTTATCTCAACGCCGAGAGAACCCGCCCCTAATTCTCGACATTTGATCACTGGGCCTTTAGTGATGGTGGAGACGGCATTCTTAGCAAGCACCACTGCACTAATTTGGCTCATTAATTTCTACGTGCCGACTGGACCTCTCCTACGGATGTTTTTTCCGGTGCCGGTGGCCCTGGCCTACCTGCGTTGGGGACGACGAGCTGCTTGGATGACCGCGATGGTAACGTCACTGTTGGTGGCGGTTTTGCTGGGGCCACCTCGCAGCCTTCAGTTCTTGATTCCCTACGGTTTTCTAGGGGTTCTACTGGGGGGATTGTGGCGTCGTCGCGCCGGTTGGTATCTCTCAATGGGGTGGGGGGTGTTGGTGATGGCAGCGGGCTTGTTCTTCCAGGTCGGTTTTTTGTCGCTGCTGTTAGGGACCAATCTTTGGCTCTATCTCAACCGCCAAGTGTTGGGCTTACTAGACTGGATTTTCCTGAAGTTAGGAGTCTTGATTGAACCTGATCTTGTCGTTGTCCAGCTTTTTGCGGTGGGCCTGCTGTTTGTGAATGCCGCACTCTATGTGCTGCTGGTGCATTTAGTCTCTTGGTTATTGCTCGAACGTCTCGATAGCCCGATACCGAATCCGCCGCGATGGCTACAGATTTTGCTGGACTACCAAGAAGAATAGACATGATTCGGGTCTACACCCAGCAACAGCAAGGGCAGGAATGGCTCCAGCGCCACCGAAATTGTGCACCCCTATTTGCCTGTATTTTAGGATTTACTGAAACGGCACTACACCCTGGGATTTCGGCTGCAGGAAATACCCCCCGAGCGCGGAGATTTACTGCGATCGCAGATGCTGAATTCTTAATCAACGGCCCCAGTTATGTCGTTCAGTACCCACTGCCGCCTCTAGATCAGGGGGCATCGCCTGTTTTTATCTCGCGCGCCGTACTCAATGGCCTAGGGATTCCCCAGCGGATTTTTAACGCTGGATTGCCGACCCCACCCCCCATTGATCACGTAGACCTGGGCGGACAGCCCGCCCGCTGTCTGTCTTCTGGGAGGGCGCTCCCTTTGGCGATGGTCAAACAGCTATGGCGACAGGGACTGCAGTGGGGACAAAAATTAGCGATCCCCGGCAGCTATCTGATCTGCTCAGAATGCGTGGTTGGGGGCACTACCACTGCCCTTGCCATTTTAACCGGGCTAGGATTTTCGGCACTAGGTAAGGTCAACAGTAGCCATCCCATCTGCAACCATGCTCAAAAACAGCAGATCGTTGAAACAGGCTTGCGGGCTGCATCCGATCAAGACCTCACCAACCCGCTCATGTTGGCGGCGGCAGTGGGTGACCCCATGCAAATTGTAGTGGCGGGCATGATGATTGCGGCCAGCCGGTCTGGCGGCGTGTTGCTGGCCGGAGGGACTCAAATGCTGGCGGTGTATGCCCTAGCTAGGGCAATAGCCCAATCAGAATTAGAAGAATGGTGCCCAGAACAGGTGGTGATTGGCACCACGCGCTGGGTTGCTGAAGACCCCACCGGCGATACGGTGGGGCTAGCTGATTTAATCAACGCAGCCCCCTTGTTGGCCAGTCAGCTTGACTTTAGTGCGTCAAGCTACCCGCAACTGCGAGCCTATGAGCAGGGGTTTGTCAAAGAAGGGGTTGGTGCAGGAGGATGTGCCATTGCAGCCAGCCTTTATCAAGGTTGGCACCCGGACGAACTCCTCAATGCCGTTGAGACCTTACTTGAACAGTACTCAAACAAGACCCAAAATTAGTTGCGTCGCATTCTGCGCTTTCTGCGCTTGGCGATCGCTTTGCGCTTTTTCTTTTCTAGCGGTGTTTCAAAATGACGATGCTTACGCATGTCTGGGAAAATACCTGCTTTAGAGACAGTCCGCTTAAATCGTCGCAGCGCTGACTCAATTCCTTCACTTTCACCAACAATAATCTGGGCCATCCGGTCACCTTTATAAAGCTAAACAACAAATATTGTCCAGGGTTCTCCCTAGAAACGTCAAAAAAGAGCAGCCATAGAGCCTGCTCTGGAGACTTGATCAAAATAGGACACAGCTTTAGTAACGGCTACCGCCTCCACTCCAGCCGCCACCGGCAGGCTTGCGGTCTTCACGGGGTCGGCCTTTGTTGACCTTGAGGTCACGTCCCATCCACTCAGCGCCATCGAGTGCCTCAATTGCAGCCGTTTCTTCTGCTTCGGACTCCATTTCAACAAAGGCAAACCCACGGGGTCGACCGGTCTCACGGTCTGTGGGCAATTTGACACTTTTGACTGCCCCATACTCCTGAAACACCTGACTCAGATTATCCTGAGTGGCGTCATAGGACAGATTCCCGACATAAACTGACATTAAAACAACTCCAGAATCAGAAGAAGGAAGAGAGTATCGATTTGCACAGACGTCTATTCAACAATCTACTGAAATCGAAAATACTTCTTTACTGTTCTGAAATTAGCATAATAATCAGCTAGAAGGGAACGGTACCGCGCTTTGAGCTCAGAGAGACCGCTGCACGCTGGCCTAGTGCTAAAGAGTTCCAGGACAAAAAGAAGCGAAACAAACCCTCTCGAATCACATATCTAGGGTTATGCTAGTAGCCACATTCAAAAAGAACGCTATTGGTAGTACAGCACCCCACTCTCTGCCATACAGCACTAAAATGGTATGTTGGTACTAGTTAAAGTGTTTGATTCCTGAATTGATGTCGTCATTCTTTTGCGAAGGATCGTGCATTAAATAAATGGATATCCCGCGCATACACCCCGATACGATTGAGCAGGTTCGCCAGGCCGCTGACATTACGGATGTGGTCTCAGATCATGTTGTGCTGCGTAAGCAGGGTCGTAACTTGGTGGGCTGCTGTCCCTTTCACGACGAGAAGACCCCCAGCTTTAGCGTTAGCCCTGAGAAGCAGTTCTACTACTGCTTTGGCTGTGGTGCAGGGGGAAATGCTTTTAAGTTTTTAATGGAGCTAGAAAAGCGCTCCTTTGCAGAAGTCGTGCTGGGGCTGGCCGAACGCTACGATGTGCCGGTCCAGACCTTGGCGAAGGCAGAAAAGCAGCAGCTTGAGAAGAAGCTGTCTTTACGGGAGCAGCTCTATGAGGTTTTGGCGATCGCCTGCAAATATTACGAGCACGGCTTGCGTCAGCCTCAAGGGGCGTTTGCCCTTAACTATGCTCAGCAAACGCGGCAGTTGAGTGAAGAAACCATCCAGCAGTTTCAGCTCGGCTATGCCCCCGACCAGTGGCAGGGGATTTATCAGCATCTCGTTGAAGAGAAGCACTTCTCTGAGGAATTGGTGGAGCAGGCCGGGCTGATTGTGCCTCGCAAAAACGGAGACGGCTATTACGACCGCTTTCGCGATCGCCTGATGATCCCCATTCACGATCATCAGAGTCGAGTAGTGGGGTTTGGTTCTCGGACTCTGACCGGGGAAGAACCGAAATACCTGAACTCTCCTGAAACAGAGCTGTTTAATAAAGGCAAGCTGCTGTTTGGTCTTGATAAAGCCCGTAAAACCATTGTTCAAGACGACCGGGCCATTGTTGTCGAGGGCTATTTTGATGTGATTGCCCTCCATGCGGCGGGGATCACCAATGCCGTGGCCTCAATGGGGACGGCGTTCAGCGAACATCAGGTCAAGCAGCTTCTGCGCTACACCGAATCAAAGCGAATTATTCTCAATTTCGATGCCGATGCTGCCGGAGGTAAAGCTGCCGAACGCACCATTTCTGAGGTGGAAGCCCTTGCCTATCGCGGTGATGTGCAGCTTCGAGTCCTCAATTTACCCAATGGCAAGGATGCCGACGAGTTCTTGCTGGGATCAAGTCGGGAAGCCTATGAGCAGCTTGTGGAGGCGGCTCCGCTGTGGCTGGACTGGCAAATTTCACGTGCGATCGCAAACCAAGATCTACAGCAGGCCGACCAATTTCAAGAGGCCACCCAAGCGATTGTGGCCCTGTTGGGCAAACTCCCCAACGCCGCTCTACGGACCCACTACATTCATAACTGTGCCGCCCTCCTCAGTCAGGGAGATTCTCGGCTGTCTTTGCAGCTTGAAGAAGCACTGCGGCAGCAGGTGCGAGGACAACGATGGCTAGGGCGATCAGAGAAATGGCAGCGCCCCGCAGACTATACCCTGCGAGAAGCCGCAGAAGCTCAGCTTTTAAGGATTTATCTGCATCGCCCCCACTACCGGGCCACGGTTCAAGAATCAATGAAGGATCGGGACGTTGAGTTTAGCTTTTCTCACCACCGCTTTTTGTGGCGGCAGATTCTCGTCCTTGAGGATGAGGTGATTAAGGCAAATCCTGAGCAGTATTCCTCCCACCCAGAAGTCACACCGATTCCTGAAGACTTTGACTTGATCAGTGCCGTACAAGATCTTTGTACGACCTTTACCGATGAACTGAAGCAGATTTACCATTTGATTCAACTGAATGAAAAAACGGAGCTAGATCTGCTGCGTCCTAATCTCTCCATTCGAGCCGCTGCCGCCAGCCTAGAGCGGATTGCCTGTGAAAAACGGTGCCGCCACCTTTTACAGATGTGGGAGTCAGCGCTTAAGTCTGCCAAACGCGAACTCAAGGGCAAGCAAATCCTCAGCGCCTATTTACAGCATATTCAACAGATGATTGATGATGAATCTGAACATGCCCAGACTCTGCTTGAAGAAGAAAGCTACTGTTTGCGCGAGCTAGAAGATATCCGCCGACTGTACTACCAAGAGAAGCGCTATCTTGATACCCTCGATCAGCAGCGATGTATGTCGATGAGCGACCTGACTGAGGTGGTGATTGAACATAACCTCCATCTCAACTAGCCCCTCTTTTGCCTGAGTCGGACTGCGATAGTAGTATTTTGAACGAGAAAACTCGAAATCCTGTTTATTTTTGCGGTGAAATTGATTTTCACCCCTTAAAATTAGAAGTACACCTACGCTCATTTGGAGAATTCATGGCAACTCAAAAACAGTTCGCAAGCTTTGAAGAGATGCTCTCTGCCTCCGAGACCCCTTTACTGGTCGATTTTTATGCAGATTGGTGCGGTCCCTGTCGGATGTTGGCACCGATTTTAGATCAGGTGCAGACGTTGATGAAGCATCAGGTGCAGGTTGTTAAGATCGATACAGAACGGTATCCCAACTTAGCTAGTAAATATAGTGTCCATGCGTTGCCGACTCTGGTACTCTTCAAGCAAGGTGATCCGGTAGAGCGGATTGAGGGGGTTATGCCTGCCGAAGATATTGTGAGCCGACTGCAGGCCTTTGTCTAAGGTGCACATCGAGGGTTGCCGGACCCCTTCGTTAGTCTAATTGACGGCTGCAGACCTTCGTGTTTAGGAGACCCTACTGATGCTACATCGCAAGATTTATCAACTCCATACTGACGAACAAGATGTTTGGATTTTCTTGCGAGATCAGCAGCGGTGGCTAGAGCGTGCCCAGATTACGGATATCGAAGGGGACTTGATCACGCTGCGCTATGAAACAGATGAAGAAGACGAAATCTGCGCCTGGGAAGAAATTATTCGCATCGATAGCATTGGCGGCATTATGCGGAAGTTAGCATCTGTGCCGAAGGGCGAAGCAGAGCTTTTGGTCTCAGATGATTGTCCTGAAGCTGAACAGCTCAATGGACCCTACCCAGACTCTAGCGCTGATTCAACGCAGTCCTAATGATCAAGAGTTAAATAACTAATAGAACTTTAGCTCTGGGTTCACCCTCACCCCAGCCCTCTCCCTAGGGAGAAGGAGTTTGAATGAGGGCAGCAATTGCGGCCTGGTCATCTTAGCGACACCCTAAGCTTTCGCGAGTATCTATGCCTGTGACTGGATTGACGCCGCTTGCTGTCTGACACAAGACAGATACCTGCATCCGATCAATGAGAGCATCAGTAAAGTCGGCCCCGGTGATGTTGGCGTCGTAGAAAATACTAGAGGTCAGTAAAGCATTGACAAAGAGGGTATTGGTTAGATCGGTGTCGTTGAAGATGACGCGATCGCCAAAGGTTTCTGATAAGTCAGCCCCCTTTAGATTGGCCCGCTGAAAGACAGCCTGGGTCAAAATTGTAGCGGATAGGTTGGCACCATGAAAATCTGCATTACGCATATCGGCACCGGCAAAGGAAGTGCCCGATACATCTTGATTTGAGAAGTCAGCTCCCTTCAGATCAGCCAGGGTGTAGTTGACGTTTCGCTCATTGGCTGCCCATGCAGGCTGGAGCCATCCTAAGCTTAGGTAGCCCACAAGAATCACAACCCAAGCGAGAGATCTCAATCGAAAGTTATGATGAAAAATCATGTGGTGCCGTCCATGCCTCTGCCCTCGTAACTTAACACTTGTAGAGCGAGTCACGGTAATGCGGTTTGGGACGACGGCATCCATGCCATTTCTGCTCAAGTTTAATTGAGCAGAAATAAGAGAAAAGCTTTATTGAAATAAAAATAAGACCTTAACCTTCTCACAACCTAGATTTTACCCGGATTCTGCAGGCATGACCTACGGTGGATAGTATCTCCTCACTCCGCTTGGTTCTATGGCATCTACACCGATCTTTACTCAACTGAGGGCAACGGATTTTCGGCAACTGATCGAAGATATCTACGAAGGGCGTAACCTTTATGACTTCAAACGAGGTCAGTCGATTCCGCTGCAGCAGCATGAAGTCTGGGTGATTTGCCGTGGCCTTGTCCAACTGAGCACGCTGCACCCGTCTGGAGACGAAACAATTGTGGGCTTAGCCTCTCCTGCGATGCCCTTTGGTTTACCCTTTACTCAGCTCAACCCCTATGAGTCGATAGCGCTCACCGATGTGGTGATGATGCGTCTACATCAAATGGAGCTGGAGCAGTCCCCACGTTTGGCTCAGGGGCTATTTCAGCAGCTTGGGAATCGACTTAAGCAAACGGAAGCCCTGTTGGCGATGGCCTCACAGCGTCGTGTCGAAGATCGCCTCAGACTGCTTTTAATGTTGCTCAGTCAAGATGTTGGTCAAGTTACATCACAGGGGATTCGGTTGACGGTGCGCTTGACCCACCAGCAGCTTGCGAATCTAACGGCGACCACCCGCGTAACGGTGACTCGGCTGCTCAGCCAACTCCGTCAAGAGAAATGGCTAGCCATTGATTCTTCTCGTCATTTTGTGATGCTTTCCCCTACTTCCGCTCCACTTGGGTAACGGTTGAGGTGAATTCACCCTCAGACCAGTCTTTGAGAACATCTCCTTCTTTGAGGGGCGACTTTGGATTGACGACGGCTTTAATGTCATAGCTTTGACCCACATCTTCCGTGCCTTCTCTGCCGATAAAAATAACTGTTTCCCATTCCCCTTCGCCGCCACTTGCTGCTGGGGGCTGGACCCAGTAATCGGCGGTATGGGTGGGATGGACGATCAGCCAAACTTTCTCGCCAGGGGCCGGTGAAGTACCTTTGACGGGTAGCTCTAGCCCCACCTTGGTTCCAGTATTGGGTTCATTAATCTGAACCTGACTCTCGGCTGTGTCGGATGCCGCTGTATCGGTTGCCGAGGACGGAGGAGTTGTTTGCTCAGGAACGCTTGAGGGGGCTGAATTGCAGCTTGCGATCGCAAGTAGCGCACCGGCATAAACCCAGATAAGACGTCGTATCATTGGTATGTTCAACCTGAAACTAGACAATTTTGTCTGTCATAGCATAACGGTTCTGAGGCTCTGATTGTTTCAAATCAATCGAAATAACCGCTAGTATCCCACTCGAAAACGGGAGATACTGAACCGGATGTTATGTTTAGGCCACTAATGTGCGAACTGTGATTGTTGCGACTCAAAACCCCGGCAAGCTTAAAGAGATGCAGCATTTCTTGGCTGGGTTGCCCTGGCAGCTTCAATTGATGCCTGCCGATTTAGAGGTTGAAGAAACGGGTGAAACGTTTTTAGCCAATGCTTGCTTGAAGGCGTCTCAGGTGGCGCAAATGACCGGCCAGTGGGCCATTGCCGACGATTCAGGCTTAGAGGTAGAAGCCCTAAAAGGCGCTCCAGGGATTTATTCGGCTCGCTATGGCAATACCGATGCAGAACGAATTGAACGCCTCCTCAATGAACTAGGCGGTGAACTCAACCGTACAGCCCAGTTTACCTGCGTTATCGCCTTGGCACGCCCCGATGGAACCATTGCCTGCCATGCCGAGGGGCAATGCCCTGGCGAAATTCTTCGAGCTGGCCGAGGGGACGGTGGCTTTGGTTATGACCCTGTTTTTTACTTGCCTGCCCAGGGCAAAACCTTTGCTGAGCTTTCAGCGGACGAGAAGCGACGATGGAGCCATCGGGGCGTTGCCTTTCAGGCATTATTGCCCCAACTCTAATTGAGACCTACTGCCCCAAGAATGAACGCTATGCTGAGCAGAGCCATTTGTTGAAGTCGCGATCGCGGAGGGCGAAGAGGCGTAATTGATGCGGCGCTAGTTTAGGATTGACCTGAAGGGTTGCAATGGAGCATCACAATCATGGCTTATTTCTGGTTTAAAGCCTTTCATATTATTGGTGTTGTGGTTTGGTTCGCAGGCTTGTTTTATCTGGTGCGGCTGTTTATCTACCATGTTGAAGCCAATGAAGAGCCAGAACCGGCAAAGTCTATTCTTAAAAATCAGTATGGACTGATGGAAAAGCGCCTCTATACCATCATCACTAATCCTGGGATGGTGGTGACAGTGGCGATGGCGGTGGGTTTGCTCACCACTGAGCCAGAGGTGCTCAAACAGGGCTGGCTCCAGGTGAAGCTGGCCTTTGTGGCATTTCTGCTGGCCTATCATTTTTATTGCGGCTATCTCATGAAGCAGTTGGCTGCCGATGCCTGTGGATGGACGGGGCAGCAGTTGCGAGCTTTGAATGAAGCGCCCACGATTTTGTTGCTGGTGATTGTGCTGCTGGCGGTATTCAAAAATAGTCTGCCGACGGATGCAACGGTGTGGGTGATCTTTGGCATGATCATTGCGATGGCGGTCACGATTCAGCTCTATGCCAAGAAACGTAAGCGCGATAAAGAGAAGCTGGCAATGGAAGCGGCGTCTGAATAAGGTTCTGGATTAATCTTGTCATGTTTCAAGCGACCCGCCGCCGGTTAGCGCTGTGGTACACCGTGGTCACGGCGATCCTGCTACTGCTCTTTGCCAGTGGTTTCTATCTCTATGTGCGTGGCACCCTGATCGAGCGGGTGGATGACACCCTCAATCATGTGGTGGAAATTGTGCAGCGATCTCTGGTGGTAGACGCTAACGCACCGATGGCGGTAGATCGGATTAACCTAGAGGCTAGCTTTGGTAGCCCCCCTGAGGCGGTGGAAGATGACCGCATTGATTTGGAGTGGTACGGCCCCAACGGAGTGCTGCTGTGGTCTACGTTTAAGGATCCGATTGACGTGCCGATTCGCCTCAATCCGGGGGGCGTTACGGTCGAAATCTCACCAGATTACTGGCTGCGCCAAATAACGCGTAAGCTCACCGATGGCAAAGACGTGATCGGTTTTCTACGGGTCAGTCATCCTTGGTTTGAGGTAACTAAACCGGCTCGACAATTGTTTATTGACTTGGGTGTGGGCACCAGTTTGCTGATTGGTCTGGTGGCAGCGGTGGGGTGGTTTCTCTCTCGACTTGCGATTGAACCGATTCAAGAGTCTTACCAGCAGCTCAAGCAGTTCACGGCTGATGCCTCTCATGAGCTGCGTAATCCCATTGCGCTGATTCAAACAAATGTCCAGGTTGCGTTAACCGAAGCGGAGTCTGACCCCCAGGAGCAGCGGCAGCAGCTTCTGGTTGTTGAACGATTGACGCAACGCTTGGGCCGACTGGTGGATGATTTATTGTTTCTTGCGAGACAAGATGGTGGGGTCGGTCAGATGCAGATGCAGCCCTGTCCACTGGATGCGCTGTTGATGCAGGTGGTGGAAGAACAGGGTGCGATCGCAATCACTAAACAAATCAAGCTATCTCTAGATCTAGGTGATCCCGATACTTCATCCGGAGAAGAACTCTATACTTTGCAGGGTGACTATGATCAGCTTGCGCGTTTGTTTACAAATCTCGTTAGCAACGGACTGCAGTACACGCCGATGGGGGGCGCGGTTGAGGTCCGGCTACAGCAAATTCAGCGCCAGGGATTTCCCTATCTGCAGGTGGACATCAGTGATACAGGGATTGGGATTTCTGAGACAGCTCTACCTCATTTGTTTCGTCGTTTTTACCGGGTTGATCCCGCCCGCAAAAAATCGGCAGTTCTGTCAGAGTCGGGGACGGGTTTAGGACTTGCGATCGCACAGACGATTACCGAAAATCATAACGGTCAGCTTCAGGTCGCGAGCCAAGTCAACGAAGGAACAACCTTCACCTTGTTGTTGCCACAATATTCGGCAAAAACAGGAGGACAGAAGTTTCCGATCCTAATGGCTAAATAATCAAAAAGGGGCTTATTGAGATAGTTCGATCTTTTTCCATCTATGCTGGGTCAGTGGAGCGTCCTACGGTCATTTTGCTCGTGATTGATTGCTATCCTTAAGTCAGCAACGATCCTGTCGGAGAATACATGTGCGATGAATCGTCTGATGCTCCACGATGTACAAAAGAATCTTGCTGAGGTGATTGCCAAGTTAGATCCGGGTGAGGTGGTTCAGATTGTGCTGGGCGATCAGGTTGTGGCTCATCTAACTGGAGAACGAAAAAGTATGCACCCGATGGGCGTTGTTGCATGAAGAGAGGTTTGTAACTGTGCGTCTGGCTCGTACGTTAAGGTTTAAGTACCACCGAAAACCTGAAGCCAATGAGTTACCAAATCCGCAATTGGTCTGAGTACAAC
>JBHJNL010000013.1:0-61748 GCA_050330855.1 Thermosynechococcaceae cyanobacterium | reverse complement strand
TCCTCAATGACCAAGTGGCTGATATCTAACTCGGTAATGATTTCTTGTGCTTGGGTATCTAGCAGTTGTTGAGTCATGGGCAGACCTCAGAACCCGATAGTTCATTATCGTTGAAGTTGAGAAAAAGTGCTGCTCGCCTTTAGTTGAGAGGCTTGAACGATTATCATTATTGTATCGTCAACGTTAACCTTTCTTTGGAAGCCAGTCACGTGAGGGATAGAGAATGAAAGAAAAACTGACTCCCAATCAACGGCGGATTTTAGAGGCTCTGTTTTCCTCCGCACAAGAGCTTTCTGCTCAGTCTTTGCATCAAGCGTTGAGACAACAGCAGCAACGAGTGGGATTAGCGACGGTATATCGTGCCCTTAAAGCCCTGCAGCTTATGGGCAAAGTTCAGGCTCGCTCCCTCGCCAATGGTGAATATATATACAGCATTGCCTCAGCCCATCGTCATCATTTTACCTGTGTCAACTGTGGTAGTTCCCTGCCCCTACAGGAATGTCCTGTACATGAATTAGAGAAAAAACTCACTCAAAATCAAAAGTTTCAAGTCTTCTACCATACGTTGGAATTTTTTGGCCTGTGTCGGAATTGTGCTCAGGTCAATGCTGCAACCTAAAATTTGAGGAGGGTAGCCGCTGCACCTGACCTGGGCTAAGCTGACCTGAAAGCTGAAGTTAAGTCACTGTTCTCTACAGGGGTGATTGACGAACTTTCGTCGCTGAAACCGATGGATTTACAGGCTTATAGGAGGCATCACTCTCAAAGGAAACAGTGCTGTGGATTGTGGTTCCATCATTCGGGGGCTTGATTCCCCTCCTTCGCTCTTTTGTTCATCGCAGCCCACTGAGAACAATCTCTTTCAATGGGTTTTGGCGTAATTTTTATGGGCCTTTTCGATTAAGGAAGGAAAAACCGTAGCGTATACTACTAACAGACGGCAACGTTTGTTTAAGAGTCGGACTTGCTAGGGATAGTAAGGGTCTCTCTAGTATTTTTTGTTGGCGAAGGCATAGGTTCATGACTGCTTCGAAGCGTAAACCGCAGCTCCTTGATTTTGAAAAACCTCTGGCTGAATTGGAGTCACGTATTGACCAAATTCGTGACTTAGCAGAGCACAGTGATGTGGATGTCTCTGAACAACTGCAGCAGCTAGAGGCGAGAGCCAATCAGCTCCGCCAAGAGATTTTCAGCAGCTTAACACCGATGCAGGAGCTGCAGCTTGCCCGTCATCCTCGACGTCCGAGTACCCTCGACTATATTCAAGCCATTACCGATGACTGGATGGAGCTGCATGGCGATCGCCAAGGAACAGACGACCCGGCGATTGTGGGAGGCATTGGCACGATTGCAGGTCAACCGGTGCTTATTGTCGGTCACCAAAAAGGACGCGATACCAAAGACAACGTGGCCCGAAATTTTGGGATGGCTTCTCCCGGCGGTTACCGAAAGGCACTGCGTTTAATGGACCACGCCAATCGATTTAACTTACCGATTTTAACCTTCATTGATACTCCCGCTGCCTGGGCGGGCCTTGAAGCCGAGCAGTATGGACAGGGAGAGGCGATCGCACGTAACCTTCGCGAGATGTTTCAGTTTGATGTGCCCATTATCTGCACAGTGATTGGTGAAGGCGGCTCTGGTGGAGCATTAGGAATTGGGGTGGGCGATCGCCTCTTTATGTTTGAGCACTCTATCTATAGTGTTGCGCCCCCTGAGGCCTGCGCCGCAATTCTCTGGCGTGATGCCCAGCAAGGTCCAAAGGCAGCAGACGCCCTCAAGATCACGGCCAAAGATCTGCTCAACCTCGATTTAATCGATCGAATTCTGCCGGAACCACCCGAGGGTGCCCACGGCAACCCGATTGGAGCAGCACAAACGCTAAAGCAGACGATACTAACGTCCCTAGATGAGCTGTGGCGGCTTTCAGGTCAAGAACGGCGAGACTTGAGATACGATAAGTTCCGTCGGATGGGTGTCTTTACTGAAATTGCGGCATAGGCAGCCACCACAGAGATTTAAATGCAGTGGTAAGATATGAAAGCCGACATGTTTATTCACAAATCAACTATGCTGCGCTGAAACGTAATATTCGGCTGAAGTGTAAGCGATGAATCTATGCCTGTTCTTTGGACGGCTCTAAGTGTAGCCGCTCCATAATATAGCCACTGATCGTCAAGACCACCGGCGTATCACGACCCTAACCAAAATTTTTTAACGCGTAATTAATGACCTCCCCCCATCAACAGCGTGCCCTGATTACAGGGGCAAGCAGCGGTATTGGCCGCGCAACGGCTCTTGCCTTTGCGAAAGCTGGCATCGACCTTGCCCTAGTCGGGCGGTCAGAGAAGACGCTCCAGCCCGTTGTGCAAGAGGCACAGGCATTGGGTGTAAAGGCGCAGACCTACAGTATTGATCTCGCTCGCGTTGAGCAGGTTGCCTATCGTATTGCAGAGATTGGCTCTGTCGATATCTTGGTCAACAATGCCGGCATCGGATATACCGCAGCCCTATTCGATATGCCCCTTGCTGATTGGCAATCGGTCTTAACTCTCAACCTCACCAGCCCCTTGCAGTGCATTCAAGCGGTTTTACCCAGTATGCGGGTCTGTGGTCAGGGCACCATTATCAATGTTGTGTCCATTGGCGGGCGTCAGGTCTTCAGTCAGTGGGGGGCTTACTGCAGTAGCAAGTTTGGGCTGATGGCCTTGACCAAGACCTTGGCCCTAGAAGAACGTGCCCACGGCATTCGAGTCATGGCAATTTGTCCGGGGGCTGTCAATACATCTTTGTGGGATAACCCCGATGTTGATGCTGACTTTGATCGCGAGGCTATGCTCTCCCCGGATGACGTGGCCCAAGCGATTTTGGGTGCTGTGCAACTGCCGCAGCATGCGGTGATTGAGGAGCTAGTTCTAATGCCGAATGTGGGCACATTCTAGCGTCTTAGGCCGTAACCCTTTATCTTTTATCTACTGTTACTGGATTCATTATGACGATTGCTTCTACTGAGTTTTCCAATAACCCGACCCAAACTCCAAATGGTAACCCAGCCTCGGTGACACCCCGTCCAGACCGCAGTCTTTCGCAAAAGACAAGAACTGAAGAGCAGGTTGCGGTCTCAGAAGAAGAGATGAGACAGGCTGTTGACACGATTTTAAGAGGCGTGGGCGAAGATCCTGAACGCGAGGGCTTATTGAAGACGCCCAAACGGGTATCGAAGGCAATGCAGTTCCTCACCAGTGGTTATGGCCAGTCCCTTGAGAAGCTGGTCAATGGTGCCATCTTCGATGAAGGCCATGACGAAATGGTCCTGGTGCGTGATATTGACGCCTTTAGTCTTTGCGAACATCACATGCTGCCCTTTATTGGCAAGGCCCATGTTGCCTATATCCCGAATCAGAAAGTGATTGGCTTAAGCAAGTTAGCGCGGGTGGTTGAGATGTATTCTCGCCGTCTCCAGGTGCAGGAGCGCTTGACGCGCCAGATTGCAGAAGCGATTCAACTGGTACTAGAGCCTCAGGGAGTCGCGGTGGTGATGGAAGCAAGCCACATGTGCATGGTAATGCGCGGGGTTCAGAAGCCGGGGTCTTGGACCGTAACCAGTTCAATGCTGGGGGTCTTTAAGGAAGATCAGAAAACCAGGGAAGAATTTCTCAATCTGATTCGGCATCGCCCCGCGTTCTAAAGATTCCCTTAGAGGCGTTTTAGCTTCGATGGTGGCGGCTTGAAAGGATGGCCTGTGATTGCGACAGTGGGATCTGGGTACCCTAGGTCAATAGGAGCATGAGTGATGGTTTGCGATCGCATCAACAAGCAGCGGCTCCTGCGCTTTGCGTTCTTTTCTTTATCTACAGGGCTAGTTATGTACCCTATTGCAACTGAACAAGGCTTGCCAGACGATTCCCGAAGGCAGCGCATGGGCCTCTGGCCTCGATTAATGGTTGTGAGCGGTCTATTGTTGATCAGCACGCTACCGATCGCCGCCCAAGCCGAGGATAAGGGCCATGTTCAACGACTGCTGATGACTCGATTCTGCAATCGATGCAATCTCAAAGATGCAAATCTTGCGGGCAAGGACTTGCAGGGGGCGCGTTTGACCGATACGAAGCTGAAGCGGGCCAACCTCGCAGGCGCTAATCTTAGATTTGCAATCTTGAGAAACGTCAATCTCAACGGTGCTGATTTAACGAATGCAGATTTAACCGGTGCTATGTTGCAGAATGTGAATTTCAAGGGCGCAATTCTAGACGGAGCCAAGCTGCCGATCAGCCAAGAACTCAACGGCATTCGCCGCCCTTCCTTACCGACTCTAACGCCCAAGATCAGGGTAAAGCCTTAACCCGCACAGAAAGTAATAGATCTGGTCGAGAGCGAAGCTTGCTTTATTGAGCAAGCTGCGCCTGGGCGGCAGTACGCATGACCTCAATGGGTACGGGCTGTTGAAGCCAAATTTCTAGAGCTGCCGCTCCCTGCTGCACCAACATCTCTAACCCATGAAGGGTCTGACACCCGATAGTCTGGGCATTTTTAAGCAGTTCGGTCGGATTCGGGGTATAGATCAGGTCGTACACGATCGCATCTTTTGAAAGCCGTGCCAGAATATCTGGCGGCACCGGGGACTGATCGAGAGCGGGATACATACCCACGGGCGTCGTATTGATGAGTAGTGCGGTGCTGGCGATCAGGTCCGGCAACCTATCCCAGGTATAGATCTGAATCTCAATGGGTAGCGTCGAGAAATCGGTTTTGAGGCGCTCTAAGCGATCTGCGCTGCGACCAATAATCTGAACGGTGGAGCAGTTGAGTTGACCGCAGGCGGCGATCACCGCTCTGGCCGCACCGCCACTGCCCAAAATTATAGCGGTACTGGACGACCAGTCACGGGGCTGCACTAGTAGTGGAGCCAAAAAGCCTTGAATATCAGTATTAGTCCCCGACCAGCCTTGCTCAGTGCGCCAAACAGTATTGACGGCCCCCACCGCCTTCGCCACTGAAGAGACTTCGTTCAGGAGGGGAATAATCGCTTGCTTATGGGGAATGGTGACATTAAAGCCACGACAGCCCACATTCGCCAAGCCTTCAATGGCTGACTTAAGATGCTCAGGCTCTACGTGCAGCGGGACATAAATATGAGAGAGCGTGTCTTTAGATAGGGTTGCGATCGCAGCATTATGCATGACGGGGGAGAGAGAGTGCTCAATCGGGCACCCTATCACCCCCAGTAGCTGAGTCGATCCGGTAACAATAGCGGCCATAATATCAGACCGCAGCAGCGCTTAAACTGCCTCGAAGTCTTTCTCGCCGGTACGAATACGAACCGTTTGCTCTACAGGGCTAATGAAAATCTTGCCGTCACCAATTTCACCCGTACGCGCGGCAGCAACGATTTTGTCCACCACCACATCGGCCTGATCATCTTCGACGACAATCTCGATTTTGAGTTTTTGCAGAAACTCAACCGTGTATTCAGAGCCTCGGTAGCGCTCTGTTTGTCCCTTTTGGCGGCCAAAGCCACGCACTTCAGAGACCGTCATACCGACAACGCCTGCATTGACTAGGGCGATTTTGACCTCGTCCAGCTTGAAGGGACGAATAATAGCCTCAACCTTTTTCAATTGCTATCTCCAGTTCAGTACAGTTTTCTAATTATCTAACACAACTGTTTCTATCACTGTCTTTTGGTTAGAACTTGTAGCAAATCATACATTTTTGCATCTATTCTCTCTCGGTAGTCTATTGAGGGGGCTTTCTGTAGAGTCTGTACCGCGAAAAAAAAGGTGAGATCGCGTCTTGCCATCTCACCGAGTTCTCAACATTTAATGACTTATGGGGTCTAAGGCATGCTTAGTCGCGACCATTGAAGGCAATGAGCAGCCGCAGGATGAAGACAAACAGATTGATGTAGGTCAGGTACATTGACATGGCTGCAGGGAGGTACTGCTCGTCGGGGTAGGTGCGTGGCAGGACAAAGAAGTCCACGACGGCAGCACCGACAAATAAGATCACACCAATACCAGAAATGGCAATTTCAAGCCATCCGGCAGTGTAGATGCCAAAAACCGCACAGAGAACCTGGGCAACCATCGCGATTACCAAGGCAATAAGGCCAAGACCAACGGTTTTGCTAAGGGCAAAGCCATCTTCTTCAGATAGGTTAGAGCCAACAGAGCGAGCTGCGATAAAGGTGATACCGCAGGAGAGCGCTGCAATCCCCATCCCCAGAGAGCCGACGCCTGGTGTTCGGAGCGCAAGACCGACTAGACCGGCAAGTGTATAGCCTGAGATCAAGCTATAGGTCGCCAACATCGGCAATGCAGTGGTGTTATTGCCTCGCATGGCAACGCCCCGAGCCACAAAGAAGAGTGCAACGTTTGCGATCGCCGCAATCCAGAAGGTGCCCATAAAGAGGTCAGGGCGCGTCTGCAGTACCCCTAATCCTCCCCAGGAACCGACGGCGGTTAAAACCAATCCGCCGCCAACAAAGGGAAGCGCGTTTTTAATCACGTTAGGCCCGACTAAGGCACCCTGCTGGGCCTCTCGGATCGCCTGACGGAAATTACTGGTGTTACTCACGGATTTCCTCGTTGTTTACTTGTTTATTAAGTGCATTGAATTGAACTATTCATATTTTGCCTTATGTCCCTTCAGCGTGCGTCGATCAGAGGGTAGAAATATCCGATCTGCATGATTTCTAAAGTATTGACTCTGCAGGGGATAACGCTTGTAATCCTGACGGCAGAGAAGTTCTGAACTTGAGATTGCGAAGTGTAAAGCGTCTTTGCGTGTATTCACGTACGTATATACCCGGAGGCGGTGACCGGAGATTGGGGCGAAGTCCCGTATTTTAACGATGGTGCCCCTAGGGTCGAATCCTGATAATGAATTCTCATAGGGCATCAACAACTTCTTAAAACTATGGCTTATCAAACTTCTCTGCACTCTCAAACGATGGAGCTTCTGGTTTCTTACCGCCAGCAGCCCTCTGTTCGTCTTAGAAATCGTCTGGTCCGCCTGAATATGGGGTTAGTTCGCAAGGTGGCTCACCGTTTGGCTTATCAATGTGCTGAACCCTTCGAAGATCTCGAGCAGTGTGGTTATCTAGGCTTGATTACTGCGATCGAGCGCTTTGAACCCGCTCAAGGGTATGCCTTTAGTTCTTTTGCAGTGCCTTATATTCGAGGTGAGATTCTCCACTTTTTGAGAGATCGCGCTAATACAGTCCGCATTCCTCGTCGCTGGCAGCAGCTTAACCGTGAGGGCAGCAAGATTCGTCAGGCGTTAGTCATGGAACTCGGCCGTCAGCCCAGTGACCAAGAAGTTGCAGACCAGTTGGGATTATCAATGCAGGAGTGGCGGTCTGTGAAGCTTGCCGCTTCAAACCGAGTCCCCTTGAGCCTGAATGCCCGCGTTTCTTCGAGTCATCAGCAGTCTGATTTAGCCATGACCCTGGGCGATACGTTGATGGATGCCCACTCTCAAGCTTTGAAACTCAATGAAGAAGATCGTGTTGAACTGCAGCAAGCGTTGAATCAGCTCGAAGATAAGACACGGGAGATGATTGAGTCTGTCTTCTTACATCAGCTTTCTCGTCAGGAGGTTGCTAAGCGCATTGGTGTTAGCCCCGTCACGGTCACTCGTCGCATCAAGAAAGGTGTAGAGGAGCTGGTGCAGTTGCTCCAGACCCCCCAGATTCAGCCGAAGGCGTCCTAGGTCTTGAGTCGAATAGGCGTTTCGATTCGTCTATCGCTCTGTTGAATAGAACCCTTCCCCTTTTTCAAGTAGACTGCTTTGCCCTCACCCCAAAATCCCTCTCCTAATTCTGGGAGAGGGATTTTGACGGTCCTAAAACGCTCGTCTAATAGGCATTCTGATGCCCTGTTAACACCCACACCGTTTTGAAAATAATCTTAAAGTCTAGCCACAGCGACCAATTGTTGAGGTAGTGCAGGTCGTACTCAATCCGCTGCTGCATTTTATCCAAGGTTTCCGTTTCACCGCGTAAGCCATTTACCTGCGCCCAACCTGTGATACCTGGCTTCACTAAATGCCGCAGCATATAGCCCTGCACCTGCGTTCGATAGTACTCGTTATGAGAGACCGCATGGGGGCGGGGGCCAACAATACTCATGCGTCCTTGCAAAACATTAATAAACTGCGGGAGTTCATCGAGGGAGGTTTTACGCAAAATTGCCCCTAGCGGGGTGATTCTTGGGTCGTTTCGTTGGGCTTGTTTAACGTCGTCACCATTCTCTGCCACAGACATAGAGCGGAATTTGTACACCACAATCTCTCGACCGCTGAGGCCGTAGCGCTGCTGTTTGAAGAGCACAGGGCCGGGGGATGTCAGGAGGATTGCGATCGCAACCCCCACCATCACCGGGGACAACACCACTAAGGCAAAGGTTGCCACCGCCACATCCATCAACCGTTTGGTAACGCCCTGCAGCCCCAGAAAGGGAACCTCCCATACCGAAATCAGCGGGATGCCCTGCCGCGTGCAGATCCGCGCTTGCATGAGTTGAAAGAGGGTTAGATTTGGGACAAAGTAGACACTGGCGGTGGTATCTTGCAGTTCATCAATCAATTGGGCAATGGTGTCTTCAGCCTGCATGGAGAGGGCCAAGTAGACCACATCGATTTTGTGGCGACGGACAAAGGCCGGTAGCTCGTCTAGGGTGCCAATCAAAGGGCGGTAGGGGATGCGATCGCCCTCTAAATCAGCAGGGGCAGCAAAGTATCCTCGAAACCGCAGCCCTTCGGGATCATTCTGCAGTTGTTGAGCAAGCTGACTGCTGAGATCACCGACCCCTGCAATGACCGCAGTGCGATCGCCCCCTGCCCATCGACGTTGATTGAGCAGATACTGCAGACACCAATGGGCGATGGAGATCACCACGGGTGCTGCGACCATCCACGCTCCTAGCAAGGGTAAAGAAAGGTGAGAGAAAGCCTGGGTGACGCCCCCTACAAATAGCAGAAAGCAGAAAACTAAGAGCCAGCCCCCAAAAATCTGACCGTAGTCTGATCGCAACGACTCAGACCGATAGAGACCCACCGCCTTAAAGACGGGGGGAATGACCAGACCCAACAAAATGGCGAGCGTGGTATAAATCGCAGTCCAGGGAGCTTGGGCAAACCGCATCAGCCCGTATAGCACCAGCACCGCCAAGCCAACATCAATCCAGCGCTGCAGCGACCAGAGCAGCGGGATAACCCGCTGCAGAAGACCCGCTCGTTTGTTGGCGTGACGATGGACCATGACGGTACGGCAGTTTTAAGGGATATCGGGAGCGGTGGAAACCGATGGTTATAAACTAATAACGGTGAGCGGGCTGTCCCTCCTAATTTAGGATGCCCCACTTGCTGTAATGGCAAAAAGGTTGTCAGGAGATTTTAATGCTGTGGTCTTCTTCCCGCCCTAATGGATTTACCTTGGCTGAACTCAGCGTGATTTTAGCAGTGATGGGGATATTGAGTGCGATCGCAATTCCCAGCTTTCTATCGTGGTACCAATCGAAACAGCTCAATGATGCTCTCTCAAGGCTCGAAAACGCTCTGCGAGAAGCGCAACAACAGGCCATAACGCGGAGCCAAACCTGCACCGTTAATATTCCCACCGGCACCGACCGCACCATTTCTGGGAACTGCCTGATTACGGGAGATCGTCCCTTGAAGCACGTTCAGATTTGGCATTCTCGCACCCTGAATAACAATCAACCCTGGCGGATTCAGTTTGACTTTAAGGGGCGCACCGAAGGGTTTGATCAAAATGGCACGATTTTTCTGGCTATCCCTGAGACCACGACGGCGACCCGATGCTTGGTTATCTCCAATGGAATTGGTCTAATGCGAACGGGCAATTATGATCTTCAAAAGCAAAGCTGTACAACGCCCCAATAACAAAGTTTCTTTGTATCAGAGTGGCTGCGCTCAGTCGCACGGGTTTACGCTGACTGAACTGCTGATTGCCTCTGCCATCATGGGTGTTGTGGTCTCGGTTGCCTTTGCGGGTCTATTGAGCATGATTCAGGCCAATGACAAAGCCAAAGAAGAAGTGATCCGCCGGAGTGAGCTGGCCCGTGCTCTTGATTTCATGGCCGACGATATTCGTGGGGCCACATCGATTTCTTATACCAAGCCTCCCGGCTGGACTGAGGCTGCGTCTAAAAACTATCAGCCCCTTTTTTATCTTGTGAAACCACCCCTGTCTGATGGCACACGGCCAACGGTGGCCTATTATATTCGCACGGCCCAAGGGGTCGTGTGGCAGGGGCCACGCGTTTTGTACCGGCTAGAGCCGTCTAATGGCAAGGCTGGCGTCAGCACCGATGATGACTTAAGTAACAAAACATTTCAGGAGGTCGGTACCAAGGGCAATCCCCTCGTCGATGCCCTGACAGCTACAGCGCCGACCTGCCAACCCTTACCCGGCACCTCAACATCAGGTCTCTTGGATGCGGGGGCACGAGTCTTTATCGCCAAGAATCAAACGGCAAAGGTGTGCCTCGCCGGTAAACTCGGTCAGACCAACAGCGTCTCATTAGAAACGCAGGTCTTTAGTCGGGGCCATCCCTAGAGAGGAACAACCGTAGTGGGCCTGCTAGGATCATTGCCATAGGTTTCGCCTTGGTCCCCAGTCACTGATGCAACAATGACGTCAATGCCCATCCTTAAGCCACTTCAAGCCCAGTCTATCTCTGCTGAACTATTTCAGCCCTTCGGTCAAGTCATTTTTCCGAGTTCGGATGGGGTGCCCTACGGCCCTCAAGACGCTCAGCTTCAGCTTAGTCATGGCATTCCACGCTTTTATATCATGCAGCTAGAGGCAAAGGGACGGCACTTTCACACCATTACCCGTCATCAGCGCTGCACTCAATGTCTAGGGGCACTCAACGGGCAGGACTGGTTGATGGCCGTTGCCCCGCCGACAGAGGGCAATCCAGAGCCAGAGAAGATTGTGGCCTTTCACATTCCTGGCAATTGCTTTATTAATCTCAGCGCAGGGACTTGGCACGCTGGCCCTTATTTCGATCAGGCCACCCTTGATTTCTACAACCTAGAGCTGAGCGATACGAATATCACCGATCACGAAACCTGCAACTTGATAACAACCTATGGCCTCAAATTTGCGATTTGCGATTGATTCCCTCTTGAACCAGGCATTAGTGGGCGTAAATTAAAACCACCTTGAGGATCAAGGTACCCAGGATGCAGCAGCACAGAAACCCCACAAGCAGATTGCGGATTCGACGCTGGCGCTGATTCATTAGATACTTCCTTCACCTGGTTCTGAACGGTTTGGAGTTATTGCGACAGAGCAAGGGCCACTACATTGGGATCTTGATTGCCCTGGATGGACCCGCAATACTCTCTAGAACAACTTCTTGAATGATGACAGTGCATCAGAGCCTTGCGATCGCATCTCTACCCTGCCATATCAACACCCAAAACTCTCAATTTCCATGACAAAAACCGCAATCTCAAAGCATTTCGCAAGACAATGGTCGTTAAGTTCAGTCGTGATCCATATCGGACCTCAAAGAGGTGAGCAATCATGAAAATACGGTTTTTGCTTGGTTTACTGCCCTTGGCGCTGTTGGGGCTGGCTCCGGCCCAAGCCAGCACCTTAGATCTAAAACTCTTGCAACTCAATGATGACCAACAATCTAAAGGCTGCCCTGCCAAGGTGATCGCCTATCAAACCCCACAGCCCTACCGAGAGGGTGGCTACTCCACAGATGGCATGATTCGATTGGATGCGATCGCAACCAATATTCAGCTCACCGAAACCACCCCGTTCTCAGTAACCTGGAGCGGCCCCCTCAAACCCCAATACAAAGCCTGCCGTGCCACTGCAGGCATGTCAGTCGTTGACGGTAGCCCCTACGAAGGCCACTCCTACCTCCGCATGCAAATCATTAACGGCCAAGCCTCCGTCATTTTAGACATGACCGGCATGCGAGACGCCAACGACTACACCACCGTTATTTTGTTTAAAGGGATGCGAGACGGTAACCCCCGCTGGACCTGGGGTGGCACTGATTAGATCGTTTTTTTGATAAAATCAGTTCACCTTGTAGACCCGTCATTTAGCCAGCTTCTTTACCTATGAGCACAGCCCTAGAGTGGACCGAAGACGCCAAAGTGGCCCTCAAAGAAATTCCGTTCTTTGTGCGTCCCGCCGCCCGTAAAAAGATTGAGCGCTTTGCCCAAGAAGCTGGCATTACAGAAATCACCGTTGATGTCTACCAACAGGCCAAGCAAAAATTCGATAGTTAGGGAACTCCCTTGTTCACTCCCTCGACAAAGACACTATGCATCCCTGACGGGGTTGAACACAGTGTGAGGGATTCCGATGAATATATTATCAAAGCGGCTCATGTTGATTGCCCATGCAGGCACCATGACCGTTCTGCTGCTATTTTTGAGTTCTGCCGACTGGAATCGCAGTCAAAAACGCGGGAGCCAAGCGCCCCCCCAGTCTCTCCATTTAGCCGAGGTGATTACCTCACCCGATCTACACCACAATTTACCCCTGGCCTAGTCGAATCAATCCATCTAAATTCCGACCTCCGACCTCCGACCTCTACTCACTAGACGGCGTACTCGTCGCCTGTCGATCTGCCCGTAAGACATCTTTGGCTGAGAACCCTTCACCCTCTTTACCGATGAACCAGAGTGCAGCGGCAGCTTCGGCGCGAGTTACCGGCTTTTGTGGCTGAAATAGCAGAGCCGAACCCACGAGGCGGCGAATATTGGCTAGATCGCCATTTTGATGGTCGGCGAGAACCGCAGCCAGGGCTGACGGACTAATTCGACTGGCATCCTTAAAGCCCCACACCTGCTGGACCTTTGCAGACGTTGCTGTCGGCAAAATTTTGCGGAGGTCCACAGGCACTTTCCAGGCCAGCAACATTTCGCGGGTCAGGGGCTGCTGAGGCTTAAACAGTGTTTCTTTGCTATCTCCCGTTAGCTTGCTAGGAATATAGCCTGCATCTGCTAGCCCTTGAACGTAGGGAAAGAGCGGATCTGAAGCGGGAACATCTTGAAAGGCTGGCTCTGTGGTTGTGGCGGCAACCCGAATCTGCTGGGTGGGCCGGTCCTTATATATTCGATTATTGGCCTCTACCAGCCAACGGGCAAAGGTGCCGCGATTGAGAATCTGGTTGGGGTCAAAGAGGGTGGTCGCGGCCCCACTATCATCCTTCGACACAGAACCCGGCGTGAGAATTTCAAGTTGAGCTAAGTCATTGATGTAGGGCTGCAGTTCCGCTGGGACTTTTTCTAGATCATCAAAACTTGATGCTGCCGCCAGCGATGTGCTTGCAGACGCCTGAGGGGTAGCAGTACCCTGGGGGTCTGGCGAGAGATTAGAGGCCACTGTTGCGGAGCTGGGACCATATTCTATCTGAAAGAGGGTTAAGGCTGTTTCCGGTTGAATGACTATCGGTGCAGCCTCTCCAGAACGCTGCGCCTGGGGTGATGCCTCTATCGTGACTTTGACCTGCAGATCTTTTTGACGCGCGGTTAAAACAGATTGCGATCGCGTTGTGGCCTGATCGACAAGCTGCCAGTCCTTGCCTTGAAACAAATCCTGATAAAACGTTTGGACCTGGGCACTGGAGTCAGAGGTACTCCAGCGGGTCTGCTGCAGGGTAGAGGGCTGATCGGTGGTCGCCTGACGCTGATCGGCTGGGGCCTGCAGTTGTGCCTGCGGGTAGCGCAGCGCCTCCGGGAAGCCGGGTGGTAGAGCGCTGTTCCCCCAGCGACTGACGTTGGGGTCAGCAGAAAACGCTTGCTCAATCGTTTTACCATTGCAGCCAGTTAAGGACAGCAACAGGACGAACCCCATGGCCGTCGTAATCAGGGGGTGGCGAATAGCCATAGCAAATGAATAGAAAGACTGATTCTCATTTACTGTAGCGTGTTGTCTCTGAACTATCGCGGAACGTAATGGCCCCCTACATCGACTTATATGCATGACACATATCGTCCGATCAGACGATTCCAGATGTAGTTAAAGAGACTATTATGGGGGGTGGGGGTACATTGCTCACGATGATCAGCCGTCTTTCTCATCAAGATTGGCGATGCCTGAGATCGCACTTTACGTTCAGTCCAGTTGCTTCAGTCATAACAGTAATGCGCTATTCTGCAATCACCTCTCTTACCCTATGGGTGAGTGTTTTTGGTGCTGTCAATATCCAGACCGTTTCTTGGGCAGAATCGGCCCCGCCTAGTGCGGCACCGGCTTCAAGTGTCACGGGTGCAGCTACTCCACAGCCGCTGCCGGCCAAGGTACATTACGAGGCGGGTAAGATGCTGTATCATTCAGGTCGCTTTGATGCAGCCGAAAAAGCTTTTCAAACGGCTCTCGCTCAAGAGCCTCGGTGGGCTGAAGCCCATGTTGCTCTGGGGTTGACGCTGCAGGCTCAAGGTAAAATTGCTGAGGCGATTTCTCAGTTTCAGACTGCCACTGAGCTGCAGCCCAATCATCGTGAAGCCCGTACTCAACTCGCCTATACGCTTAAACTCCAAAACGATCAAAAGCAGGTCTCTACCTCGCAGCCCACCCCTAAGCCAGCGATCTCCAAGGCAACGAATCAAAAAGCGGCAAATAAGACACAAAACACGGCATTAGAATATCTTCGCCTAGGGCAAAATTTTTCCCAGCAGCAAAAGCCTGCTTCTGCCATTGTGGCTTACCGTCAAGCGATCAAGCTCGATCCTAAAATGGCACAGGCTTACTTTGATCTGGGCTTAGCACTGCAGCGCAACGGTCAGTCTAAAGAGGCGGTTGAGGCCTTCCGACAAGCGATTGAACTTGCCCCCAAACTTTCTGAAGCCTATGTGGGGCTTGGTGCTGGCCTTAGCGATCAGGGCGATCTCAATGGTGCTGTCAACGCCCAGCGGAACGCCATCAAGCTCGACCCCAAAAGCGCCAATGCCTACAATAACCTAGGTCTGACTCTGGCGCGCCAGGGCAAAATAGCTGAGGCGGTAACCGCTTACCAAGACGCCATTAAGCTCAAACCCAATCTAGTCGCCGCCCACGTTAACCTGGGTCTAGCCCAGGCTCAGCAGCGGCAGTTCTCACCTGCGATCGCAGCCTATGAGCAAGCTCTCAAACTCAATCCAGCCCTCGCCACAGCCCAGGAAGGCATTGGAATCGCTTTGTTTGAACAGGGACAACAAGAGCAGGCGATCGCAGCCCTGAAAAAAGCAGCGCAGATGTATCAGCAGCAGGGCAACCCATCCCAGGCCGCTAAGGTGACGACTTTTATCAATCAACTTCAGGCTCAGTGAGTCTGAGACTTAGGTAAAAAGATTAAAGTTGGCCCTTCAGCCATTCCAATAGACTGGTCCCACCCCAGACCACAGAAATAATGATCGATGCGGATAGAACCAGACCACACAAACAGATGACCAAGCCCCCAAGGCTGATTGCGCCGTCATCTTCGAGTAACCCAAAGCCCGTTACAAAAATGCCGATCGCGGGAAGCGTATTGGTCCCTGGGATGGGAATCATCATTGAAATCGCCATGAGTGCGATCGCACATCCCAACACAATCCGTCCCACAAACGTGGTACAGACCGGCAATAGGCGAGGCCGTGCGATGGCTTCAATTCGCTTCAGCCACGGCAACCCTGCCTTCAGCAACGCTTGAACTTTTGTGAGCGGCATCGCATGATTTGCAAACCGCTGGGGTACCCAAGGCTGCTCAGAGCCAACCACCAACTGCGCGGCTAATAAAAACAACACAATCCCAAAGGGGATTGAATAGCCCGGAGCCGGAACCGGCAGGGCTGAAGGCAGGGCCAGTAAAACAAATAAGAACCCGAAGACCCGCTCACCTGCGATCTCCAGTACATCCTGTAGCGTTACCGTGGGACCGCGATCACCTTCTAGAAATTCGCGCTGGAGTTCAGCAGATAGACGGGCCATAGAACAGCGTCACAACGGTATAGAGGCTCTATCGTATCAAAATGATGCTATCTACTTCGAGAAAAGTCTTAGACGGGAATATTTCGCCATGGCTAAGTATTAGTACGGGCTGAACTAGAGGAGACTTTGCTACAATTTCGACATTGAGTTTTTTAAACTAAACTTTAGTACAGCTCAAAACCTCATCCATGACTAGAACGCTGGCACTCGTACAGCACATCAAGTCAAAGGGTCAAACTCTAGTTCAGTGCCTGAATTAGGCTTTTACATGAAACCCCTTAGAGACCCGTTGAACACAGCAACCAGCAAAGGATCATAATGACTACACAAGTAATGCCTAAGCCTCAGACCGGCACCGCTCAGGACTATAAAGTTGCGGACATCACTTTAGCGGATTGGGGACGCAAGGAAATTGCCATTGCTGAAGGTGAAATGCCTGCCCTCATGACCATCCGAGCCAAGTACAAAGACAGCAAGCCCTTGGCCGGTGCGAAGATCATTGGTTGCATCCACATGACCATCCAAACGGCAGTGTTGATTGAAACACTGCAAGAACTGGGTGCAGAGGTACGGTGGTCTTCCTGTAATATTTTCTCGACCCAAGATCATGCCGCCGCTGCTATTGCCGCTGCGGGCACCCCTGTCTACGCCTGGAAGGGCGAAACCGAAGAAGAATATATGTGGTGTATTGAGCAAACCTGCCATACGCCCGAAGGCGAGTTATGGGATGCCAATATGATTCTCGATGATGGCGGTGACCTCACCGGCCATATCCACGAGGTGTATCCTCAGATGCTGACTCGCATTCACGGCGTCACTGAAGAGACCACCACAGGCGTTCACCGTCTGCTTGAAATGCTCGAACAAGGAACCCTCAAGATTCCTGCCGTTAACGTCAATGATTCCGTTACCAAAGCTAAAAACGACAATAAGTATGGCTGTCGCCACAGCTTAAATGACGCCATCAAGCGCGGCACCGATCACCTGATGGCGGGCAAGAAAGCCCTTGTCATTGGCTACGGTGATGTGGGCAAAGGGTCTGCAGCCTCTCTCCGCCAAGAAGGCATGATCGTTAAGGTCACTGAAGCAGACCCCATCTGTGCGATGCAGGCCTGCATGGACGGGTTTGAGGTAGTTTCTCCCTACAACAACGGCATCAATGACGGCACCCCCAACTCCGTCAACAAGGACTTGCTCGCCAAAACCGATCTCGTGGTTACGACCACCGGAAACTTCAACGTCTGTGATGCCAATATGCTGACTGCCTTGAAGTCAGGGGCTGTGGTCTGCAATATTGGTCACTTTGACAATGAGATTGACACCGCCTACATGCGTAAGAACTGGCGCTGGGAAGAAGTGAAACCCCAGGTTCATCAGGTCTACCGCAGTGATGCCTCAGAAGACTTCTTAATCCTTTTGTCAGAAGGTCGTTTGGTAAATCTGGGCAACGCCACGGGTCATCCCTCTCGCATTATGGATGGTTCTTTCGCGAACCAAGTGCTCGCGCAGATGTTCTTGTTCGAGCGCAAGTTTGCAGACCAACCTGCCGACCAGCAAAAGCAGGCTTTGACCGTTGAGGTTCTGCCTAAGCATCTAGATGAAGAAGTGGCTCGCTATATGGTTGAAGGCTTTGGTGGTGTGATTACACAGCTCACCTCAGACCAGGCGGCTTACATTCATGTGCCGGTTGAAGGCCCGTTTAAGGCAGACAGCTACAAGTACTAAAGCGCTATTGAATCGGATTTCTGGGTTCAATAACGGATTTCAAGCGCTACTCTAGCAGCGCTTGCTTAGCGCTAAATCTAATCAGCAACAAATGCGGGAAGCTCCTTGAGTCTCCCGCATTTACTGTCATTCTGGGGCTATTCCATCAAGATCACATCGGAATCGTCACTGGGTCATTTAAACTATGGGCGAAGGATTTGTAAGACGATGCCGTTCTCTTTGTTGAAGAGACGGGCACACAATGGCAAAACGCTCGTCTAAGCAAATATTCTCTTGTTGCTTCTTTGTTGATTTCAAGGTTATTTTTATGCGGCATTCTGTAACATTGGTCGGTTTGTTGTTGTCGATCGCCTCCGTGGGTCTGCTTGAGTCGCCCCGTCAGAACGTGTCTGCACAAACGTCGCCTTCGTCTGAGCCATCTGCGACGCCAGTAGAGCAAAGTGTTAGCCCTAGCACGACAACGCCCGATGTTGCAGTGCCTACTGATGAGCCAACTCCACAATCCTCAGCGTCAGCCTCAGAGTATGTGCGTGCCGGGGATCGACACTATGCCAATGCTGAGTATGATGATGCGATCGCATCCTATAGCCAGTCTTTAGACCAGTACGGGCAAAATGCCTATGCTTACTACAACCGTGGCAACGCCTATCGTCAGCAAGGCAAGTATGCCGAAGCATTAGCTGACTATAACCTTTCTCTACAGCTCAATCCAGACAACACGTTTGGCTATCTCTATCGAGGGATGGTGCTCAAGGAACTGGGGGAACACCAGGTTGCAGTGGCAAATTACAGTGAATTTATTAAACGCAATGACTCCAATGCCCTTGGCTATGAAGAACGAGGCAGGGTATACAATTTGCTAGGAGACAAGCCAGCAGCCCTAGAAGATCTCAAAAAAGCCCTCGATCTTTACAAACGCCAGGATAAATATAGCAAGCAACGCCTAGTCCAGAAGCAAATTGAAAAGGTAAAGGCAAGTCAGAATAAAACGAAGTAGGGGTAATCTTTGTTTTTCAAGCACTAGGCCTAACGCGAGGGAGCCACCAGTCTTTTTGCTCTGATGTTAACTTCATGGTGTAAAGCGTCATGACAAAAACGGCTCCGGGCTGTCCATAGTTCAACAGCTCAACAGCGTAAGAGGCATAGCGCCGCGTTGCCATATCCACGACAAGGCGGCGACCAATACGTCGCCAACTGGGTTCTTTGCTATGCCACTGCAGCCGACAACAGGGCCACGGCAACTGTTCGCGATCATACAAACGGCAACAGGGACCAATGACGCGGTAGCTAAACTGTCCACCGGGACTTTGAAAAATATAGCCCGTGGGCCACGGATGCTGGGGAACATCAACAGAATTCACGCTGGGTTGGACAACAGAGAGCACGGCGTTAAGGGTGAACTTGTAAAAGGGGTTCTATCTCAGTGGGGTCCACAGACATGGCCCCTCGTCGAGTGGTGGTGATAGCCCCCACAGCACTAGCATATCGAATCATCTCTCTAAAAATATCGCCAGTTTGTTGGTTCCCCCTCTGGCAGCATTGATGCAGCAAACCCGCCATAAATGCATCCCCGGCCCCTGTGGTATCAACAACGGTCACGGCAAAGGCCGGGACGGTGCCACGGTCTTCAGCAATTTGGTAGCTGCAGCCCTGTTCCCCTGCGGTCACCAGCACCCCCGCCTGGGGCACGGCCTTGGCAATGACCGCCGAATCCGTGGTATTGAATAACCACTGCGCTTCTTCGACCGAAAGTTTGATCATCTGGGCCTGGGACAGCAGATCTAAGATCATGGGCTTCGCCAGCTCTGGGTGCGGCCAAAACATCGGTCGCCAGTTCACGTCTACCCATAGATTGACGTTATGCTGTTGGGCCAGCCGCAGGGCATGAATCATGGCTGCACAGGTGTCTGGATAGGCTAGTCCCAACGTTCCAAGGACAAGGTAATCTGCGGTAGAAAAGAGTGCCTCACAGATCTGCTCTGTCTGGAGATGCATATCAGCAAAATTGGTCGGGCCATCGCCAAATCCGGCAAAGGTGCGATCGCCCTCCTTAGATCGGGTCACATACACCGAACGCGTAGGGAGCGGGTGACGCTGTAAGCCGACTATATTGACCTGAAACTTTTGTAGCAGCGCCACTAACCGTTCCCCCGCCCCATCTGTACCGACACAACTAATCAAGCCAGCGGCGGTACCTAACGTCGCCAATACACAGGCAACATTTGCGGGTGCCCCACCGGGGAAGGGGGTCCAAGAGGTGACTTCTGCTAAGGACTGTCCCGGCTGATCGGCGAGATAATCCCATAAAACTTCCCCTAAACAGAGAACCTGTGGGGTATCTGGTGAAACCGAAAACGGCATTAATTAAGATGTGTACTTATTGAGCGTTCTGACGCGCTTCGGCAAAAATCTCATCTAGAATCTCTTGGGCACCCTGTGCTCGAACCTTCCCAGCTAGCTCAAGGCCCAACGCTTCTGGATCAGTGCCGGTAACCTGATCTTTAATTAAACGCTTGCCATCTAAACTCGCGACCATGCCTACCAACGTGAGCTGATCGCCCTCAAAGCTGGTATTCACTCCAATGGGAACCTGACAGCCACCCTCTAGCTCACGCAGAAAGGATCGCTCTGCCAAGCACCGCTGAGTACTGGGCTGATGGGCTAAACCCTGGAGCAAGGCCAAAATCTCTTCATCTCCTTGGCGGCATTCAATGCCCAAGGCTCCCTGACCCACGGCATGGAGCGAGATCTCTGCCGGGATTGATTGATGGATGCGATCGCTAAAATCAAGACGCTGCAGACCCGCCACCGCTAAAATAATACCGTCATATTCACCGGCATCTAATTTACCCAAGCGCGTATTCAGGTTGCCCCGAATATCTTTGAACTCTAGGTGGGGATAATGGTAGCGAAGCTGAGCTAAGCGGCGGAGAGAAGAGGTACCAATCACACTACCGGCTGGCAACGTCTCCAGTTGATACTTTTGATAGTCAGCGTGAACCACGAGAGCATCTGCAGGATCGACTCGCTCTGTAATAATGCCGAGGCCCAACCCCTCTGGGAGCATGGTGGGTAAATCCTTGAGGGAATGCACGGCTAGATCGGTTTCCTGCTTAAGCATGGAGACCTCTAGCTCTTTAGTGAACAGACCCTTGTCACCAATCTTAGCCAGGGCTACATCTAAGATATTGTCGCCCTGGGTACTCATGGTGCAGACTTCAAAGGTGTGATCGGGGTGAAGTCGCTGGAGTTCGCCCTGGACCCAGTGAGTTTGGACGAGAGCAAGCTGGCTCTTACGGGAACCAATACGAACAGTGGAGCTAGACACAGAAGCGGACATAAGGTTAAGCGTTACCGTCAATAAACTAGATCAGTCGATGATGGCAGACTGGCCTAAAACTAGCTTACAGAATTCTGAGGGACACCTCACCGGAGATATCGATTCTAAATCAAGTCTGCTAGAGCGATCTCACGATCACCGTTCAGTGGGGCTGCACAATTGCGGTAACCTGAATGACAAGATTCTACAATTCTCACGACCAAAGCCATCAACTCATTCTTGATCAACGCATGTTAAAACGGAAAAGTTTCTGATCTCAATGCCTATCAATCATATCTTGCCACCCATACAGAGAAAGCGATTGAATATTCTTATCTCTTAGATCAAGACAGATTTAAAGAGCCTAGCGCACGGCCTTTACTGAAGTAGATAGAAAGCAGATCTAAAACAACCTTAATACTTTTCAGGCAGAAAATTATACTACTCCGTCTATCTATCTCTTTGGTAACTCCATCATGCAGTCTGTATCGTTCCCTTTTCTCCTCCGACTTTGGCAAGGCTCCCTTTTAGGAGTCTGGGGGCTGGGGAATACGGTCCTGGCTCAGCAACTTCCGCCCGGATTACCTAACAATCCCCCCAACCCTATTTTGCCGCCCCCCATAGAGGCACCAGACGAGGAACCGCTTCCCCCTCCCAATGAGATCTTGACGCCCACCGCACCACAGTCACCGATCACGCCCCTGCCAGAGGCACCGGATCAGATTACGGTGCAAGGGTTTCGAGTCATGGGCAGCACCGTCTTTAGCGATGCCGAACTCAATGAAGTAACCGCGCCCTATACCAATCGCCCCATTACCTTTACAGAACTGCTAGAGGCGCGATCTGCCATCACAAAACTCTATGTTGACCGGGGCTATATTACCTCTGGTGCCTTTATTCCGGCGGGTCAAATCATTGATAACGGTATAGTCACCATTAACGTGATCGAAGGATCCCTTGAAGCGATTGCAGTGAAGGGTAATAAGCGACTCAATTCGAGCTATATCCGCAGCCGCATTCGGGGAGCCGCCCGTCCGCCCCTCAACGTTGATCGCCTGTTGGAGTCTCTACAGCTCCTCCAGCTCGATCCGCTGATTGGCAATCTTTCGGCAGAGCTGTCTGCGAGTTCTCAACCCGGCTTGAGTTTGCTGGAGGTCACGATCACTGAAGCTGATAGCTTTAGAGTGGATGTGGACCTGAATAATTTACGATCCCCCAGCATCGGCAGCTTCCAGCGCCAGATTCAGGTTGAAGAGCTAAATGTATTGGGGTTTGGAGATGCGGCTCGGCTGGCCTACGCCAATACGGATGGTAGCAACCAAGTTAACGTCGGCTATACGGTGCCCGTTAACGCCAAGAACGGCACTGTGAGCATTAATTTCAGCCAAGTTTGGAGCAAGGTGGTTGAAGCCCCCTTCGATGTGCTTAATATTACGGGCGTCTCCCGTGATTTAAATGTCGCCTATCGCCAACCGATCATCCGGAAGCCAGATCAAGAGTTTGCGTTGGGGCTAACGGTTGCCCGTCGCGAAAGCGAAACCTTCTTGCAACCGGAGGGATTTGAGAAAATACGGTTCCCCTTTGCCGGGTCGGGGTCTGATGAGAATGGTCGGCTGCGAGTGACTGAACTGAGATTTTCTCAGGACTTTACCCAACGAGATCGCACCACAGTCTTCGCCCTTCGATCTGAGTTTGCATTGGGACTCAATGCCTTGGGTGCCACTAATAATGCGGTGGCCCCCGATGGCCAATTCTTTCTATGGCGAGGTCAGGCGCAATGGGTGAAGCGTCTGGCTCCAGATACCCTATTTCTGGCGCGATCTAATGTGCAGTTTGCAGACCGTCCTCTGCCGTCTTTAGCTCAGTTTGGTCTCGGCGGCGGCGATAGTGTGCGCGGCTATCGGCAGGATTTATTACTGGTGGATAATGGCATCTTTGGTTCTGCAGAAGTACGAATTCCCATTCTGCGGGTTGCTAGACGAAAGGGTATTTTGCACCTAGTCCCCTTCCTTGACGTGGGTCATGGCTGGGATCTCAGTCCAGCAATTGGGGGAGGGGATACCTCCAACACCCTTTTCTCAGGAGGGATTGGTCTGCGGTGGCAGTGGAGCGATCGCCTCACCGCTCGCCTGGATTGGGGTATCCCGTTTCTAGATGTGGGCACACAGGAAAGCGGATTCAATAATAGCCGGGTTTTCTTTTCAATCACCGCCACTCCATTTTGAAGATCAGCAGGACGCCTTAAGATAGAGAAGCTGTTCTACTGTGTGGGATAGCGCTAACAAAGGCGTGGTTTGCGTAATCAGGAATTTTAGGTATGGATACCAAAGCATTTAAGCGATCGCTGCATCAATCAGAACAATACCACCGCAAAGGGTTTGGTCATGAAGTAGAAGTCACCGATCTGCTTTACCGCGAGTACAACAGCACATTGATTCAGCAAATCCGTGAGCAAAACTACACCCTACAGCGGGGAGATGTCACGATTCGGTTAGCCGAATCCTTTGGGTTTTGCTGGGGCGTTGAGCGGGCCATTGCCCTGGCCTACGAAACCCGCCGCCAGTTTCCCACCCAAAAAATCTGGATCACCAACGAAATCATCCATAATCCATCCGTCAACCAGAACCTACGGGAGATGAACGTCGACTTCATCCCAGTCAGTACCACAGGAGAAAAAGATTTCTCCATCGTTGGCGATACCGATGATGTGGTGATTTTGCCTGCCTTCGGAGCCAGTGTTCAAGAAATGCAGTTGCTCAACGATAAAGGCTGCACCATCATGGATACCACCTGTCCGTGGGTCTCTAAGGTCTGGAACTCCGTTGAGAAGCATAAAAAAGGTGACTACACCTCCATTATTCACGGCAAATATAAGCACGAAGAGACCATTGCCACCAGCTCCTTTGCCGACAAATATCTAGTGGTGCTTAATCTGGCAGAAGCAGAGTACGTCGCAGACTACATCCTCAACTCCGCCACAGCTACTGACCCTCAGCACCGCCAGGAATTTTTAGATAAATTTGCCAACGCTCATTCGGTTGGATTTGACCCCGACATTGATCTGGTCCGGGTGGGTATTGCCAACCAAACTACCATGCTCAAAGGTGAAACCGAGCAAATCGGGAAACTCTTCGAGCGAACCATGATGCGCCGCTATGGCCCCGCTGAACTAAATCAGCACTTTATGAGCTTCAATACCATCTGTGACGCCACTCAAGAGCGCCAGGATGCCATGTTTGAGTTGGTGGATGAACCCTTGGATCTGATGGTGGTGATTGGCGGTTTTAACTCGTCTAACACAACCCACCTCCAAGAGATTTCCGTTGATCGAAGCATTCCGTCCTACCACATTGATCGGGTCAAACGGATTGGCCCCGGCAATCGAATTGAGCATAAGCCGCTCGATCAAGATTTAATTTTCACAAATGATTGGCTACCATCGGGACCGATTGTCGTAGGGATAACCTCCGGCGCATCGACACCGGATAAAGTGGTCTCCGATATTGTGGAGAAAATCTTTGAGCTGAAGCAACAGCCCTCTGAGTTAGTGGGTACTCATTAGCTTTTACTAAATCTTGCCTCTGGGCTTAAGCCCCACAATCACGGGAGTTGATGAAGCCGTCGGGCATGACCGTATTGCAGAGTGTTGCCTTCTCTAAGTCGGCAAGCTCTACATGAGCACCTCTCAGGTTGGCGGCGCGAAGCAATGCGCCTGAGAAGTTAGCACCCTTTAGATTCGTGCTGTTGAGCGTTGCCCCCCGGAGGATAGCCCCGCTGAGGTTAACATCGCTTAAATCTGCGCCGTTGAGGTTGGCGGTGGCAAGATTTGTATTGGCAAGGTTGGCTGCGGCCAAGGTAGACTCTTCAATCTTAAGACTCTGAAGATTGGCACCCTCCAGGTTAGCATTGCTCAAATCGCTCAGCATAAACGTGGCATTCTTAAGATTTGCGCCCTGCAGATTTGCACCCTGTAGGTTCTCTTTACGGAGTCGAATGCCTTCTAGATCACACCCTTCGCAGTTTGCATCCTGACGCAAGATTTGAATATTTTTAATAGCAGCCCGAGAAACGGGTGTCATGCTGATCTGATCTGCGCTGGCGCTGCCCACCGGGAGTAGCCAGAGAGAGACGATCGCAATCAGTAGCCCCACTCTCTTTACGATGTTAGTCATTTATCAACCTCAATCCATTGCCCAACTCATGCGTCTCAATACGGTATTGCCGTTTTTTACAGGCAATTGCCAAGATTGCAACGCAATTATAGGGGGCGTCAGAGGGCGACTTTTGACTTAGTGACAAAACGTAGGATTGCTGCATGAGTCGTTTGTTCATCTGTTGGGCAGATCTCTACCCCTATGAACAGCCGCCATGAAAGGTTAAGTTTCATGTCATAATTTAAGGTGAAGACCAACACTTGTGGACACTGCCATGTCTAGTGAAACGGAAAGCATGACCGCCCTAATGCGCTATGAGTGCAAGGCTTGCGGCTACGTTTACGAACCGAAAGAAGGTGATAGCCGTCGCAGCATCCCCGTCGGGACCGCCTTTGAAGACCTTCCTGAAAGCTGGCTCTGCCCAGTTTGTAGCGCTCCTAAAGACAAATTCATCGACATCGGTGCGGTGGGCGCTCCCTCTGGCTTCCAAGAAAACCTTGGCTATGGCTTGGGGGTGAATTCACTGCCGCCTGGTCCTAAAAATCTGTTGATTTTTGGGGCTTTAGCCCTCTTGTTTTTATTCTTGCTCAGTTTTTACAGCTTGGGCTAATCCATCCTGTGATTGTTGTGCCCTGTTCTAGAGTTGTCTGCAACGGCCTTCGCCATTTTTTCTTTACCCTCTGCAATCAATGCTGAAATTTCTTCAACGTATAACTCTTGTGCTGGCGGCGGTGCTCCTATGCACTGCCTGTCAGTCTATTCCCGCCGTCGAGACTTTATCCTGGGAGCCAGTCTCGCTACCCACTGAGGCCAGTGCCCTAGATATTGACTTTGTCTCTGCCGATCACGGTTGGCTAGTGGGGAGTGAATCAACCTTGCTCGAAACCTTTGATGGTGGAAAGTCCTGGGATCCTCGATCTTTGGAGTTAGGGGATGGAGAGTATCGATTAACCTCGGTGAGCTTTGCTGGTGAAGAAGGCTGGATTGCCGGTGAGCCGACCTTGCTGTTGCACACCACCGATGGCGGCAAGTCTTGGTCTAAAATTTCCCTGAGCACCCAGCTCCCGGGTACGCCTAAAGTTGTTACCGCGTTGGGGGCCGGTGGCGTAGAGCTGGCAACAGATCAAGGGGCCATTTATGAATCGAACGACGACGCCCAGCACTGGGATGCCAAGGTGATTGAGTCAGTGGGGATCACCCGCAACATCCGCCGGTCTCCTTCGGGGCAATATGTTGCGGTCTCTGAGCGGGGCAACTATTACTCCATCTGGAAACCCGGCATGAGGGCGTGGGAACCTTACAACCGCAACACCTCAAGAAAGCTACAGCGCATGGGCTTTGATCTCGACAACCATCCTTGGATGCTGAACCGAGGGGGACAGATTCAACTGAGTCAAGGCAGCCTCTTCGGTGGTGAAGGCGAATGGAGCGATCCCATTCAGCCTAATTCTGGCAGTATTGGCCTTCTAGACTTAGCCTACCGGACCCCGAATGAACTCTGGACGTCTGGCGGGAGCGGCACCCTGCTACGTAGCACTGACGGGGGTCAGTCCTGGGAACAGGACAAAACCGTTGCGAATATCCCTAGCAGTCTGTTCAACATCATTTTTGTGTCTCCAGATCGCGGGTTTATTACCGGACAGTCTGGTGTTCTGCTCAGATATGTCGGTGGCAGTTCCCAAGCTGCTTAGTGACAAGCGAGAGAATCGGCCCACTCGTGGATCATATTTCAACTTTTACTTGTGGGACGTTCTGCTCTCTCGTATGATAAAGAACAAGCCTGTGTTGATAGGAGGTGCTTGAATTGGCTGGTTCAACTGGAGAAAGACCGTTCGGAGACATTGTTACCAGTATTCGTTACTGGATTATTCATACTGTTACGATCCCGGCATTGTTTATTGCGGGTTGGTTGTTTGTGCAAACAGGGTTGGCCTATGACGTGTTTGGCACGCCTCGACCTGATGAATATTTTACGCAAGCTCGCCAAGAGATTCCTTTGGTCTCTGACCGATATGAAGGGAAGCAACAAATTAACGAATTTACAAAAGGACTTTAGTTAGAGCAATGTCTAGCAGATTAAATGAACCCGTTAGTTACCCTGTATTTACAGTGCGTTGGTTGGCAGTGCATACCCTGGGGGTGCCCGCCACTTTCTTTTTGGGTGCGATCGCAGCCATGCAATTCATTCAGCGATAGGAACATATCAATGGCAACACCAAATCCCAATCGACAGCCTGTAGAGCTGAACCGAACCTCACTCTTCATCGGTCTGTTGCTTATTTTCGTTCTATCTTTGCTCATGTCGAGCTACTTTTTTAACTAATCTTATAGCCTGAGCTATGGGATTGGCCTGTATTTAACTGTTTAAAACTTTATCGGCCCGACCGGATTAGGAGGAAAAAGCTGTGTTTGAAGATGGAAAAATTCCCCTTTGGCTAGTCGGTACCATTGTAGGTACCGGTCTCATTACAATTATGGGAATCTTCTTTTACGGTGCCTATGCTGGAATCGGCTCTTCAATGTAGAGCAGACTCAAGCTGTAAGGCAAAGAGGGTAGGTTTTAAACCTACCCTCTTCGTTTTTAAAATGGATTACCGGTCAGCCCGTCAATTGAGCAACAAAATGCCGTCCACCAGCAATGGACGGCATTTGACATCTTGGTAAGCGATGGTCGCTAATGAAGCTAGGCTGCATCTCCTTCAACATAGAAGAAAAATGCGGCCATTGATACAGCCGTGCCCACTAAGCAAACGAGGGGCACCATGATGCTGGGAAGAATACCACTGAGCATAATGAAAATCCTATTAATAAAGAACAAGTCTCACGAGAGCCTTGTCTAAGAGCAGCATAGAGAGGTCAATGCTCCCTAATAATTAGCTGACTCAGACTTCAACTCATTATCACTGGCGAAGGCATCCTGATCAAGATAACGTTATAAACTGTGAACCGATTCAATCAAGTGATGGCCCATCGCATCACTCAAAACAGCATTCTTAGGAGGTTAATACTGTGTCCAATTTGCTGATTAGCGGCAGCGACACCAATGCGGGTAAAACGGTGGTGACCTCTGCATTAATGGCTTATCAGCAGAAGTATCTCGCCCAGCAACGTTGGGCCATTTGTAAGCCCCTCCAATCAGGGACGGGCGATCGCGAACATTATCAGCAACTTTTCGATCTCAGTCAGCCACCAGAAACAATTAATCCACTGCACTTCCAACACCCCTTGGCCCCGCCCGTCGCCGCAGACCTAGAGGGAAGAAACATTGATTTAGAACTGGCTTGGCAAGCGATCAAAACGCTCCAACAATCCCACGATCACGTCTTAGTAGAAGGCTTAGGCGGCTTGGGGTCACCCGTCACACGGGAGCTAATCGTGGCAGATTTAGCAAGGGACTGGCGACTCCCCACCCTCTTGATTATTCCGGTGCAACTTGGGGCGATTGGTCAAGCCGTTGCTAATGTTGCGTTGGCCCGTCAACAGCAGGTGGTCGTGCAGGGCATCATTCTCAACGCTACAACTCCCCTCTCCCCAGAGCAGCTTGACCATTGGACCCCCATTGAGCTGCTGCAGAACCTCACTCAAACGCCTGTCCTTGGGATCATGCCTTGCCTCGACGATCCAGACGACCTAGAGGCATTGGCGCAGGCTGCATCCGAACTGCACCTGGAGTCTCTCTTGCCTAGCCTCGTCGGAATCTGATACGCAGGATCACCCATACGGGAAGCTGGTAATACTCAAGCCAGAGCCAAAGCATCATCGCAACGTGAATCACGCCAGTTAGGATCGCCCATATCACCGGAAAGCTGACGGTATCTTGACTCGGTAGGGGCGGAAAGAGATAGGCTGGCACCCCAATCAGGAGTGGGGGCAAGAGCGCAAAGGCAACCGTCAAAAGCTGTAGCACTAGCATGGGACTGCTGGCCCGTTGGCGCTCAGATTGCCAGCCATCTCCTGACCAATACCAGCGTAGCGCTCTAGAACCAGCCCCTGTTTCTAACGTTAAACTTTGGTGAGGAAGATTTGCCGAAAAGACGCGATCGCACAGCCCACAGGAAAAAGCCTCCATCAGGTACAGGCACTGAACCTGCCCTTGGCGGCAGAAGGGGCAGGGATAGCTGTCATCATCCTGAAGTGATCTCCAGACAGACTTGCCATATAGACGTCCATGACTGGGCATAAGGCGCTTCTAAAAAGGGAGGGGGCAAGAGCAGAAAATGCTCTCCTTCTCTTTGTAGGGTAGCAGCGGAAAAACTAAGCTGCAGAAAGGCCACTCACAGAAAACCGCTACAGGCAGGCCTGTAGCGGTTTTGTTAAGTAAGCTGAATTAGTAGTTTTATCTTAAGGGCGTTGTTGAAGACTTAAAGTCGCTGCGCGTTCATTCCTGCAGACCTAGGGGTTTGAAGCTTGAGTCTGCAACTCGGAGAGTAGAGACTCAATTTGGGCACTGATATCTAGAAATTCTTCTTGATGATCAGAGTGATAATGCGTTTTGACAGACTTTAAGACATGGGAGTCAGCGAACGGCTCTTGGTTAGAGTCGGAAGACTGGGCAGAGACTGGGTCTAAAGGCTTAGTAATCAAAATTTGACTAGTCATTTTTACTCACTCACTTGTCTGAGTAACTTAATGTTACCCCGAAGCGTAACGGATTGTTGCGTTTAGTGTGTCAATTTAAATCGACACCTTGAAATGGCACAGGGATTTAGGACTTGAAAATCCGATGGAGCTGTATGAATCACTTCACACAGTACCACCCCTCAATGATCTGTCAACCCTGATCTACTCTTTTGAGACTCCCCACCTTCTAGCACCATGCTCCTCTGCAAGCAGGGTCGACTCAAGAATGCTGGCACGACTACCTCCACGGGAGCATCCCACTTTCGACAAAACATTCTCAAGATGATCTGAAACCATTGATTCCGCTGTTGCCTAAAAGAGTATATCTGCGAAAGTGGGATGCTCCCTACCTCCACAGCGCCAGAGGTCGTGCTGACGATTGAAAATGAAGAAAAAATTCTAAAATTTTATGGTTCTGGTAGAATTTTTTCCCATTTTTGAAAAAACAGTTTATAATTTTTTCAGGTGGGCTATCGATCCCCCCGTATAGCTCAGACAAGTCCTCGAAAAGGCAACTTGTCCCGAAAGGGCAAAGCGCAAATTAGTGAGCCTAAGCTGTTTTCAGTACGGCTGTCATTAATTCCGAAGGGACTTTACTTTTTTTCTAAAAAGGTAAAGTCTATCTACTAAGCGCCTTGACTGAGCAGTTTCTGTCTGATCTAGAATCCAATGTGTTGGAGTCAGTCTGAAGCTGTGAGTCTGATATGGACTGAGCCTAAATATTTGAAAATGACTACAGTGGTCTAGCTTGGCTAGGTCTCTGTATTAGTGCTTTTAGTCGGGCTTCTTGGGTAGTTGCTTTGGATGTTCTGCAGCGCGAGGCGATTGCTGATTTGCCGCGATGTAGAGCGGGAGAACGGGCTGTAGGTGTCGGGCTGGTTTCGTTGGCTGACGGCGACGGCGAGAGGTGTTTTCTTCGCTGGTATTCTCTGAGATCACTTCGTATAGAAGCGCAAGCTTAGTGGGGTCTTCTCCTTTGCGGAGAATTCGTCCAAGGCGTTGAATATATTCTCGGGCAGAGCCGGTCCCTGACAGCACGATCGCAACGCTGGCAGCAGGGACATCAACGCCTTCATTCAACACGCGGGAAGCCACAATCGTAGGGTAGTCCCCTGATCGAAACCGCTGCAGAATATCATGACGCTCTTTAACAGGGGTTTGGTGAGTAATGGCTGGGATTAAAAAATCTTGAGAAATCCGATAAACGGTGGCATTGTCGTCGGTAAAGATGAGGGTTTGCTTTGGGTAGTGCTGTGCTAACAGGTCGGTTAAAACCCGCAGTTTGCCCTCAGTGCCAAAGGCAATGGCGCGGGCTTGGCGGTGGGCTAGCATGGCGCGACGCCCTGCTGAAGAGCGAGCGCTTTCTCGAACAAAGTTTTGCCAGCCCTGCAGACTGCCCAGGTAGACGCCAGCCTCTTTGAGAAATTGATTGCGGGTCGCAATGAGCTGTTCGTACTGTTGGCGCTCCTCAGCAGAGAGCTTGACCTGAATCTGAATCGTTTCGTGCTTGGCAAGAGCTAACCCAGCTAGTTCTTCGGGCGATTTCCGATAAATCTCAGGGCCAATCAGATGCGTTAGATCGTCGTGCCTGCCGTCACTGCGCTCTGGGGTTGCCGTTAAGCCGAGACGATAGGGCGCGATCGCACCTTCTGCAATCACTCGGTTAAAGTCGCTAGGCAGATGATGGCACTCGTCAAACACGAGCAGCCCGTAGAGATTGCCTAAGTTCTCGGCATGAATGGCGGCGCTATTGTAGGTCGCGATTAAGAGCGGCGTCCGGTCTCGTGAGCCACCCCCGAGCAGGCCTAATTCTGCATCTGGGAAGGCGGCTTCAAGCTGGGCATACCACTGATGCATCAAATCAAGGGTAGGCACCATGATTAGAGTCGAACGCTGGGTTGCCTGAATGGCCATTTGCGCTAAGTATGTTTTCCCGGCAGCGGTGGGCAAGACGACGACACCTCGACGATGGGAGCGCTGCCAAGCGTCGAGGGCTTCTTGCTGATGGAGATAGGGGGTTCGCTCTAGCTCTGTGGTTAGCGCTAGGGTGTCGTAGGCTCTGGCTTTGTCGATCAAGGGCTGATCGGTGGATGCGATCGCATCTACCAAGGCACGATATTCAATGGCGGGAACTCGAAACTTTTCGATGCGGTCGTCCCAGGTGGCGTAGTCTAACCAATCTTTACCCCGTGGGGGCGGATGCAGAATTAACGTACCGCGATCGTAGGTGAGGGTGGGACTGCGAACCATACAATAGTGCGCCACTGTAGAGGCAGTTTAAGAGCGTCGAGGCAGGAGCGACTCGCCAGGAGATGAATTGGGGTGCCCAGCATTGGTAGGGGTTAAAAGCGGGACTGGGCGGATTCGAACCGCCGACCTAGCGCTTAGGAGGCGCTTGCTCTATCCATCTGAGCCACAGCCCCAAGCAGTTCACTTATAATAGCTTTGAAGGATGTCGTATGGCACTTTGCCGCGTGAGGACAACTAGCAATTATGTACAGGTAAGTTGACGCCTAGGTACAGGCTCATTATGCGCCTCTAAGTCCGCAATACATTCACCCACTAGCGCAACGATTCCATCAAAAGCTTGTTGCTGATCTTCTTCAAGCCAACTCATGCCAGGGAATTCAGCGCACATACCCACGAATTCTTGATCCTCATCTGACCAGAAGACTCGGTAGTTATATCGTTTAGGGTCCGTCACATCGACTCCAACTTTTCAATAGCAGCTAGGACTTGTTTCACTTGGTACGGCTTCGCTTGGCCCTTCTTTGGCTGTATATTGACGAATGGCTCACCTTGCCAAGGCGTTTTATAGCGCCTATGACTTGTTTTCTGTTGATGGGGTGTACCGAAGTAGTGTTCCGAAGCCGTTGCCAAGCTGGTATCAAGCATGTCACATACGCTCTTTAGAATGAACCTGCTTGAGATTGCCTTGCTCTTTTGGGTGCTTAATCTTAAAGATTCACGAAATTCAGCGCATTTAAGTGCGGCCTTCGATAGAAACATAAGAAGATAATCTCAACGCACACAGGATTTACATTAGGGCCATGTCACAACCCACCATCGAATCGATTCTTCAAGAACAGCGGCTGTTTCAGCCACCTGCAGAATTTTCCCAAGCCGCCCATGTTAAAAGCATGGCGCAGTATGAGCAGCTTTATGCAAAGGCAGAGGCCGATCCGGCTGCGTTTTGGGCCGAATTAGCAGAGCAAGAACTAGATTGGTTCGAGAAATGGGATCAGGTTCTAGACTGGCAGCCCCCGTTTGCCAAGTGGTTTGTGGGCGGCAAGATGAATATTACCTACAACTGCTTAGACCGTCATCTCAAAACCTGGCGGCGCAATAAGGCGGCCCTCATCTGGGAAGGCGAACCCGGTGATTCGCGCACCTATACCTACGCCCAACTCCATCGAGAAGTCTGTCAGGCTGCCAATGTCCTCAAAGATCTTGGCGTCACTAAAGGAGACCGGGTCGGGATCTATATGCCGATGGTGCCAGAAGCTGCGATCGCAATGTTAGCCTGCGCCCGTATCGGTGCTCCCCATACCGTCATTTTCGGTGGCTTCAGCGCTGAAGCCCTCAAAGATAGGCTCAAAGATGCTGAAGCAAAGCTGGTAATTACCGCAGACGGCGGCTTCCGCAAAGACAAAACCATTTCCCTGAAGCCAGCGGTGGATAAAGCCCTAGAGAATAACAGCGTCCCTTCTGTCGAGAACGTCTTAGTGGTGCAGCGTACCAAAGAAGACATCACCATGCAGTCGGGACGCGACCATTGGTGGTATGAACTGCAGCCGAAAGCCTCTGCTGACTGTCCCCCCGAACCGATGGACAGCGAAGATATGCTGTTTATCTTGTATACCAGCGGCACCACCGGCAAGCCCAAGGGCGTGGTTCACACCACCGCAGGCTACAACCTCTACACCCACATGACCCTTAAGTGGGCCTTCGACCTTCAAGACACAGATGTTTACTGGTGTACCGCTGACGTAGGCTGGATCACCGGTCACAGCTATATTGTCTATGGTCCGCTCTCTAACGGAGCCACTAGCCTTATGTACGAAGGGGTGCCGCGCCCCTCTAACCCAGGCTGCTTCTGGGATGTAGTCGAGAAATACGGCGTCAATATTTTTTATACCGCACCCACCGCCATTCGCGCCTTTATCAAGCTGGGCGATCAGTATCCCAACAGCCGTGATTTGTCCTCTCTGCGACTGCTAGGTAGCGTAGGTGAACCTATCAACCCCGAAGCCTGGATGTGGTACCACAAGGTGATTGGTGGTGAGCGCTGCCCCATTGTTGATACTTGGTGGCAAACCGAAACCGGCGGTTTTATGATTACACCTCTACCAGGGGCTACGCCGACCAAACCGGGTTCCGCCACGCGCCCCTTCCCCGGCATTCTTGCTGATGTCGTGGATCTTGAGGGCAATCGCGTTGCTGAAGGTGAAGGTGGTTATTTGATTGTCAAGCATCCCTGGCCGAGCATGATGCGAACGGTCTACGGCAATGATGAGCGGTTTCGTCAAACCTATTGGGAACATATTCCGCCCAAAGATGGAAACTATGTTTACTTTGCCGGTGATGGCGTGCGCCGCGATTCAGATGGCTATTTTTGGATCATGGGTCGGGTCGATGACGTGATCAACGTCTCCGGTCATCGCTTGGGCACAATGGAAATTGAATCGGCCTTAGTCTCTCACCCTGCTGTCGCAGAGGCTGCAGTGGTGGGACGCAAAGATGACTTGAAAGGTGAAGATGTATTTGCCTTTGTCACCCTTGAGGGGACCTACAGCGGCAGTGATGAGCTGAAGGCTGAGCTGAAGCAGCATGTCGTCAAAGAAATAGGTGCGATCGCACGTCCTGGCGAGATTCAGTTTGCAGAGGCGCTGCCCAAAACGCGATCGGGCAAGATTATCCGTCGCTTTTTGCGGAACCTTGCCAGTGGCGAAGAACTCGTTGGTGATGCCTCTACGATGGAGGATCAAAGTGTGCTGGACAAACTTCGGAACGGTGACTAAACGTTGGGTCTTGCCCTAAACAGCAAACCTGCTTCAAGGTATCGAGCGGAGTATCGAGCGGAGTATCGAGCGGAGTAAGGCCTGCGACGACTGATTCTGCTCGATTCTGAGACCGACCAGAAACTCCATTGACGGGCGGCCTTGACCTTATACATAGATATAGGGTTTATGATTAGCGCATCTCAGCACATTTACAGTAGGGTTCATGCGCGTCAGTGAAGTTGCCCGTCACTTTAACCTCAATCCTCAAACGCTCTACTTTTATGAGCGGATTGGTCTGATTCCGTCACCGGAACGAAACGAGTCGGGCTATCGAATTTTTGCCCCACCGGATCTAGAGCGCTTATCGCTGATTGAACGGGCGAAGACATTGGGACTCACCCTCGATGAGATTAAAGAAATCCTGCAGCTTCAGGAGGGACAGGGCTTAACCTGCGACGAGATCCATCAGCGCCTGCTGAAGAAGCTCCAACAGATTGAGACGACCATCGCACAGCTCCAGAAGCTAAAAGCAGAACTCTTACCGTTGGTGCAGCGGTGTGAAACAGAAATAAATCAGCAACAAACCACGACTGATTGTGGTGTGTTTATGCCTGACCAAGTTCAAAACGCCAGTAGAACAGAGCGTCACCCTTTTGAGGCTGGCGGAATCTTGTGTCGTCAACACGTCCTTTTTTACCAAAGATGTTTCTCGTCATGATCAACCCTCCACTCCCAAAGGGCGATGCCGTGCAAGCCGGAGGGCAACTCAATATTTTCGAGCGTTATTTAACGCTTTGGGTCGTTCTATGCATCTTAATCGGCATCGCCATTGGTCGTTTATTTCCGCAGGTGGCTGTTACCCTGGACGCCCTTAGTCTTTACCAGGTATCGGTGCCCATCGCGGTTTGCCTGTTTTTCATGATGTATCCGATCATGGTCAAGATTGATTTTACTCAGGCACGACGAGCCGCACGGACTCCGAAACCAGTTGTCTTGACCCTGGTGGTGAACTGGTTAATTAAGCCCTTTACGATGGTGGCCTTTGCCCAGTTTTTCTTGGGCCACCTCTTTCAGCCGCTGATCACCGGTACAGAGGTGATTCGCGGGAGTGAAGTCGCTTTAGCCGATTCTTATATTGCGGGCGCCATTCTGTTGGGGATTGCGCCCTGTACCGCGATGGTGCTGATGTGGGGGTATCTTTCGTACAGCAATCAGGGACATACGCTGGTGATGGTGGCGGTGAATTCGTTGGCGATGCTGTTTTTGTATGCGCCGTTGGGGCGGTGGCTGTTGGCCGCAAGTAATTTGACGGTTCCCTGGCAAACGATTACTTTGTCGGTGCTTATCTATGTCGGGGTGCCGTTGGCTGCGGGGATGTATTCTCGCCATTGGATTTTGAAACACAAAGGTCGAGCTTGGTTTGAAGGTGTGTTTCTCAAGCGGTTAAGTCCGGTGGCTGTGATGGCGATGCTGGTGACGCTGGTTCTGCTGTTTGCTTTTAAGGGTGAGTTGATGGTTCGCCATCCGCTGCATATTGTTTTGATCGCAGTCCCTTTGTTTTTGCAGACAAACTTTATTTTCTTGATTAGCTATGTAGCGGCCCAAAAGCTGGGATTGACCTATGAAGATGCAGCCCCGGCTGCTTTAATTGGAGCGAGTAATCACTTTGAAGTTGCGATAGCCACCGCAGTCACTCTCTTTGGCCTCAACTCTGGAGCCGCCCTAGCCACCGTCGTCGGCGTTTTGATTGAGGTGCCTGTGATGCTGATGCTGGTGGAATTGTGTAAACGAACGGCCTTTTGGTTCCCCAGAACACCGGAGAAAGCAACCCTCCTCGATCCCCGCTGCGCCCGCCCCCTGGACTCTATTCGGTAAAGAGAAATGATGATGAAGCGAATGATGTTTGTATGCAAGCACAACTCTCGACGCTCCCACATGGCCGAAGGATTTGCGCGGCATCTGGGGTATAGCGCGGTTGACAGTGCTGGGCTAGAGGCGAGTCAGGTTGACCCGCTGACGGTGCAGGTGATGGCTGAAGTGGGGGTTGATATTAGTGAACAGCGATCGCAAGCCCTCTCTGACTTTGATCCCCAAGCTTTTGATGTGGTGATTTCGCTTTGTGGTTGTGGGGTAAATCTCCCGCCCGAATGGGTTAGCCGCGAGATATTCCAAGACTGGCAGCTTGACGATCCCGCTGGGACTTCGCTAGAAACCTTCCGTCGAGTTCGAGACGAGGTGCAGGCTCAGGTGGAGTTACTATTAAATGTCCTTGAATAGTGAGGCTAAACTTTGACGACCATTCGCAACACGGACAATTTCAAGACCATCCTTCAAGACTCGATACAAAATAATATATCCCTCTAGTGGTAAGCCTCTTAATCCAGCTTGCAAGTCATTGTAGCTGCGCCCCATATTCGGAAAACGGGAAAGCTGCTGACAGCGTTTGTTAAAGCTCTTGAGCAATGTCTCCCCCGCTTCGCAATTGCTCTTAGCTAAATAGGACACGATCGACTCTAAATCACGAATTGCGGGTTGCGAGATGATATATTCGCTCACCGTTAGCTCGCCTGAGTTTGCCGCAATTGTGCGAGTAAGTCATTGACAACGGTTGTCCCCTCTATGCCTTCCCCTCGATCGAGGGATTCAATACCCTCCTTAACCTGCGCCTGTGTTGTCGATAACCAGGCTTGATAGGATTCTCGTTCAGCTTCTAGTAGTTTTAATGCAACTTGAAGTACTTCATTAGCATTTTTAAAGCTACCCGTTTCGACTAATTGGGCAACGATTGTTTCTTGTTCAAGATTCAATGTAATACTCATCGCAGGCAGAACTTGGATGTGGATATTCTTTGTAGTCTAGCAAACTCAAAGCCTCTCCCCAGATAGCGATACAGCGTCTAAGTCGTGATGGGCAACAGAGTTGTTGCTATCGCGTTCCTGAAGGATTTGCCGCTGTTGGAACCTGTCGCCGGGGCCATGCCTGAAGAATACGGAGTAGCCATTGGGTCAACTCAGGGGCAAGCTGTGGTTTCACGAGCGGCGGCTCCACGCTAGCCAGTCGTTGGTCGTGGGCGTCAAGACAGTGCTGGAGCAGCCGTGCGGCGGTGAGTTGTCCCATAAAGATATCTGCCGTTGAGGCTGTTTTGGGCAGTGTCGCATCTTCAATGTGACGACCAAACCGATCAAATAGCCCGATGAACCGACCAACGTGCTGCCATAGCGTTCGCAACCGTCTCAAGTTGTCACTCATGCTAAACCGCTGACCCGCCGTCCAGTTGGCAAAGAAAATACTGTGGCGGGCATCTTCGTCTAGGATCGGTTCCCACACATCAAGCAGCGCTTCGGGAAGAAACTGCTGCTCCCGAGCCAGGGCAAACCAGCCCCACAGAATATAGGCATCAAGATATTGATCAAAGGCTATGTCCATCAGGACTGGGGGTAACGCGTTGGGCGGGTCATCCGTCGGGATGCTGACCTTTGGAATTTGGTAAAACTCCATCATTCGCTCAATCAAACGCACCTGGCGTCCGGTTTCTTGGGCTAAGAGCGTAATTGCCCCCTTCAGCTTGGTCGGCTTGGTCTGAAGGGCAACTTTACGGGCAATTGAAGCCATCTGACGCTTTTGCTGGAGCACCTTTGACCAAAACGGAATCTCTCGGAGGCGCTGCAGATCCTGTTCGGTCAACTGCGGCCAAGGGATTTGGTCGAGGTCGTACTTAATGTGGTGATCTGTCAGGGCTTGACAGAATACCTTTCGATGCTCGTAGCTTCCGAGTTGCATATCTGCTATAGTCTCAGCGATACCTTGAGTCTAAAGGAATTATAGGGTCAATCTTCTCCATCTTCCTACAGCGCTGTGTTTCTGCTGTAAGTATTGTTAGAGAAGCACCTCCTCACATCCGCGACCCAAATTCATGATTTAGATGGCTCCAACCCAAGCTCGAAATTATTCTTGTGGGTCAGGGTTGTCAATAAGGTAAACCGTGCGTTAATATTGGTTAACAAATGTTCATGAACAGCAATTTGACCATGTGGGACTCGTTTCTGTTTCAGCTTTTCAGTTTTTGGGTAATCACCTGCGCCTTTGGGTGTTATTTCACCCTCCAGTCCCCTAACCAAGACTGGTAAAGCTAGTTTTTTAATTTAGTTCGCTGTTCTGCAGATCCTCTACAGTGGAACAGTTAAGTGAATTGTTGATTAACTGTGGGTTACGAGCCGCTGCATCACAAGTATCGTCCCCAGACCTTTGCAGATCTGGTGGGGCAAGATGCGATCGCAACCACCCTCACCAACGCCATCGACTCACAGCGCATTGCCCCGGCCTACCTCTTCACCGGCCCTAGGGGAACCGGCAAAACCTCCAGCGCCCGTATTCTTGCCAAGTCTCTTAACTGTCTCAGTAGCGGCAAGCCCACACCGACGCCCTGTGGTACCTGCTCAATTTGCAAAGAAATTGCTCGAGGCAATGCCCTCGACGTGATTGAGATCGATGCCGCCAGCAATACCGGCGTCGATAATATTCGGGAGCTAATCGAACGCGCCCAATTTGCCCCTGTCCAGTGCCGCTTTAAGGTGTACTGCCTCGACGAAGTGCATATGCTGAGCACCGCCGCCTTTAATGCGTTGCTCAAAACCTTAGAAGAGCCGCCAGCCCAAGTGGTTTTTGTCCTTGCCACCACCGATCCCCAGCGGGTGTTAGCCACCATTATCTCTCGGTGTCAGCGCTTTGATTTTCGCCGCATCCCCCTGACTCCGATGGTGGATCATCTCACCTACATTAGTGGGCAGGAATCGATCCCTATCACCCCTGCTGCAGTTGAGCTGGTGGCCCAGCTTTCTCAAGGCGGACTGCGGGATGCCGAAAGCCTTCTCGATCAGCTCAGCTTGCTCTCCGGTGAAATTGCCCCTGAACAGATCTGGGATCTAGCGGGAACAGTTCCAGAACGGGAGCTGCTGAGCCTGCTGCAGGCCATTATGGCTCAACAGCCCGACCAGGTGATTAGTCAAACCCAGCAGCTTTTGAATCGGGGGCGTGATCCCCTCATTGTTTTGCAGAATCTGACCGGGTTTTATCGTGATCTGCTGATTGCCAAAACGGCTCCCGATCGCCGCGATCTCGTTGCCATTACAGAAGCCACCTGGGCTGAACTCTGTGATGTGGTTCAACCGATTGAACTGACAACGTTGCTCACCGGTCAGCAGCACCTCCGCACCTGTGAACCCCAGGTCAAAAACACAACTCAACCCCGACTTTGGTTAGAGGTTGCTCTGCTGGGGTTGCTCCCCGGTGCGACGGCACCGACGCCCGTCGCGAATCATGCCGCTCAGCGCCCGGTTGCGCCGATGCCTGCGGCCCCAGCACCATCTCCCGCTGTGCCACCCACGACCCAAGCTGTTCCTAGTGCGACTTTACAACCTCTCGATTCTGCGCCACCCCTCGCACAGAATCCTCCGCTAGCATCGCAGCCCTCCTCTGAGCAGCAGCCTGCAGCACAGCCGTCTGTGCCGACGCAGCCAGCCACCCCTCAAGAAACGGCGCAACAGCAACAGGCTGCGGCTTCTCAGCCTCCTCCAGAGTCACCCATAGGGGATACGGGAGGAGATATCGGGCAAGTGTGGCAGCAAATGCTCACCCATATCAATCCCGCCGGACGAGCGTTATTTAATCAACATGGGACACTGCTATTCTTCAGTGGCAATCAAGCTAAAATTGGCATCCCTAAAGGGCTGGTGCCCACGGCCCAAATGAAAATAGCGGAAGTAGAGGCGGCTTTCTACGCGCTCTTGAATCGGACTGTTAAGGTCAATCTGGTGATCAATGCACCAGTGACCCAACCGGTGGCCCAACCCAATGCTCCGGCAACTCCAGTTTCGATGCAACCTCTGGCTCAGTCCCCAGCTCCATCATCGCCTGCCTTCGCCACCCCCCAGCCAGACTTTCCGAGTGCTATATCGACGGCGCAGCCCCCCTCACCAGCCCCTCCCCCGGCTATGCCTATGCCGACACCCCCAGAGATCGCACCAGAGACAATGCCTGCAAAGGCCAATCTGGGGCCTGCGCCGTCGATGTGGGAAACCGAAGATGAGCTAACCCAAACCACTAAAAGCTTTGCCAACTTCTTTGGCGGTACCTTAGTGCAGGATGCACCCGATCTTGAACCCGCGCCGACATCAGAGGCTCCCAAGGATTGAGCTAGACGACAGCTCAGATTGATTAAGGCTGTTCTCAGCGTAATCCTGTAGTCTGGAGTCTGATCAGTCAGCAGACCGATCGCTGCGCCTTTCTTTTAATACCCATTTACGTTGAGGGTTCATGGTCTCTCTGGCACGCAAAAATCTGTTCCAAGATCTGCCTCGCTTTATCGTGGCTCAGGCCGGCATTATGTTCGCGGTGGGGCTAGTGACGATTCAAACGGGGCTGCTCAACGGGTTTACGAAATCGACGACGTTGCTGATGGACAGCGCGAACGCTGACCTCTGGATTGCTTCAGAGGACATGCGCTATTTAGACTTGACGCTGCCGATGCCCTATAAGCGTGTGGCTGAGGCGAAGGCCGTGGCAGGAGTCGATTTGGCGGAAGCTATGATGACCAACGGCTCTGTCTGGCGCTATGCCTTCGGTCAAATTGCTCCCATTAAAATCATTGGGTTTGATCCAGAGGGGCAGCTTTTTCGCCCTGCAGCCGTTCAAGGCAATCTCAATCAGCTTGAGAAGCCCTATCACATTATTCTTGATGACCAAGATCTAGCGACACTCGATAGTAAAGGGGTTGGTTCTACCGCCGATATCGGTTCCTTCAAGGCGCAGGTGGCAGGTACCACGTCGGGGATTCGCTCCATTGTGTCGAGTCCCTATGTATTTACGTCACTGCCCAATGCGCTGGCCTATCTTAATTCGCCCGTGGCTGCCCCAAACCAAAATCCGCCCGATCCACCGAAGCTGACGGCAGAGGCTCCTATTAATTTTGTGCTGGTGCGGGCCAAACCCGGTCAGAGTATCCCGGAACTTAAAAAACGGCTAGAGGCTGAATTGCCGGATGTGCGAGTACTCACCCAGCCTGAGTTAACGGATTTAACTCAGACCTATTGGCGCAACAGTACCGGGGTCGGGTATATCCTCGGCTTGGGTGCTGTGGTGGGCATTGTGGTGGGTACGGTGGTGGTGGGACAGATTCTCTATTCTTCTGTGACCGATCACCTCAAAGAGTTTGGCACGTTGAAAGCGATGGGGTCGTCGGATTGGTATATCTATCGGGTGATTCTAGAGCAGGCGCTATGGATGGCGGTGTTGGGATATATCCCTGGCATGGCGCTCTCGGCAGGGCTAGGGACTTTTACGGCACAGACCATTCAGATCTTGATTAACCCTGGCATTGCGGCGGGGGTGTTTTTGATTACGGTGGTGATGTGTAGTGGCGCGGCTATTTTTGCGATCCAAAAGGTGACTCGTCTTGATCCGGCGATGGTGTTTAAATCCTAGTTCCAATCCGTTGTAAGCTTTGAGCTGGAGGAATTTTACGGCGTATGCCCATCGCATCCATGACTGAAGGCCAGCTTAATCCGTTATCTCTGGCGTCAAAACCTACGATCGCAGCCCATAATCTGCAGATGATCTACCAGACTGGCGATCAAAGTTTTCAGGCGCTTAAAGGCATTGATCTTGAAATCTTAACGGGAGATATTGAGCTACTGATGGGACCGTCGGGGTCTGGCAAAACGACGCTGCTGTCTATTTTGGGGGGCATCTTGACGCCAACGGCGGGGCGGGTGTCGCTACTGGGCCAAGACATTATTGGTCTCTCGAAGGCGAAGCTTGCGAAGTTCCGGCTGCAGCAGATTGGCTTTATTTTTCAGGGGTTTAATCTGTTCCCGGCCCTGAGTGCATCGGAGAATGTGGAAGCGGCGCTGAACCTGAAGGGCGTGCGCGGTAAACCGGCCAAGGAAGCGTCACTGCGGCTACTGGAGCAGGTGGAGCTAGCGGACAAGTCGAAGAGTCTACCCCGTGATTTGTCGGGGGGACAAAAGCAGAGGGTTGCGATCGCCCGTGCCCTTGCCGGCAACCCGCGCCTTATTTTTGCTGATGAACCCACTGCGGCTCTAGACTCCCAGCGGGGCCATACCATCATGGAACTCTTGCGAAAGCTGGCGAAGGAGGAAGGCTGTACGGTGCTGATGGTGTCCCACGATCCGCGTATTATCGACGTTGCCGATCGCGTCGTTTACCTCGAAGATGGCATGATTATCCCGGCGCAGGGTGCCGCATCCCAGGAGCCTCGCCCCGCCCTTCATGATCATTAAGGGGAGCTGACGTGCAGGTATTTGTCACAGGAGCCACGGGTTTTGTCGGGGCCAATCTGGTCCGGCTGTTGCTAAAGCAGGGCTATCAGGTGAAGGTGCTGGTGCGCCCTCAAAGTGTGCAAGATAACCTGCAGGGGCTAGAGGTTGAAATCGTGAGGGGCGATTTGCGCGATAGTGCGATTGCAAAGTCAATGCGAGGGTGTCAGGCCCTGTTCCATGTCGCGGCCCACTACAGCCTGTGGCGCACCGAGCAAGAGCAGCTATACCGCAGCAATGTGTTGGGCACCCGCAACATTCTTAAGGCCGCCCGTGATGCTGGTATCGAGCGGACGGTGTATACCAGCTCGGTCGCAGCGATTGGTGTGCCCAGTACTGGGGCCATTGCCACCGAGACCTACCAAAGCTCTATTGAAAAGCTAATCGGAGCCTATAAGCAGTCTAAGTATCTAGCAGAACAAGAAGCACAGCACGCGATCTCCATCGGCCAAGATATCGTCATTGTCAATCCCAGCACTCCCATTGGCCCTTGGGACGTGAAACCGACGCCCACAGGGGACATGATTTTGCGATTCCTGCGTCGACAGATGCCCTTCTATCTCAATACAGGACTGAACTTGATCCATGTTCGAGATGTGGCTCAGGGGCATATTTTGGCCCTTGACCGGGGTAAAACCGGAGAGCGCTATATTCTGGGCCATCGCAACATGACGCTCCAAGAAATTTTGGCTCACCTATCTCGCCTGACGGGGCTACCGGAACCGAGCGGGAGTCTACCGGCCTGGATTCCGTTGGCGGTGGCCTGGGTTGATGAATGTCTGTTAGCGCCCTTGGGAAAGACGCCCTCAGTCCCGCTGGCGGGGGTAAAAATGGCGAAACAAAAGATGTTTTACGATGCGTCTAAGGCGGTGCAGGAGCTGGGACTGCCGCAGACCGATATTGATTTAGCACTGCAAGAGTCGGTGGATTGGTTTGTGACCCATGATTATGTGCCCAATTGGAAGAAATAGGTGGCCCGATCATGGTGCTGGAAGTTGCAATTTTAGACATCAAGCCGGGTCAAGCTCAGGCATTTGAAGCGGCCTTTCAAGAGGCTGAGGGGATTATCTCTGGCATGAATGGTTATCTGGACCATCAGCTTCAACGGTGTGTTGAAAGATGCGATCGCTATCTACTCTTGGTCCACTGGCAAACACTGGAAGATCATACCGTGGGCTTTCGGAAATCAGAGCAGTATCAAGAGTGGCGGCGGTTGCTCCATCATTTTTATGAGCCTTTTCCCGACGTGGAGCACTACGTCAGTGTTCATGATCAGCGACTCACATGAGGGACATTCAGCCGCAGCATCCAAGCATGGTTCGCCCACTTGCCCACAAGCAATAGATTCACGGCTGCATAGAAGTTATCAGGGTCTAGCGGAGGCTCATAAAAATTTTTTTCTGACAATGCGGGCAGTTCATCGCTGAGGTGTATTCTCCACTGTTGGTGGGAGTATATGCTCCGTGGGCTGCCAGTTGGTCAATATGCTCATCGGTATAGAGTCGATGATTACCCTTAGTTCGGTGAGGACTGAGTTTGCCGAGTTTTTCCCAGCGGTGGAGCGTTTTAACTGACACGCCCACCAGTTTCGCAAATTCATGGGGCCTATATCGCATGGCGGTTCGAATGTATGGATTTCTAGTCATTGTCTAGGGTTGACGTGGAGATAGTCAACCCAAAACCCAGACATTTCTCTGCAATGCCTAGACAAAAACTTAACAAAATGTGGACACAACCTAGACATCTGACCTATTGTGGATATGGGGTGATCGCAGACGATGCGGCGATCAAAATCAATTGCATCGAGTTCTTTAAACAAAAGGAATAGCCATGAAGCGCACACTCTTGATTGTCAGTGCAGCATTGTTTGGCTTTGCGCCTAGTGCATTGGCTGACTACGGCAACTCTACGGTTACAAATACAATCCGCTCAAGCTGGGGTACGAGTACAACCGTTGCAGATATTGATATTAACGAGCATTCCTACGGTTCTCGGCACGGGGTTGAGTCATCCTTTGCTCGCAAAAGCGAATGGTATGGCACAGACAATAAAAAAAGCTGGGTGAAAGGCGATATTCACACCGGTTCTGACTCGCTCGGGTACTACCGTGAGGGGTATAACAACACAGCAATAGGCAACGTCCGGACGGTGTCTGAAGAAAGCTTTGATACTTTTGGTATCGAGGCATCAGGGTTTTAGTTGACTTGTGGGAGCGGGGCGGGGGCCGCTCCCAGCTCCCATAGCAATATTTCTTTGGTGGGGACCATGTTATTTAAAATTACGGCGGCGATCGCTCTTGCCGGAGCCATTGCGCTGCCTTCCTTTGCCGGAAGCCCCGTTCCCAACACACCCATTTACCCCCAGGGGCCAACGAGCAGCACCGGCCACTCTAGCGTCGATAATACTAACGAGGCCAATGCGCAAGCGAACCCTTACGGTAGCGTTCAGGGAACGGTCGTTAATCAGGCCATTCAGAACGTGACAGGGTATTCCAAGTTTGGAAATGGTTTCGTTCAGTGTGCCAACGACACACTCAATGCAGGAACCTACGGCAGCACCTACGGCAACTTTAATACAACCTTTCATGTGGGCGTCACGAAGGTACTGAATGGTCGTAACTGCACTCGCTATGGCGGCTTGCAGCTTAATATCGCGAAAGGACAATACTGCGATTATTTGATTGATCGCTACCTTGGCTATAAAGCCCAGGGCTTAGTGGTTGATTGGGACAAAATGGTCAGCAACGCTTCGTACTCCATTAAAGAGAGCCTAGCTTGCTCACTCCCTTTTGTTGAGGCTCAGAAGCCACCGCCTCCAGTCTATCAACCGCCACCTCCGGTCTATCAACCGCCCAAGTCACTAGAACCACCAGAACCCCTTGAAGCCCTCTGCTATAGCGGAGAAGATTGTCCGGGTTCAGAAAAGTTCGAATCTCGTGACGCGTTAGAACGTTCACAAGTCCAGTATTACCAGAATCCGACATTGGGCCGTTTTCGGTTTCCTGATTGAGTGACTGCTCACGCTCATGGATGGGCTAATATGCCCTGTGAACACTAGATTGAGCTGGGCGGGGGGTATGCATGAAAACAGTGACGATTAAGGCTGGCGATAAAACTCGGATTATTCATCGTCAATTCAGTAGCCTTACCACGATCTATTCCTTTGAAGCGACACCCACGATGCAGGATGGCTATCTAGCGGGAACCATTGTGGTCAAAGGATCTGACTGGATTTTTTCAAAGCCATCTAAAACAATGCCGCTGCAGGCTTGTAATACAGCGACTGCAGGAATATGGGATACGTTCTTTTCGGTATACGTGATTCCAGAGGTTGATGTTGTCATTACCCTACCGTCGAAACGATTGAGGTATTTGCCCTGGCTGATTTTGTTAGTGGGGATAGTGATAGGGGTTGCGATCGCACTCATTCTATTGACCTCTGGATAAATAAACATCATCATACTGCGGATGGGTTATGGCCTTCGAGAACTAAGGCGTATAATTAATCTAGACGGTCTAGATTGAAGTTCTGGCCGATGAAGACAACTCCTAACGAGTGGCAGATTCAAGAAGCGAAGAATAAATTAAGTCACTTAGTCAAAGAAGCAGATAAAGGCATTCCCAAATTCATAACGATGCATGGCCAAAGCAAGGCGGTGGTGATTTCAGCCAAAGACTACCAACGGTTGAGGTGCCCGACCTCTAAGCTTTCCTCTGTGCTAATGGAGCCGCTACTTGAAGAGAGTGATGACTTATTCTCTAGACATCAGGATGCAGGCCGAGAAATTGAGCTGTGAAATATTTATTGGATACGGTCATCGTCTCTAAATACATCATGATCTTGTTGTGGTGACTCGTAACTTGACTGATTTCAGAAACTGCTCAGATCGCATAGCGTTACATAACCCATACGAAGAATGAAAACAGGTCCGAGGGGTTGTAGCCTTGGCTCAGTTAGGGGCTTAGATATTCAGTTCACTTAGCGGTCTGAAGCCAATTTTTAAGCTTCTGGAGTTCTATCTCTGCCATTTGGCTGCTGTTTTCCTCTGCAGGAAAGAGTTGCTGTTCCACATCATGACCGTAATCCTGAAGGGCTTGCAGCGTCAGCGCCTGATAATCTTGGTACTTCTTTGATAACCGGAACTTGCGCGGCGTAATCCCTAGAATATCGTTGACGATCAGCACCTGCCCATCAGTATGCCGACCTGCACCAATCCCAATGGTGGGGATGCTTAGTTTTTCACTGATTACTTGTCCTAGTTCTTCAGGGACCAACTCTAAAACTAATAGCAGTACGCCCAGACGTTCTAAGTTTAGGGCATCTTCAACCAAGGCTTTAGCCTGCTCAAAGTGTTTACCCTGAACTGCTTTCTTGAGATGGGTTTGGGGCAGCAATCCCAAATGACCACAGAGCGGAATATCGTGAGCAATCAGATGCTGAACCACCTCGGCTTTCATGCCCTCAAGTTTTACAATGTCAGCCCCCTGTTCCATCAGGTATTGAGCATTTTCAAGGGCCTGCGACGGTGTTGCATAGGTGTTAAAGGGTAAGTCGGCCAGAATATAGGGCGACGTGGCTCCTCGGCAGACTGCCCGTAAATGGTGAGCAATGTCTGCCAAGGTGACGTCTTGTTCGCTGGCATATCCCAAAACATTGGTGCCAACGCTATCGCCCACAATGATTAGATCTACTCCAGCGCGATCTTCTAAAACAGCGGTGGGGTAGTCATAGCAGGTGAGAGAGACAATCTTCTGACCGTTCTGCTTCTTTTGGCGCAAGTAGGCTGCGTCTTTCTTCATCTGTTTTCACGAACCCAAGCTTCAATAATTCGGTTGGGAATATTAATCACAGGATGCTCAAAGAGCGCTTCCACTGCGGCTTCACCACCTGCTTGGACCGCTCGCTTAAGACGATCTTGAAGGGATGAATCTGTTTTAATAGCAACCTCTACCGAGCGTTCGGCCTGTACACCGCCCAATTTTGCTTCAGAAACGCGATCGAGAATCCCCTGAACGTCTTCTCTAAGGGCCAGAAAATCTTGTTCAGAGAGCTGAGCCTGTGGATTAAGGGCAGTGGCAGGTCTTGTACCCGCCATACTCTGCACGGCTCCGGCGACATCGATGCCAGTGGTGTGGCGCAGTTGCTCGATAAAGGCGGCAGCTTTAGTCGCAGAGCCGCCGCTGGTCCCGTCAACAACGGTGACGTTCTCAATCTCTATTTCGGGTACGGTGGAAGAAAGGGTGGTTAGCAAGACTTCTAGCTTCTGCAGCAAGAAAATATCACGGGCGGCAGACCCAGCCATTTGCCAGGATTCGGCTAGGCGCTGAGTTCCTTCAGCCTGAGCTTTACCATCTTCGATGATTTGGGAGGCGTTACCTCGGGCCTGTGCGATCGCACGTTTGCAAGCCGCCTCCGCCGGGGCCACTACATCTGCCTGAAGCTGCTGGGTCACCTGCTTAATCCGTTCTTGCTGTACCGGGACTTCTGACTGAATTCGCACCAGTTCAGAGGCAACTTCAGCTTCGACCTCGGCAACCACAGCGCCGCGCTTGGTGAGGGCATCTTTAATGCGGCGTTCAGCCTCGGCACGGGCCACGCCAATGTCACGATCTAGACGCTTGAGCGCCGTAATTCTTTCGTTCTCAGCAGTGCGGATGGCCGACTCAGCCTGGGTTTCCGCCTCAGAAATACGCGCATCACGCTGCAGATCGGCCTGCTGTTTACGACCAATGGAATCTAAGAAACGAACATCATCAGAGATATTCTGAATCTGGAGCGTATCAAGGACCAGCCCCAACTGCTCTAGGTCATCTTCGGCTTCTTCGAGCAGACTTTTGGCAAAGGCCAGCTTGTCTTCATTAACCTGCTCTGGTGTGAGACTGGCTAAAACGCCCCGCAAATTCCCCTCTAGGGTTTCTTTGGCGATTTGCTCAATCTCAGTCCGAGTTTTACCCAGCAGGCGCTCAATGGCGTTATGAATCGTCGGTTCTTCGCCAGCAATTTTAATGTTGGCAACCCCATCTACCTTGAGCGGGATGCCGCCTTTTGAATAAGCATTTGAGACACGCAGCTCAATGATCATATTGGTCAAATCCATGCGAAGCGCCCGCTCTAGTAGCGGCACTCGAATGCTGCTGCCGCCTTTAACCAAGCGATAGCCCACCCGTCGTCCGTCAGGAGATTGACGAGCACTCCCTGCAAAAATGAGTACTTCACTGGGCTGACAAATGTAGTAGAGGTTGCGAATGACCAGTGCCCCAGCCCCTGTGCCTGCACTCAATAAGACCAGTATGGCGATTACAGCTTCCATTATTCAGCGTCTCCATTACGACTGCGGTTGAGGGTTCCAGTGACATTAATTCCCAGCGTCTGATCGACGCGCTCTAAGAACTGCCGCACAATTTCGGGGTAAGCGTTGGCAAGGCTAGCAATGGATTTACCATCGCCATTATCAATAACGTTGACGTGCTTCAGCTTGACTCGCTGCGGAATCTGCGCCGCTTGCTTGAGCACCATCTCAATCTGCTGAATTAAGAAGACCTCTGAGGCATCTGTGCCGGTTTCTTGCCAAACCTGAGAAAACAAGTCGTTCACCTCCGCTGCCGCCTTGGCGTTTTCAGCCAGCTCAGCAGCGGATCCTTTTGCCAATAGCTCTTGGGCCTGACGCCGTGCTTCAGCAGGTAAGACTTCATCGGCCTCTAAACGCAGTCGTTCTAGATCGGCACGCATGGCCTGAAGCTGTTGCTCAGCCCTTGCCTTGGCTTCCTTCGCTGCCGCAGTGGTCCGCTCCTCGGCTGACTTTGCCTCCTGCTCCAGCTCTGCCTTAATCTTGCGGAGTTCGTTTTGCTTTTGCTGAATGATAGATAGAGCATCGGTCTTAGCGACTTCGGCCTGCTGCTGGTACTCGGCTTCGATGCGATCTGCTTCCCCCATTGCGTCAGACTCGGCAATCTCAGCATCTCTGACAATCTGAGCGATGCGGCTACGACCAATGGAGCTGAGGTAGTCCATTTCATCAGAGACACTTTGAATCTTAAGAGTGTCCAACTGAAGCCCTAGTTTTGAAAGGTCACGAGAAACATCTTGGGCAATGCGTTCAGCAAACTGAAGGCGATCTTCGTTGATTTGCTCTGGGGTTAGTAGGGCCACAACGCCCCGTAGGTTACCTTCTAGGGTTTCTCTGGCAACTCTGGCAATTTCGGCGCGATCGCGATCTAAAAAGCGCTCAATGGCATTGCCGACCACATTGTGGTCACTGGATATTTTTACGTTGGCAATGGCCTGAATATCTAGCGGCGTCCCCCCCTTAGAGTAGGCATTTTTGACTTCCACAGGGACCGGCATCGTAGTGACATCCATCTTTTTGACGGTTTCGATAATCGGAACCGAAATCACCCGGCCGCCAAAGATAACCCGATAGCCCACCATTTGCCCATCTTTATTGCGCTGTTTACGCCCAGAAAGAATCAAAATTTCATTGGGGTTACAGATGCGTAGAAAGCTTTTGAGAAACCAGATGATTGCAATGACGGCAAAGATAGTGAGTGCGATGGGAAACGCCGCCACCTGCTGTTGATGAACAACAATCTCTCTAACCTGAGTACCGCTGGCCTGCTGTTGATGAACGAGATACTCTCTAACCTGAGCGCCCCGCTCGTAGGCTGCAGACATCGACTTCGTTACAGAGTTCGAGGCGCTAGAATCCGAAGATGATTGACTCATAATGAGAACTGCCTTTAACCACAACTTATTAAACTGCGGCACGGACCACAGTTGGAGTAATGTCATAAAAAACATTGTCGGCGATATCGTTATGCTGATGAAGACTGCTGCAGTGTTTCTTCTGCAACAACCCAAACTTGGTTGTTTTTCGTCCCAACGACCATCACAGAGGTTCCAAAATCAAGGAGGGAGGGATGATCGGTCATGGCAACAAAATCACGGCTGGTGCCCTTCACTTCCAATCGCACCTTACCTCGGCTTGAGGCGTCAAAGGGTACTTCAACGGTTCCATTGAGGCCCACCAAATCTTCAGACCGAATCAGGCTGTCGGCATGGCGGCGACGGAGGCTGAGCAAAATGCTCGACATAGCTGTCCCCATCAGCAGTCCCATTGCCAGGGCAATCAGCACCACAACAGGAGCCGCTAGGGGAACCCGCAGATGGGATAGTACCAGTCCGGTTAGCCCAAAAAAGCAAGTCCCAAAGGTCCAGAACTTGAAGCTAGTAAACACCTCAAAGAGCGTAAAGCTGCGCTTCGATGAACGAAAACGTGGTGGGTCAGAGGGAGATCGCGCCCCTTCCCCTTTATCACTGAGATCGAGATCGGTATCAGCCTCAAATTCAAATTCGACCCCATCGACGCCTCCAATGACGGCGAGGGCGACGAAGATACCGCCGACTAAGAAGCAAAACCAATAAATTGTTGCAAGCATGGGAGCTGTATGCGTTGAGCAATACCCCAATCTTAGTCACGGATCTTGAGACTGGCGCGGATTCGCAAAGTTCCGTAGCAATTATTGCTCAATCAAGGGGCCAGTCCATGACGAATGGAAAATATCTTTTGCAGGCATGTTATGACTGGCTCCTGATCATTATGGCAAAGTCGTCAGAAGGCTATAAAGATGGGCGACGATGCGAGTTGTTGAGTTGAGAGTAACGGTGTCAGATGACTGCTCACAAGGGTAAGTTTGTATTTTAGCGATAGAATGCTAAAGCTTAACCACCTCAAGCTTTAGGGAGTCCTCCAATTTCTCCAACTGACTCATCAACCCTTCCCTCTGGAACCTCTTGGCAGCAGGGCGAACTGATCGAAGTTGTCATCGCAGACCTCAGCCCTACGGGCGAAGGCGTTGGGCGCTGGGGAGATGATCAGCGCGTTGTGTTTATTCCTGATACCGTGCCGGGAGATCGCATCTCAGCCAGACTCCTGCGCGTTAAGCCTAAATACGCCCATGCTCAACTCCAAAAATTATTAGAAGCTTCAGAACATCGCATTCGCCCCCACTGCATCGTGGCCGACAAGTGTGGCGGCTGTCAGTGGCAGCCGGTGGACTATGCCTATCAGATCAGCGCAAAGCAGAATCAGGTGGTTCAAGCCCTAGAGCGGATCGGCAAGTTTGAGAATCCCCCTGTCGATGAGATTTTGGCAGCGCCCTCACCGCTGGGCTACCGAAATAAGGTGACCTATCCCTTAACAAATCGCCGCAGCCACGGCGAGAAGAAGGTGCAGGCGGGCTACTATCGCAAGGGCAGTCATCGGCTGGTCAATATTAACCAGTGCCCGGTCCAAGATGATCGCCTTGACCCTTTGCTGGCCGCTATTAAGCAAGATATTCAAGATCTAGAATGGACGGTTTATCACGAAAAGACCCATGAAGGGAATATTCGCCATCTGTCAATGCGGGTGGGGCGACGCACTGGGGAAATTCTAATTACGCTGGTGGTGTGCAACGATGATATTCCGGTCCTCGGCCCCCAGGCTGCTGCTTGGATGCGAGACCATCCCGGCATTGTGGGGGTGTGCTTGAATATCAATTCTGAGCGCACCAATCGTATTTTTGGCAAACGCACCGACTGCATTGTGGGTCGCCCTTATCTATTGGAAGAGTTTGCGGGGCTGCAGTTTCAGATTCGACCCAATACGTTTTTTCAGGTTCATACTGAGCAAGCAGAAGCACTGCTAGAGGTGATGCTCTCTGAACTGAAGCTACAGGGCAGTGAAACGGTAGTAGATGCCTATTGCGGGATTGGCACGCTCTCTTTACCGATGGCGCGGCACGTTGCCCAGGTGATAGGGCTAGAGGTGCAAAAAGAAGCGGTGGAAAGTGCGATCGCAAATGCCACCCTTAACAACATCACTAATGCCAGCTTTTACACGGGCAAGGCCGAAATGCTGCTGCCTGAGGTTGCCGACACCGCAGATATTGTGCTCCTCGATCCGCCCCGCAAGGGATGTTCTAGTGCCGTGATTGATGAATTGATCGATCTCAAAGTACCGCGCATTGTCTATATGAGCTGTAACCCAGCCACCCTGGCCCGTGACCTAAAACATCTGTGTCGAGACGGTGGCTATCAGCTCACCCGTGTTCAGCCTGCTGACTTCTTTCCGCAGACCTCTCATGTGGAATGCGTGGCGTTTTTGGAGTTGCGATCGCAGCCGTGACTATTGCCCTAAACGGTCTCACTCTCTTGCTGGCAAGCATTTTTATCCTGGCGCTGGGAAAGGCCGTGACTGAGTATCTGCCGAGGGTGCAGCGGCTGAATATTCCAGCCTCTGTGATCGGTGGATTGCTAGCCAGTATGGTGCTGTCGGGCCTCAGCGTTTATACCCCCCTTCACGTTGAATTTGACCTTGCGCTCCGAGATGCCTGTCTGCTCATCTTTTTTGCCGCCCTTGGGTTCACTGCCCGCCTGAGCCTATTGCGCGACGGAGGCCGCACCCTTGCTGTCTTGTTTGGGATCACGGTGGTTTTTCTAGTGGCGCAGAATATCACAGGTGTTCTGGTGGCCTACCTGCTTAAACAGCCGCTCCTCTACGGTCTGCTGGCGGGTACCATCGCTTTTGCCGGTGGTCATGCCACCGCGATTACGTGGGGCAGCATCATAGAAACCCAAGGGGTAACTAATGCGGTCGAGTTTGGCACCGCTGCCGCCACCTTCGGCCTTGTCCTCGGAGGGCTTTTAGGGGGACCGATTACCCAACGCCTCATTCAAAGGCATGGTCTACGTGCTGAATCGACCCATTCTCTCTTAAGTGATGCTCCTCAAGCACCGGAGCAGATACCGGTGACGTTGAACGCCATGATGGGTGCGGCGGTTGTTTTAGGGGTTGCGATCGCAGTTGGCTTGGGCATTCATTCACTATTGCTGCATTGGGGAGTGATCGTTCCTAGCTTTTTGCCCATTTTGATCGCTGGGGCGATCCTGACCAACCTTCTCGATTATTCCCACATCGACATAAATCAATCTGTGATCTGCTTAGTGGGCGACATGACGCTCCAGCTTTTCTTAGTCATGAGTTTAATGAGTCTGCAGTGGTGGACTTTAACCGCCAGCGCGGGGCCACTGGTTGCCATCTTGGCTGCTCAAGGATTCATGATGATCCTGTTTGCTTACTTCGTCGTTTTTCCGTTAGTGGGTCGTGACTATGACGCCAGCGTTCTCTGTGCTGGCTTTACAGGGCTGGGGTTGGGGGCGACGCCCATCGGTATTGCCAATATGCAGGCCATTACCGATCAGCATGGTGCATCGCCCAAAGCTTTTTTGCTCATCCCTTTGATGGGGGTGTTTTGTTTAGACATTACCAACAGCGTCATTATTCAAGGATGTCTGCAGTTACCCCTTTTAGCCCAGGGCTAAGCACCAGACTAGGGTGAAGAGGTTGACCTGACTCGATCTGCTAGATTGTTACAACAATGTGTGATTGCAAAAAATGGGAGTCCACCCCAACCATGACTAAAAAAAGCTACAAAGCAGCTTGGGCAAAGGTTGGTAATTCATCTGGATATCGATTGCCTTCTTTAAAGAGAACCCTGAGTTTGTGGGAGCTGATGGAATCGTGCAAGTGATTGCAGAAAAATATACGCAGCAAATGGCTGACAAAGACGCAGACCTGATGGCTGATGTTGTTCTGGATGTTGATTACAGAATACTAGTCGCCGCTCAACTTAGCCGTCGTTGGGCTTCAAGATAGCAGTGACAATCTGGCTTCTCGATTAACGAAGCCGCCAGCCGATTGAGGACCACTGCTGCCAGCAAGCCACCGCCCAGGGCACTTTCGGTAGTTATATAGGGCACTTGCAACTGCATGAGCCGCCGCTTCGCTGCGGGCGCATGACTAAACCCAATGGGTAACCCAATCACCAAGGCAGGCCGACCCGCTCCAGCCTCAATGGCTTCGCAGAGTTTCATTAAAACCGATGGCGCATAACCCACCACCCAGATAGTGCCATCCATCAGCTCCCGCAGGCGCTGGTGCCAGTCGTGACCCTGCCAAAATTGCTGTTCGGCATCGGCGGCACTGTCCACATGGGGATTATCCACCAGCGTCGCCCATTGACAGCCCAAATGGGTCAGTCGGGATTGGTCCAGAGCAGCGACCACAGCAGAGACATCACCGACCACGGTGCAGCCCATCGACAGGGACTCACGGGCGGCCTTGATGGCATCGGAACTCAAGCGCACAAAGGCCGCCAAACTCACATCACCACAGGCCAACACCAGGTGGGACAACACATCGACCTCAATCTCAGGACGCTGCGAGAGATTGGGCAGCAGGCGAGTGAGCGCCTCCTGAAACTGTTCAGGATGGTCCGGCACGGCGGCATCAAGCTGCTGCCAAAGACCTGCGGTAAAGGCGGTCGCGGTTTCTGTCTCAGCCGCCAACTGGCGCAACTTCGCCAGCGCCTCGACTTGGACCAACTGACAAGCTGGGTCGCGGCCAATGATTCCCTCTAGAGCTGTGGCGGTCTGCCGGAGCTTGATCATCTGCTGCAAAACGGTCTGATATTGCTGCTGAAGTTGGTCTAATAGGGGATCTGGCAAGGACTGAGCAGCCAGCATATGCTGAATGTGAGTAAGCTGGAATCCCTGTTGTTTAAGGGCCACAATCCGCTGGAGACGCTGGATATCGGTGTCGTCATAGAGGCGGTAGTTGCTGTGCGATCGCACCGGCTGAGGCAGCAGCCCAATGTCGTGATAATGACGCACCATGCGGGGCGTGGTCCCGTGGCCGACCGTCTGGGTGAGTTCTTTAATCGTCAACATACCCTTGACCTTAACATTGATGTCAAGGTTTACCCTGAAAGCGTTGGTTCTGCTGAGGGGCAATGACTGAGATCGCAATCCCACAGAAGTTTCGGTTTTTCCGGCTTCCTGACTGGTTCAAGACCTATCCCGATGCCGTCGCAGCAGCGCTCTGTGCCCTCCTGACGCTGCTGGGCTGGCTGGCGCTGACGATGAATCAGGTCGGATGGGCTGTCTGGATTTTGCTGATCGCCTATGGCGTTGGAGGTTATGAAAGTGCCCGTGAAGGATTGACTACCCTCTGGCAAGAGCAAGAGCTAGATGTAGACCTACTCATGATTGTGGCGGCTCTGGGCGCGGCTACCTTGGGACTCTGGCAGCGGGAGTATTATCTGTTAGTGGATGGGGCCGTTTTGATCTTGATTTTTGCGATCAGCGGCGCACTAGAAGGCATTGCCCTCCATCGCACCGAACGCAATATTCAGAGCCTGATGCAGCTTGCCCCAGATACAGCTTGGCTGTGGCAGTCGGGGCAAACGCAGCAGGTCAGAACTCAGCAACTGCAGGTAGGCGATCGCATCCTCGTCAAACCGGGCGAGCTGATTCCCACCGACGGCATCGTGGCGGCAGGCAATAGCACCGTCAACCAGGCCACTCTGACGGGCGAGTCGATGCCAGTGGAAAAAAGTATCGGGAATGAAGTCTTTGCCGGAACGGTTAATGGTTCTGGCGCTCTGACAGTAGCGCTGCACCAGCCACCGGAGAGCAGCCTAATTCAACGAGTGATCCGCTTGGTGGAGCAGGCCAAGACCTCGCAGCCGCGATCGCAGTTGTTCCTAGAAAAATTCGAGCGCGGCTATGCCCGTCTGATTGTTGGAGTTGGTCTGCTGCTGGTGCTTGTGCCCCCCTTCCTGCTGGCCTGGAGCTGGGAGACCACTATCTATCGGGCCTTAGTTTTTCTGGTGGTGGCCTCTCCCTGTGCGCTGATGGCGGCGATTATGCCCACGCTGCTGTCTGGGATTGCCCAGGGGGCGCGGCAGGGGATTTTATTTAAAGATGGTGCTCAACTAGAAGCCATCGGACGGGTGAGGGCGATCGCCTTCGATAAAACCGGCACCCTCACCACCGGGATACTCCAGGTCAGCGATCAGGTGCCCACTCCAGAGATTTCAGCGACCCATCTGCTGCAGGTGGCGGCCTCCCTAGAGGCTTATTCCGAGCATCCCATTGCCGATGCGATCGTCGCCCAGGCCAACCAGCAGGGACTTGCACTGTTACCGGCCACCGCTGTCCAAGCCGTCGTGGGTCAAGGTATTGTCGGCAATCTTGTGGCAACCCCCACGCGAATTGGGAAACCGCTGTTTGTCACCCAAAACCACACTGACGCTATGGACCCACACCTGCAACAGCGCAGCCATCAGCTCGAAGCCGCAGGCAAAACCGTGATCTGGGTCATGGAAGAGCAGCGCGTGATCGGACTCCTGGCCGTGGCCGATCAGGTCCGTCCCCAGACCGCTCAGGTGGTGGCGACCCTCAAGCACATGGGGATTGCAACGGTGATGCTAACGGGGGACAATGCCGCGACCGCTCAGACCCTTGCCCAAGCCGTAGGCGTGAAGACCGTTTACGCCGACTTGCTGCCTGAAGACAAAGTGGCTGCGATTGATCGGCTCCAGCAGCAGTACGGCACCGTGGCGATGGTGGGGGATGGCATCAATGATGCTCCCGCCCTAGCCCAAGCGTCGGTAGGTATTGCCATGGGGACAACCGGCAGCGATGTGGCCCTAGAGACAGCGGATGTGGTGTTGATGGGCGATCGCCTAGAGAAACTTGCCCAGGCCATTCGGATCGGGGCCAAATCACAGCGCATTGTCAAGCAAAATATTGCCCTAGCGTTGGCCTCTATCGGCCTATTGATGGGGGCAAACTTTTTTGGTGAACTCACGCTGCCCGCTGGGGTGTTTGGGCATGAGGGATCGACGCTATTGGTGACGCTCAATGGTTTGCGATTATTGAGAGCCGATAGAACTTAACGCCTGAAGCGCAACCGTCGTTTGTAGTACGATTGAGCAGCTTTCACACTGAGTCTGCATGTCGTTTGATAATGTCTGTAAACTTCTCTCTGAGAAGTACCCAGATCGCTTTGCCAGTTGGGTTTTAGGCACACCCCAAGCCAGCGTTGAAGTGCTCAAAACAGAGCTGAGCATTGAACCGATTCGTGCCGATTCCGTTACTCTGCTGCGGTTAGAATGCCAAATTTTACATCTAGAATTTCAGACCCGCTGGGACTCCAATCCACCGATGCCGCTACGGATGCTCGATTATTGGGTGCGGCTCTACCGACTCTACCGGATTCCCATTGTGCAGGTGGTGGTGCTATTACTGCCACCATCGCCTACAACAGTGGTTGAAACAGAGTTTGTGCTGGGTGAGACACGGCATGGCTACCGGGTGATTCAATTGTGGCAAGAAGATCCGGGGCTGTTAATGGATGACCCGGCTCTGTTGCCCTTGGCGACATTGGCGGCAGCTCCAGCTACAGAGTCATTGTTGCAGTCAGTGGCTCAGCGAGTGAATCAGCTAGAAGATAGCCGCCGTCAGGAAGCCTTAGACTATGCGAAAATCTTGGCTGGGTTAAGATTTAAGGGAGACCTAATTCGGCAAATATTTCGGGAGGGCGTGATGCGAGAGTCTGTAATCGTACAAGAGATTTTGGAAGAAGGGCGACAAGAAGGGCGACAAGAGGGACGGCAAGAGGGAGAGCGATCGCTCATTTTACGACTCCTGAAACATCGCTTGGGAAGCATTCCAGAGGCGCTACAGACTCGCATCCATATGCTATCGCTACAACAATTAGAATCACTGGGTGAAGCCTTGTTAGACTTTAGTGCAGTGGCTGATCTAGAGCGATGGTTGAATGCTGTACCGTAATCTATCCTCAAATTTCCAGATCAAGCGTGTGACCGTGATTCTGCATGAGCCAATGACTTCGACCTCTCTGGTGCATAGCTAATACCAACGACCTGCCGCTCGTCCATGATGCGATCGTCATTAAACTTGCAGGTGAGCCACTGAGTCGGCAAAGATTGCTGCAGCATGAGTGACAATGATTATCATTGACGTAGTTATTATCACTCCAGATCCGTCTATGCCTAGTGTAACGAGCAGATCTCTGCCGCCAGCGTTAGCCAAAATTGTGCAACGCTTTGAGCAAATCTCTGAACCCAAGCGGAGGATGAGTATCTCCTCTGGTTTGCCATGCGCTTGCCCCCCTTCCCAGAGGCTGATCAACAGCCCTGTAATCAAGTCGTGGGCTGTGTCCCAGGTCTATATCACTGCCACTGTGATCAATGGTGTCGTCCATTTTCAAGGGGACTCCGACGCTCAACTCACCAAGAGATTAGCGGGGTTGTTGATTGAAGGACTCAATGGATGGCCCCCAGCATAAATTGCTCAGCTTACCCCTGACTTTATTGAGCAAACCGGACTCAACATCACCTTACCCCTTCGCGAGCCAACGGGTTCTACAACATCTTCAAAACCCTACAGCGGCTTGCGCTACAGTCTGCACTCTCAGAAAAAACTTGCCCCCCTCAGCCGGAGTAAACCTTTGATTCAATCATCCATTCAGCAATCTCAGCCGCAAATCGATCTGCACCTGCCCAAGCGAGGTATGCCGGTTACCATCATTTGACTGGCCCACGGCACCTAAAACGCAGTTGGTGCTGATTGGCCGTGGTTTAGATGAGCAGGAGCTGAGACAACAACTTCGAGACGGTTTGGCCGCATAAAACACACCTCAGCAAAACACGGTACCCTTTCCAATGCGTCATGGGAGCCAACCAGGATTGATCCCAGCAGCGACTAAACTGGGTGCTGAAATCTCAGCGTCTAAAGGCAGGATCTTGAGCGTACTGCTTTCTTGAACGCCTTCGGTATTCACTTGGTCAAACAACAGAGCTAAACCGTCAGGAGCCAAGCTGATGTTGGTCTGATCCTGCGGCAAGAGATTCAACAGCTTGGTGAGTCGGCCGGAGGCTAGATCAATCTTGGCGAGATAGGGGATCTCCACATACTCTTCCCCATCAATCGTCGCGAGATTGGGAGCCTCCACAGCATCTGCCTCAGACTGGACTTGAGTGAGTAGACAGTAGAGGGACTGTTTTTGAGGACCAAAGGCCGTTCGGAGAATCGAACCTTTCGTGTTCAGCAATTCCTTCTGAACGCCTTGATTCGTGACCAAGAATAACGAGCGGCTATAGTCTGTGTTGAATTTCAGCATGGTGGCTGCTGTCCCGTCCTGAGCAAAGCTGAGCACGACACCGAACTGGGGCAAGAAACCCAAGGGTTTAGCTGTCTGCTGGTTGTCGAGCGGAAGGAGCGCAATCCCTTGCCCTTGAGCAATCACAAGGGTGTTGCTGTCCGGTGCAATCAAAAAGTCTCCGCCTGTGACGCCTTCAAGTGACTTTAGTGAACCGTCAACTAGCTGCCATAGGGAAACACTCCCCAGACCTTCTCCCTGCCGAATTGCCCGCTGTACGATCAGTCGCTCACCATCCTGCGATAGCTCGAACTTTAGAATCTGGTATTGCTCGTTGTCAAGAACCAGTTTCGTTTTGCCAGGATCTACTGCTGGGGTCGAGGGCAGATCGGGTGCGTCAACCTGCAGCCCGGTGGTCACGGTGTAGAGCTGAGGGTTGAAATCTTGCTGCTCATGGATTTTGCGATCGTTGGCAGCAAATAGGATGCGATCGCCCAATGGATACATCCGATAGGCCACGACGACTAGATTTTCTGGGGTCAGAATGGTCTTGTCCCCCTGCGTCAGGTTCTGCAAGATCAGACGGCCTGCTTCTTCGCCGTTGACACCGATGTAGACAAAGGCGCGATCTCGACTGCGAAACTCCCCAGCAAAGGGTTTCATTGCCTTGGATTGATGGCGGGAGCCTCGACTGGCTTCAGCAATATTGGCAAGCTGCACCTGAAACTCGGTCCCATAGGGCATTGGATCGGTGAGGGTATAGGCCAAACGTCGCCCAGACCAGCTGATTTTGCCGTTGAGGGGTGGAGTAATTTTGAGATTTTCCTCGACCTGATCCCAGTCCATTGTGCGGTTGAATTCTAGCGTAAAGGCAGTATTCTCAACCCCTACCTGCTGGTTGTTCCAGTTAAAGTCTCGCACTTGGGGGACGGTGCGATCGCCCGTCAGCAAAAGCAAAGCAATCAAAATAAAGAGGATTGCCATGAGTGAGATCGCAGTTCGGTCAAGGGGCTGGAGCCGTTTCATGTCTGTTTTGTAGATCATCTAAATCTATCTCAGGACGACTCTATACACGAGCTTACGGCCCAAGATGTACAACGTAGTGAGATCATCCCAGATTCCTTGTTCAGTTTGGAGATCTTGTAGCGCTGCGTCAAATGCAACTTTGACTTGCGCTAACTGTGCTGATGATAGTTGAGACAATCCATTACCCAGAACCTTCGGAGAGGTAATAGAAGGATTTACAACGACTCTTTCCCAGGTTGCTTTTGCTTTATCTAGGGTCGTATAGCTGCCGTGTTGCTCTGTTTTGATCTCAACAGCCTCAAAACCGGAGTGTTCAAATAACTCAGACTGCCCAACACTAAAGTTTGAATACTCTAGCAGACGATGACAAATCTGGGTACGCCACTCACTCTCGTCGTAGGTTAAACTTCTACGATCGTAGAAGTCCGCAACCCCTTGCTTGAAGTTATCTAAGTTCAGTCTATTCACTATCGCTGGTATTCCTATTAAGAGCTATGCCTTACCCATAAGTCTTGAGACCATTGTATAGATTGAGTTTCAATCTCCCTTATGATCGTAGAATGTTACTGGAACTCTTACAAAGATTAAGGGGTAAATCATGCAGAGCTGGG
>JBHJNL010000012.1:0-13585 GCA_050330855.1 Thermosynechococcaceae cyanobacterium | reverse complement strand
TGGTGTAATCACCTGCTTAGGGTCCAAACAACACAACAAGCCGCCAGAGCTTGAGAGCAACCACCCAATATTCAAGAATATTTTCGGAGGCATAGATCTTCCGTTTCAGCGACTGCGATCGCATTTACCACTCGCAAAGATTTTTCATTCTTGGACGGCATTCTCAAAATTGGCGGTTTTGTCGCATTGGGACTGATCGTTTGCAGCACCATCTTTGGGTTCTCTTTGGGGCTATTCTTCTCTGTTCTGATGGTCGTGTTCGCGTCGGCAGCGATTTTGTATGACACCTCATATGACACCTCAAAGGTCATGCATCACTATTCCACCCAGCATTATGTTGCCGCCTCGCTGGAGCTATTTGCTTCCGTAGCGCTCTTGTTCTGGTATATCCTGCGAATTGTGATGTCGCTTTCTCGCCGCAAACCTGTGACCAAATTTCTTATCGTGACTGACCTTGATAACACCCTGGTCGGCAACAAAGACACGCTGCAACGCTTCAACGAACAGATCGAACAACATCGAATCGACTATGGTTCTTTGCTGGTGTACTCTACGGGGCGATCGCTAGCTTCTTACCATACCCTGCGGGCCAGTGAAAACCTGCTAGAACCCGATGCCTTAATTGTTTCAGTGGGGACTGAAATTTACTTCGACGGGGGCGATACCCCTGAAGCTGATTGGTCTGAGCGACTGGGGTGCAATTGGTTGCGATCGCAACTCTTAGACACCATTACTCAGGTCACCGATCTACCCCTACAGCCAGAATCAGACCAAGGCCCGTTCAAGATCAGCTTTTCCGTCACAGCAGAGATTGCAACTGCCGTTGTGCCCAAAATTGAGGCTGAGCTGCACAAGAAAAACCTCGCCGCCAAGGTGGTCTACAGCGCAGGTAAACATCTCGACATTGTGCCTGAGCAGGGCGATAAGGGTGAAGCCATGCAGTTTCTGCGCCAGCAGTGGCAGATGTCAGCCTTTCGCACCGCCGTCTGTGGTGATTCTGGCAATGATATTGCCCTGTTTAAAACCGGGGGCGAGCGGGGAATCCTCGTCGGCAATGCCCAGCCAGAGTTGCTTGATTGGCATGGCAAAAACCCTGTCAAGCATCACTATCTCGCTCAAGAATACTGCGCTGCCGGGATTTTAGAAGGGTTGCGTTATTTCCGGTTTCTGCCATGATTGGCTACCTCAACGGCACCGTCGTTAGCCTCCAGCCCGGAAAACGGACCGTGTTGACCCTAGAGGTGAATCAAGTCGGGTACGATCTGCAGGTGCCGGCTCGAATTCGGCAGCAGCTTCCGGCGGGGGGTGAATCCCTGCAGATTTTCACCCATCTCCAGGTCAGAGAAGACCAACTGACGCTGTTTGGGTTTTCTACTGCTGCAGAGCGTGATTTATTCCGTCAGCTCGTTGCGGTGAGCGGTATTGGCCCTCAGCTTGCCCTCGCCCTCATTGATGCCTTGGGGCTACAGGAGCTGGTGCAGGCCATTGTGAGCAGCAACACTCGCCTGCTCTCAAAAACCCCAGGGGTAGGCGCAAAAACAGCGGAACGGATTGCCCTAGAACTCAAAACAAAGCTGTCTGAATGGCGAGATCAGGCGGGGCTAACGACGGCTCCACTAGCGGGTCCGGTGGGGACAGTGCAAGAAGATGTCGAGATGACGCTCCTCGCGCTGGGATACTCCACCCAAGAGGTGATGCAGGCACTGCAGCAGGTGGGCCAAAGTAAGGCGCTGTCTAAAAATGATGATGCCGAAGCCTGGATTCGAGATGCAATAGCATGGCTAAGCCAATAGCTGAAATCAGCCGTTCAGGAAATCTTCGCGATTTCTTCGTGCCGTATGAGGGCTTTGAGCTATAGCCTAAGGATTGCGATGGGCTGCTGCTCTGGGCAAATCGGTCTCGAAAGAACGTTGGAGTTTTTCTAGAGTCGCTTGATCACTCCATCGTGGCGACCATTGGAAAAAAGGTTTCTTGCTGGCCTGTTCTACCAACGTTTTGAGATTGCTCAGTCCGGTTTCATAATCGGGACCGATCAGGCTATCCATGAAGAAACCGAAGTAAGTGCTAAGGGGTTGCTTGAGGGTCGGAACGCCTGCTCTCATATCAGCATCGAGAACCCAGGAGACCAGAGTGCCATCATCCTCGGCTGTGAGCAAAATCGTTGCATCAGCGCCGCCGCGATCGCCAAAGTCTAAATGGGATTGAACGTAGTTGGGTGGCTCAATAGTTGTGAGTTCCTGAGTACCTGCGCCAACGCTAGGATTAGTACTATGCCATTGCAACACTTGGCCCTTACCAGAGCCTCGCAGAGTCATCTCCATATTAGGATCCAACTCAGCCCAGGGGGACCACTTCGACCACTGGGCAAGATCGCCCACTAACGGAAAAATAGTGGCCGGCTTTGCATTAATGTGAAGACTGCGTTCGACGTGAACGGCGCTGGGAATCGTATATCCACCGACTAGAAACAGGATTGCTAGGCTCACCAATGCAATGATAGATCTCTGCAGAATGACCGTGAGGGGAGTGCCAGCCTTCGGTATTAGTGTTACTTGCTCAAAAGCATGGTTTTGGACTGGCTCAGCCTCAATCGGTTGCACCTGCTGTGGCGCTGGCCGTGCAATATCTGGTGCCTGCACTGGGTTCTGGACCGCAGTCTGCTCACCCTTAAGCTGCTCATTTTGTTGCTCTAGGGTTGCCCTCTTCGCATTGACCTCCTGAACCTGCTGTTGGAGACAGGCATTGTCTTTTTGAAGCTGATCTATTTCATCTTGAAGCCGATCTATTTCATCTTGAAACCGATCAGCCTGGTTCGTCAGGTCTGTGATGTAATCTTGGTCTTGGTGCGCTAGACCTTGCATGCCAGCAACAATGGACTTTAGCTCTTCTTTTGCCTGCTCCAGATCGTTGACATAGTGCTCTACATAGGCAGAGCGATCGAGCTGCTTAGCGTCAGCGAGTTCTCCTAGGCGCTGCCAATATTGATCCGTTAACTGGAGACGTCGCGTCGGGGAAGGGCTGCCATCGGTTCGACCAAATAGCTTTAGGTTATGCATGGGTCACTTCACTCGTGAGCGATGCAGGCAATATACCCCAAAAACTGCCCTGCATCGCAGCCATCTTCATCGCTATAATCTATAAAAAGACAAGAAGTACATCTGCACTAGCTCCCCCACTTTGCAATACTTTTGCCACCCTGAATCGCCCGTTGATCATGACACTGTTTCAAACCTCTGCCCCCTTTGAACCCACCGGAGATCAGCCTAAGGCGATCGCACAAATCACCGAGAACCTCAACGCCGGTCATCGCTACCAAACTCTGCTAGGGGCCACCGGCACGGGCAAAACCTTCACCATGTCTAAGGTGATTGAGAACATTGGTAAACCGACCCTTGTTCTAGCCCATAACAAAACCCTAGCCGCTCAGCTCTGCAACGAACTGCGCTCCTTTTTCCCGCACAACGCGGTGGAATACTTCATTAGCTATTACGACTACTACCAGCCCGAAGCCTATATCCCGGTAACAGATACCTATATCGAAAAAACCGCCGCCATCAACGAAGAAATTGATATGCTGCGGCATTCGGCAACGCGATCGCTGTTCGAGCGCAAAGACGTGATCGTGGTGGCCTCCATTAGCTGCATCTACGGCCTCGGCATTCCGTCTGAATATTTGAAAGCCTCGGTGCCCCTCAATGTTGGCGATGAAGTCGAGCAGCGTCAGCTTCTCAGAGATCTCGTCAAGATTCAGTACACCCGCAACGATATTGAGATGGGCCGAGGTCGCTTTCGAGTCAAGGGCGATGTCCTTGAGATTGGTCCTGCCTATGAAGATCGTATTATTCGCCTAGAATTTTTTGGTGACCAGATTGATGCCATTCGCTACATCGATCCGGTTACTGGAGAAACGCTCCAGAGCTTAGAGAGCTTGCGAATTTATCCTGCCCGTCACTTTGTCACCCCCCAAGAGCGTCTAGAAATTGCGGTGACTGATATTGCCTCAGAGCTAGACCTACAGCTAGAGGTTTTACAAAAAGAAGGGAAGCTTTTAGAAGCCCAGCGCCTAGAACAGCGGACTCGCTATGACCTCGAAATGCTCAAAGAGGTAGGCTTCTGCAACGGCGTCGAAAACTATTCGCGACACCTCGCAGGGCGGCAGGCCGGTGACCCGCCCGAATGTCTTGTGGACTATTTCCCTAAAGATTGGCTGTTGGTGGTGGATGAATCCCACGTCACTGTGCCCCAGTCTCGCGCCATGTATAAAGGCGATCAGTCTCGCAAAAAGGTACTCATCGATCACGGCTTTCGGCTCCCTAGTGCCGCCGATAATCGCCCCCTCAAGGCTGAAGAGTTTTGGGGCAAGGTGGGTCAGTGCGTCTTTGTCTCTGCCACCCCCGGCGACTGGGAAATCGAGCTGTCTGAAAACCGTGTCGTAGAACAGGTGATTCGACCCACAGGGGTCATCGACCCAGAGATTTTTGTGCGGCCCACCGAGGGACAGATTGATGATTTGCTGGGCGAAGTCAAAGAGCGGGTCACTCGCAAAGAGCGCACCTTAATTACGACTCTGACCAAGCGCATGTCAGAGGATTTGACGGATTACCTAGAAGAGCGCGGCATTCGGGTTCGCTACCTCCACTCTGAGATCAATGCCATTCAGCGCATTGAGATTCTGCAAGATCTGCAGAAAGGTGTCTTTGATGTGTTGGTGGGCGTCAACCTGCTGCGCGAAGGGTTAGACCTCCCTGAAGTGTCGCTAGTCGCCATTATGGATGCCGATAAGGAAGGCTTCTTGAGGGCAACGCGATCGCTGATTCAAACCATGGGCCGCGCCGCCCGTCATGTGCGGGGCCAAGCGATTTTGTATGCCGATAATCTCACCGATAGCATGGCCCAGGCCATTGACGAGACTGAACGGCGACGGACCATTCAAATTGCCCATAACAAAAAGCATGGCATCACCCCGAAATCGGTGGTGAAGCGATACAGCAATTCGATTCTGGCCTTTTTAGAAATCTCTAGGCGCTTAAATGCCGATGAGATCGAAGAAGTCTATGAGCAGGTGGATCAGCTGCCCCTTGAAAACATCCCCGACTTTATTGTGCAGCTAGAGACGCAGATGAAAGAAGCCGCCAAAAATCTAGAGTTTGAAGAAGCAGCGAAATATCGCGATCGCATCAAAAAACTCCGAGAAAAGCTTGTGGGCCGCTCGTCAAGACCGACCGATTAGCTCATCCCTAGAAACCCGTAGGTCATGCCAGAGATGGCCGAGTCGCTCAAAGGCATCCTCTGGCGAAAGCTTCCCGCCAGTCTCTAGATTGCAAGTGAAACTGACCTGCTGAGCAAAGTCTTCTAGCTTTTCGTTAAAGGTTCGCTCTGGGTCAGCCAACCCTTGATAACGACGATGGGGATATAAAAATTCGTTAATAATCATATTTTCATGCTCCTTAACCCTGCCTTAATCTAACTAAGAATGTTCTAGATGTGGGTAATGGGCATCTCGGCTTAAACAATATTTACTTTGTGCCTTGGAGAATACGGCTAAAAAGCTATTTTTTCAGTACCCCCGGCCAATTTTGGTCAGCCTTGGCAATATTGCCTGGAATATCCTGCTGCCATTGCTTCTGAATGCCGGGGTTAAGATTGAGATAGAGTTTGCCGTCTACAATTTTCCAGGCTTGGGGATCGATGGGGGCTGTCGTGCCTTCTTTAACAGCCCAGGCGCAATACCCGCCGTACTGGGGCGCATACTTAGCTGGAGCAGCCGCAAATAAATCGCGATGTTCGGCGCTGGCAAAGTGCCAAGTTGCTCCCTTCCAATCGTAGGCAAACTCGCTTTTGCCTTGTACCGGCTGACTTTCGGTAAAGTAGGCCACCGGATCGTACCCTCGAATTGCAATACCATTGTCTGCAAATGTCATGGGTTTGCCACTGCTCTGAATCTCTTTAATACGTTCAGTATCAGGGCTAGTCGATGGATTGGTGCAGCCTGTACTCAGGCCGATGCCTAACACCAAAACGGCAGACCATAGGGCAGCATTGTAATTCATAGATCTGACTCACCATTCAATAAAAGGGCAACTCAGGTTGCTTTAAGGTCACCTGAGTCATGATTGTATGACTTTAAGCTGAGAGAATGGTGAGCAAAATCTGACCAAGCTCCAGTGATGTTGCCATCATGAACACCGCGCAAACCAGCACCGAATCAGCTCCACTTGGAAGCGATCGCAGCCCTCAACTCGTTCAATCAACTCCCGTTGTTCCAGATCACTGAGACTATCCTTTGAAGTGTTCTCAATTTCTCCCGCAAGATTGCAGCCCTCTTCACCCTGTGCCGCTAGGTAACGAAGAATCGCAACACCCTCTGGACTGACCTGATTGTGTTCAATATCAGCAAAGAAAAAACTCGCATTGCTCAAAGCTGCCGGTATCGAATTTTCCACATCCGCCAGCGTTGCTAATCGACGCAGGTTCACCGCTTGCTCATTTTTCAGGGCCACCACCTCAGCACAGACAAGTTGAACTAAAAAGGGATGTCTGCGAGTTAACCCTACAATGCGTTGAACAGCATCTGGCTCATACTACAGGGCAAACGCGGGTACTGGATACTCAATCTAGTTGAACCGCCTCAGATTGAGTGAGATAGCTGATGTGTACCACTTGAGTAGACCTGTTAGCAAATAGTGGATAATAGCAAGGAGTCTCATAGTGACCTACCCATGCTAAATCACGAACGGATTCTCAACCAAGACCGCCTGACACGAGCCATCACCGGACTGAACCGCAAAGCGTTCGAGGAACTGTTACCCAGCTTTGCCGCAGCTTACCAGCAAAGTCGAGTGAAGCCATTTGGGTCACGCTTACGTGCCCCCGGAGCAGGACGCAAGGCAACCTTGAGAACCATGGCAGAGAAATTGCTTTACATTTTGCTGTATTGAAAATGCTATCCCACCTTCGATTTACTGAGTGTCTTGTTTAACTTTGACCGCTCTTGTGCCCATGATTGGGTCCATCGGCTACTGCCAATTTTAGAGACGGCCTTAGGGGAAAAACAAGTCCTGCCAGAGCGCAAGCTGCGGAGCATCACAGAGTTCCTCGACCGTAGTGCTCAACGAGTTAAATGTGAGCATGCTTATGCAAGCATCAAGCGATATAACGCTGTCGCGTCCATTTATAGGAATCATGTAACTGATTTCGATGACCACTTGATGTTGGTGGCAACGGGCCTCTGGAACTTCTATCTAGAAGCTGCGTAGATGACAGCGAAATCAGGAAATCCCTTACCCTGTATGATTTTATCCCCCAATAGGTCTATTAACTCATAGGTGCTTTGTCATCCCTAAAGAAGTCTTTCAATAAGCCAAAGGTTTACAGATGTTATGGCGGACTTACCCCGTCGAGGCCGACTGGTCCTGAATCATTCCACCCACGTCCCAGGACTCATTCCAGTCCTAGAGCGTCTTGCCAAAGTTGAAGGAATCCAGACCATTACACCGGGTGTGATCGGCCGCGCCAAGGGACATGCCCCTCAGCTACGACTAAAAATATCGGTTCCCATTCAGGGCGGCTTCAAGGTGATTGCACGGCGAGGTAAAACCGTACAAGAGATTTTTGTCATTAGCCACCTCAACCGGGGTGATCTAGAATCTTGGCTTGCCCAAGCCACCGGCTGAAAAAATGTCAGGCAACCTACGCCGCTTCAACGCCGAGCAAAAAAGAGGTCGCGGTGGCTAGGTCAGCTTGAATCACCGTGGGTTGAAGCTGCTGTAAATAGCTGTGACTACGCATTCCGCAGGTGACCGCGACAGAGTCAATGCCCTGGGCCTGGGCTGCAAGCACATCTGCCTCGGTATCGCCAATCATCCACATCTGATTACAGTTTGAAAACTCAGGTCGAGCCATCACGTCAGCTAACAGTGCTTGTTTATGTTCAGCGTAGTTTTCGTAGGCAGCTCGGTCATTCTGTGCACCTCGAATGCAGGTGAACCAATGCGCCAAATCATAGTGCTGCAAGACCCGAACGGCTTGCGCTTGGCTCCGCAACGTCACCACTGCAAGCTGGACCCCCCATCGATGCAGTCGAGCTAACGCCTCTCGAACGCCGGGCTGAACACGATCCTGCGCTAGCACACGGGGGTGATTCACAATCTCTCGAACCTGTTGCAAGAAACCATCAATCTGCGCGCCCCGCAGACCAGAACATCCCGCAATCTCAACATCAGGCCGTCGGCTCTGCTTCAGTTCCCAAAACTGGTGAGCGCTTAGGGGCGTCAGCAACAACGATAACCCTTGGAGCTGATACTGGCGTTGCACGCGGGTCAATGCGGTCCGATAGGTCTGGTAATACCGCTGCGAAACGTCTATTAAAGGACCATCTAGATCACAAAAAAGGGTCAGCCGAGATGAAGGCTGCGAATTTTGTTGAGAGATAAAAGGAATGTTCAACGCCTGCACAGAACTCATAGGCAAGTTTGACCGCTAGCTAGAAATATATCTTTACTCGAATTTAACATTTATTTTATAAAGTGGCGTATTTAGCTCATGACTGTCATCACAATTACAACCGAGTTCTATGATCATGCCCAGAACCATAGGCCCATTGATCAAGGCATCGGTGCCATTTGTATCGTCGCGGAGCCGGAAGCCGCTCACTCCAGTCTTTGAGCAACCCCTGCAGGCGATTGAACTCGTTGTAGAGACCCAAGTTAAGATAGTGCGGTAGCCACTGTGCAAAGGCCACAGGACCAAGCTGTACCAAAATGGCCGGAATCAATTGAGGATGACGAAGGGAAACCTCAAAGAGGGTCTGAGACAGGGGTGCAAATTGAACAACATCCTGGAGAAAAGGCTTGAGTACCGGTTCTCCCAGGGATTCCATGGCATTGAAAACAGCCGCTAGCAGCCTATTAATCGCGTTAGGGTCACCCTTGTCTGGGGCGCGCATTGATTTCTGAAACAGCCAAGTGGAAGAGAGATTCGGCTGGTAGGGCTGTAGTTGGGCTAGATCACTCTGGCTAAGACAGTCAACGGTAAGTGCTTCATGAATTCCTGACTCAAGGCGACTGAGGTGGCGCATCATCGCCCCAAACCCCCCAAAGCTCAGAGGGGACTGATTACCGCTACTATCTCCCACCGCCAACAGCCGATTCCAGGGCAGGGCTAACGGACTCTGGCGATAGCTCGGGAATAGGCCAAATAAGGCACGCTGAACCTGAAGCTGAGAGAGTTCAACCCCTTGATAGCTGGGCAGTCCCTCAAAATAATCGGTAAAGAGCTGCCTAAGGCTGGGGCGTTGGGGCTTCAGATCAGCGTAGGTGAACAGATAGGTGGTGCGACCGTCTCGGGCAGGGAAGGCTTCCCAGAAATATTGGCTATGGTTTTGAATCGGACCATTGGACACGAGCAAATCACCCGTTTGGTTCTCCGGCATGCCCTGGGCGCAGGTACCCACCACCAAGCAAATGCCGTCTGGTCGTTGTCCCCCGCGCGCCTGAGCCGCAATGGGGGAGCCATGGCCCATCACGTCTAGCATGAGTCGGGCAGTCCATTGCAATTGGCCCTGCACCGCGACGCCATTGGGATGCACGGTGACCTGCTGAAAGGGTGTGTTTTCTAAGAGACATCCGCCTAGGGCCAGAAAGCGCTGCTTAAGAGCCTCTAAGAGCGCCACAGGATCAATGCCTAAGTTGAGGACATCACGAACCCAGATCTCTTGACCACCATGAAACTTTACCCGTAAAGGGTTGAATTGAGACGATATTGCCACCTCAAGCTGTTCTAGTGACAGCAAACCCAGCTCAACTAAAGTGAGCATCTCGGTCCGCGAGACATTCCACTCTTGATCGCGGCCTCGCAGGATGCCTCGCTCTAGCAGTGCCACTCGCCAGCCTCGCTGAGCCAAGGCTGCGCCGATGATAATTCCTAACGTGCCACCACAAATAATGACATCCCAATCCACCGTCTTCAAGGTAGCGCGGCTCTCCATCACTACGTGAGGGCAGGGCGGCTGAACACCTTGGCGTAAATTAGACCATCGTTGATCTGCTTGCTCTAAACCAGGGACGAGATTGCCGGGTAAGGCTGCGAGAATGCGATCAACAATCGAGGGTTCCATGCTAAATACGAGAATAATCGATAGGAGCCGTCAAGACTTCTACCGTAATGATGAACGAAATCAACAAAAATGGCCGATCCCAAAGACTAGGACCGACCATTTGTGAAAAAGGGAAATAAGCCGAAGCATTTACCTTAGAAGTGGTAACTTACGCGTCTTCGTTAGACTTCTTGCGACGGCGCAGGAGAACCCCGGCAACACCCAAGCTAGCAAACAGACTAGCCGTTGCAAGTTCTGCAGGCTCAGGCACAACTGGAGTGCCATTGTCACCACCACCAGCAGCGGCAATAGCTGCAATACCACCAGCACCGGCTAGGGCACCGAGAAGAGGCAGAACGGGGAATGCACTCCCGAGTGACGCACCACCTTCGGGAGCAACGCCCCCGAGGTCACAAATGGGGGCTTGGGCAATCAAGGTTCGTCCTTGCAAACCCAAGGGGGTATCAGAGGCGACAGCGCTCGCAACAAGGTTAGGACCAAGATTCAAAGAATTCAAATTTGACTTAGGCGCAGGCTCTTCTTCACAAAGTTCAGAATCAACGGCCGCTGGTGCAGCAGGCTGTGCTGTGGATTCTCCTTGAAAAGGATCTCGGAAGTTGAGTTGGGCCGCGTAAACAGAGTTAACGCTCCCATAGGAAAAGCAGGCTAATAGTGCCGTAATAGAACCAGTTTTTTTAATTATGCTCATGAACCCATCAATCTCCAGTGACTCCCCCCACAACAAAAACTTGAACGCTCTAAATAGTTTAAGCGATTTATTACGTTGTAGTGAACTGATAGCCGTAATCTTGCCCTCAGTAGACCACAACTTAGCATACTCTTTGTGAAAAAGTCAGTAGTTTGTTGCTGTAATCAACGATTTTCTCGAAAATCTTGATCTTTTGTTGAAATATGTCAGGTTTACGATGAAGGGGAGGCCGTTGTTCGTGGGCTGGATGCCATCTCCATTGTCGGTAAAGTGCTGTGAAGGCCCGTGTCACTTTTGTTTCTTTATGTAAAGTGAGTTTGCTTAATCTTGACTCAGTTTGTCCTTCCCTTGCTTGGGCACTGAAAGCGCCAGCCCACATTGGCTTACACTAGGAGACCTGTACATGAGTGTAGGCCAATGTTTACATGGAATTCGGGGTACATGACTAAGCAGAGGGTTCTTTCTGGGGTTCAGCCCACCGGCACGCCCCATCTGGGGAATTATTTAGGTGCGATCGCAAATTGGGTCCATCAGCAGCAGCAATACGAAAACTTCTTTTTCATCGCTGATTTACATGCCATTACCGTCCCCCATGACCCCAAGGTATTAGCCTCTAACACTGAATCTTTAGCGGCCCTTTATCTCGCCTGCGGTCTAGACCTCAATCACACCCATATTTTTGTCCAGTCCCACGTTAAAGCCCACACAGAATTAGCGTGGCTCTTGAACTGCCTCACCCCCCTCAACTGGTTAGAGCGCATGATTCAGTTCAAAGAAAAAGCGATCAAGCAAGGGGATAACGTCAGCATAGGCCTCTTGGACTACCCTGTGCTGCAGGCCGCCGATATCTTGCTGTATCAGGCCGACCTAGTGCCGGTGGGAGAAGATCAAAAGCAACACTTAGAACTCACCCGAGATATTGCGGCGCGGGTGAATTTCCAGTATGCCAGTGAAAAACGTCCCCTGCTCAAGGTGCCAGAGCCGCTCATTCAATCCTCTGGGGCGCGGGTGATGAGTCTAACCGATGGCACCAACAAGATGTCTAAATCAGACCCGTCCGAGCTAAGCCGCATTAATTTGCTCGATTCCCCCGACGAAATCAAACGGAAGATCAAAAAGTGTAAAACCGATCCGGTGCGCGGTTTGGCTTTTGACGACCCTGAGCGGCCAGAATGTCATAACTTGCTGACCCTCTATCAGCTTCTTTCCGGCCAAACGAAAGACGCCGTCGCAACAGAATGTGCCGACATGGGGTGGGGGCAGTTTAAGCCCCTCTTAACGGAAGCCACGACTGCCGCCCTAGACCCCATTCAGGCGCAGTATACTGAGCTAACCCAAGACAAAGCTCACCTCAAAGCTGTATTGAAGCAGGGGCAAGCACAGGCGGAATCGGTTGCGAATGCGACGCTTAATCAAGTCAAAGATGCGTTAGGCTACCTACCCGCCTAGGCCGTCGCATTCAAAAGCCCGGAAGACTGAGCCTGGAAACCGGCCTGGGACAAAGCATGAACCGCAGCTCGCTCATCTTGAACCCGAAATTGCGGACCTAAGCGCACTAACTGACTTTGGTGCTGCCCCTGAATTTTGGCAACCACAGAGACCTTGGCCCCGCCAAAGCCTTCGCCAGCCTGCTGTCGAAGCAGGTCGCGGAGCTGCTGCTGCCGCTGGATATTACCGGCATCCTGAGCGGGAATCTCTACCATCACAAACCGGACCTCTTCGATGGGTTCGGCATCTTCAATAATGAGCTGGATGCGGTCATCGCGGCGGTCCACCTTACCCCAGATCATCAGGCGTGTATCCGTCACAATATGTTCGCCGATGCGCTCAAAACTTTTCGGGAAGACGACCCCTTCGGCTTTGCCCGTCAGGTCTTCGGCTTGGACAATCGCCATCCGATCGCCCTTCTTCGTAATAATCGGCTTCACCTCTGTCAGTAGCACAATGGCGCTGACGGTGGTGTTCTCAGGCTGCTCTTCTAGATTGGCAAGGCTAATGGGGGCCATTAGGCGGGCAGGCCGCTCAATTTCTCGCAGCGGATGGTTCGAGATATAAAAGCCAAGGATTTCTTTCTCTAGGCGCAGCTTATCCGATTCGGGATAGTCCTCTACGGCGGGAGCCTTGGGAGCAGATTCGTAGGCAGCAGGGGCTTCGGCGGCGGTGCTGCTCAGCACATCAAACAGGTTGCCTTGACCAATGGCACGATCTTTAGCGCGGGACTGAGACCATTCCAGAATTAACTCTAGATCTTTGATCAGCTGATGACGATTTGGCTCTAGCTCATCAAAGCCACCGCTGTGGATCAGCGCTTCTAGGGCACGGCGATTGACGACGCGAGAATCGATGCGATCGCAAATATCAGCCAAAGATACAAACGGTCCACTCTCTTCTCGCACTTGCAGGAGCGATTCTATTGCCCCTTGACCGACATTGCGAACCGCAGACAGGCCAAACAAAATATTCTTCTCAAGGGGCGTGAAGTCAAGGCCTGAACGATTAATATCGGGTGGTTCAACCTCAATGCCCATACTGATGCAGGTGGCAATATACCGCTGCACCTTATCTTGATCGCCGCTGTTAGCCGTCAGCAGCGCCGCCATATACTCAACGGGGTAATTCGCCTTTAAGTAAGCCGTCTGATAGGTGACATATCCGTAGGCAGTCGAGTGGGACTTGTTGAAGCAGTTGGAGGCCACCAAGCCGTTTGCAATCAAAAAGTTGTGATCCTGCGCTAGCCCAAGGTCATAGACCGGCTGTATTCCGAGCGATCTGCGACTGATAAT
>JBHJNL010000011.1:0-7097 GCA_050330855.1 Thermosynechococcaceae cyanobacterium | reverse complement strand
AGGGCCGTTTGAGGAAACGGTGAATCGGCTGTGGCTGCGGTGGTGTGACCGGCAGGGGCAAGTCATTGCCACTGGCGCAGAAGGTAGAGAAGCTGAACATCAGAGAGCAGAAGCCGAGCATCAGAGGGCAGAAACCGAGCATCAGAAGGCGGAGGCCGAGCGTCAGAGAGCAGAAACCGAGCATCAGAGAGCAGAAAGTGAGCGTCAGAGAGCAGATCAATTAGCCGCGAAGCTCCAAGAATTGGGCATTAATCCTGAGCAGCTTTGATCCGGTTTCTTTGCTGTGGTTGGGACTCAACTAGCTCAACAATGCCCTGCTGACCATCAATGCGAACAATCTGACCATCCTGTAGCTGCTGTGTGGCTTGATTAATATCCATCACAGCGGGAATGCCGTACTCGCGGGCGACGATCGCACCATGAGATAATCGCCCCCCCACATCGGCAATCAAACCAGAGGCCCGTGCCAACAGTGGTGCCCACCCTGAGTCAGTGTAAGGCACCACCAAAATAGAAGCCGGATCAAGGTCAGCGATCTGCTCAAAATTAAGCAGTACCTTCACCGGCCCTTCTGCTTGCCCCGCACTCACACCAATGCCCTGTAAAACCTTGGCGCTGGAAACTTCGGTGATTGCTGAGGCTAGGGGTGGATTGTTGCCGTAGATCAAAAAGGGTGCTTGTTTGGGTGCTTGTTGGAACTGATATTTGCGAGTCTCAATCAAGGCTGAGACTGTCTCCTGTGCGAGACCTGCCGTCACGAGCTGGCGAATCTCGCCCAGTTCTAGGTAGAAAATATCGCCGGAGTGATTCAACACACCAGACTGTTGCCACTGGCTTTCTAAGGCCACAAAGCACTCGCGCAGGTGAGCGAGAAATTGACTGTAAACTGATGTGACCGTTCCCTTCAAGTTCAGTCGCTGCTGGACGTTCTTGATTTTCCAGTGACTTGAAATCGGCACTGGATCTTTCTTTGCGGGGGGATAGAGACAAAACTGGGTAAAGAGTTCCTGCACTGGCTTGGGATCTTCTTTCCAGGTGGGGACGGCTATATCTGTGCCCACTTCACTGAGATAGCCATAGCGATCTACAATCTGATCGAGTTGATGGAGAAGATCACGGCCTAGTTCGGTGGCGGCTAGCGCTTGAAAGAGTGAATCTTGATCCTGAGCTTGAGTGGCAGGGGCTTTTGCGGCTAAGGCACGAATCTCTTGAAGCGAAGTGACTTCTGGCGAACAGTGATTGCTGAGGTCTTGATCTTGCACTTTGAACAGTGCCTGACGGGCCGCGAAGCCCAGCGGAGCCAAAATACTGTAGTAGGTGGCCCGTTCAAGCAGCGATAACAGTTGATCGATGCGGTCAATTAACTGCTCTGCCGTAAGAACTTTAGCGGATCCCTGACGAAATTGCTGGAGGGCAGCGGTAAAATAAGTCTGCTCATCGCGCCTAAAGTCTTGGAGCAGTTGCCGTTCTCGCTGTACCAGTCGCAGCAGTCCTGGGATATTGATCAGGGTCGATTTGATTGGGGGCTTGCTGAACTTAGCGCCTCTAGTGAGAAATTCTAGGCTATCTGGTGGTAGGCCCATGCGCCGAAAGATTTCTCCCAGCAGTGAAGCGTTAAAATAAGCGTGGCCGTGATGGAGCGTTGCGGTTTTGCCGAAGTCGAGATCGTGGGCGCGTTTGCCCAACACAATCGCAAAAATTTGGCCCCAAACTCCACAGGTAAGGGGTTGATTGACCGACCAAGTCAGAGGCCGAATCACGCCCGGAATCACCTCAGCGGCAATTTTACGGGTCCAGAGGGGCCGCAGGGTGGTGATCGGTCGTGCCTGCAATAGCCACAGGATTTCACCGTCAAAGCTCCATTCGATATCTTGGGGAATGCCGTGATAGTGAGATTCGATATGGCGAGCGACTAGGGCGACCTGCTCAATGATCGATTTAGAAATCTCCCCACTGCCTTCGGTGTTCAAAATGGCTGAGTCGGCTATGTGTGGGAGTTGAGCAACGTCTACAGTGCTCCAATCTAAATCTTGAACTTGAACGCGGTACTGCTCAGGGGTGACTCGACCGGATACCACCTGGGTTGCATCACCGGGTAAGGCTTCGATAATGACGGCTGAACCTTGGCAGGCAATGGGATCTCGACTGAACGCCACACCGGAAATCACGCCGTTAATTTGTGCTTGAACCAGGACTGCCATCGCAGCATCCGGAATCTGGCGATCGCGCCGATACTGTTGGGCACCTTCACTCTGGTAAGAATCGAGACAGGTTGCGATCGCATCCCCCAACTCTTCCTGATTACTCACATGCAGAATCGACTCATACTGCCCCGCCGCCGAAGCCTCTTCTGAATCTTCCCCCACCGCAGATGAGCGCACCACCACAGGCTGTTCGGGGGAAGGCTCCATTTGTGCGATTAAGGTTTGGGGATCACCGTTGATGGGCAGTACCCAACCCTCTGGAACTTGATAGCCCCAGCGTTTCAGTTCAGATAGTGTTGCGGCTTTTTGGCCGACTTGATTTGCATCTAAGGGTTGCTTGAGAGAGAGGGGTTTGCGATCGCGCTGCATCCACCGCAGCATTGTGCTGGATTTGCCCTGAGTTGCTGACATGTCTAAATCATCCGGTGTACGAAGGAACGTCCAGGCTAGAAAGCCACTCAACATCATCATAGCGAGGACTCTGGTTCCGTCTTGACTGAGGAGAGCGACAACGACGGGCATGAGGGCGAGGATTATGAGTTGCGATCGCTTCCGATTCCGCACCAGTTGAAAGCTCAACCAAGCGCCAGCGACAAAGATTAGATTCATCACCCAGTCATGAACCCAAAACCCCCAAAAGGTATTGGTAGCGCCAGCCCCGCCGCCAATGAGATTACGACCGAGAACAAGGGCCAATAAGCCCCATAGCTCCCAGGCAGGCATTGCTGGGAATAGCATTCGGGCCAGCAATACAGCAGTAATCCCTTTGCCTGCTTCTGAAAGTGCTGACAAAATTCCGGCTGGTTTGCCGCCGTGATAGAACGCAGCCGAAACGCTAACGTTGCCGGTGCCAAGCTGTGCAAGCTTTTTGCCTGTGAGAATGCGAGTAATCCAGCCCGGTAGCGGTAGCCCTCCCATTACAAAGCAGGTGCTACAGAGAATTAGGATTCGCCAGATGAATGGTATCTCTGCCATATTTGACGCTAGTGTCATGCTGTTTTCGATCAGAAGAACTCGCTCAAGGTCGCAATATAAAATTCTGGCAGTGAAGCGGTCGAAAGAGGCTAAAATCTCGCTGGTCAATCGTTAAAACAGTGGTGATGTTGAGGCGCTCTGCGATCGCCATAATGCTGACATTCACAAAATCCACCTTGCTATTCGGTTCGCCAAAGCAACGATGAATCAACTGTCTACAATTACGCTTTTCACGTAAAAACAGAAGCAGACTGTACTGCTTGCGCCAGTATTTCTTCGGAGCGTGTCGCTAAATCTGGTGAGCCGTCGAATAAGCCAATTAAAGGATCCTTGACTTGCTCAGGTTGGCTGGACTCTGAAACAGAAGATGCCTGAAGTTTTTGAGCAGCAGCTTGCATCAGCTCACTCGCTAACCGCATTTGCTCAGGCAAACTAAGCTGCTGGGCTGCGCTCAATAGTTCTTAAACCTTCATCGCGTATGCCTCCATGCGTTTATTGTATTAGCATCTCAGGCGAGAAAGCTACTGAGTATCATAACAATGACTTTAGCCCCATCTTGACTCAGAAGGGCAACAATGACGGGCTAGCGAATCTCTTCATCTTCATCTCTAAGCAGCATTGCCGCTGTTACCTAACTTTTTTTGAAGGATATTTTCCATTTCTCTCAAGTCTTCATCTGTTTAAGGAAATGGATAGGTCGGGCTACTAGAACTCCCCCGCTTGATTAGTGATTCGATCGCATCATCATCTTCACGATGAGCTAAAACGTAGGCTCTCAATTCCTGGCGGGTCATTTTTCCAAAGTCATGCTTCGTCATCGTTAAACCTCCACTGACCATCAGACAAAACGAGGACTTCTAGACTCTCAGTTACACCTGCAAGGATAAAACGGTCTCAGTGTTTGGGTTGTACCGAAACATCGAAAGTGAGAAGAGCGATGCAGCTTAATGTGGCATCGCTCTAAAACTGACGTAGATCTTAACTAACTCATCGGAAGCATAAGCTAGTGATGGTGATGCCCATTATGGCTATGATGCCCGTCATGACTCTGATGCCCATTATGGCTGTGCCCATCATGATCATGGCTATGAGTAAGAACCTGCGCCGCTTTCTCGAGCGCCAACTGAGGGTTCACCGCCAGCGGCTCCGCATCCCGAAGACTGGCAATGTGATCATGTGCCCACTCCGCACACATCTTTGTAAAAGTGGGATGGTCATTGACGCAGGGCATCTGAATGTAAGTCACCTCTGGGTGCTTCTTCCTGATGCTGCTGATAATATGCTCTACATCTAGCAGCGTCTCGTGATTCTCAGTGGCAAACCCAATCGGCATCATCACTAACGCCGTTGCTCCCAGATCAATTAGATTCCTTACCGCTAAATCAGCATTGGGCTGTGTCCACTTAATCAAAGGCGTTTGGTGATTGAGCCAACCCACAGAGATCAAAGGGAAGCGATTAATTAAGCGCTCTCGGACTAGGTCATAAAGTGCCTGACTTTCATCAATTCCTGATGTGAACCCCTTTGCTTCGTGGGGGCAACCGTGGTTCATCAAGATAATTCCGGTCTGAGACGGCAAATGGGAAGCCGCAAGCTCTTGTTCGACCTTCTCTTCCACCATCTGCACTAGCAAATCGATGTAGGCATCTTCGTTATAGAACGAAGGAATGTAGCGGATCCCTTGCACCCAGTGCGAATCTTGGCCTTTCATTTTAGCTAATGCATTATTGACCTGCTCCACCGCGATACCGCTGGTGAAGATAGAATCCACAACCAAGAGCGGGTAGATCAAGACCTTTGTGAAGCCCTGCTCTTTGACCTCAGCCAAAACCTGTTCAGGGAGATGAGGCGCACAGAAGTTAAATGCCTTAAAAACCTGAACATCTTCACCCCATTTTTCTTGCAGATGCTGCTCAATTCCGGCGCGCTGGCTTTCAAAGATGGCATTGTGGGGCGAAATAAACTGATCGTGCTGGTGGCTCCATTCATGGAGATCAAAGATAGCCAACAATTTCGCCAATGGTGGATAGAGCCAAAGCGGGACAGGGGCAAACTTAGCGGTGAGCAGGTTCAGCGCCTGTTCGTTATAGTTAGCAAAATCTTCGTATCGCTCGACTTCGCCGTAGCCCATCAGCAAAACAGCAACCCGATCCGCTGTAGAGGCATGCTGATGTTCTTGTTGTTGACGAGTTTCAGAGATTGCGACCACGCTTTGTACCTCAATTGCAGATAGATAGGGATAGATTTTGCTTAAATAATATTGACGCAACGCTGAGTCGCAATATTAAGCAGGTTTTGCCAGAAAACCAGAGGGATAATCATTAAACTGTTATTCCGCAAGGCATCTATGGATATACCCCCTAGGGGCTTTAACATCTCTCATGGTAACTCGCTTTTTTGAGCCTGACATAAAGGAAAGCTGAAATTGCTCACAACTCCTCATGAGATATCAGAAACACAGGCACAGATAGATCAGGAAATGGTGTCTGCTAAGCAGTGGAATTGATCATGGCACCCAGATTGCCTACTGTGCATAGGTTAAGCGCCTCCATCCAAGGGATGCCATTGAGCTTAGCCCCGAAGTGTTCCACCAGAGATTGTCCTGCCTTGATGGCATCAGGTAGAAACTTCCGTAAATTATTGACGATGGCCCAAGCATTTAGCATTGGATCGATGGCACCAGCAGCTTGATATTGCCCGGACACCTGCAGCTTTTCATCCAAGAATCGCATGGAGCGATCCAATGGCGCAGAATAGGCGGGAGCTGCTTCGTGCTTCAGATGATTGGTAAACAGAAACCGTTTTTCCATGAGAATATCCAATCGCTTGAGCAAGATGGGTTCATTGATATACCGTTCCCGATTACGGCGCACTCTTTGACAATAGGCTGCCAGTGAAGAGGCATCAAGCACTGAATTAAGATCGTCCTTGACCTGTTGGAGTTGCACGGCGGACCAATCAGCATGGGTCTTAGAAAATTCATCAAGGGTCGCACTCACTCGTTTTTTGCCGTGTAGGTTGCATTCAATGACGTTGATGTCAGGAACATCAGTTCTCCATGCATTCTGAGCGGCTATCCAGCCATCGGTCGTAACCGATTCTGGGGCATAGAGTTCCTCTGGCTCCAGGTGTCCTGAGAGGCGACCTGCAGTATCCATCCCGGTGAGGAAACGGTCAATTGTGAATTGGAAGAGGGTCTCATCAAGGGAAGCCATCCATTCGCCATACCAGATTAATTCTTCTTGAGCCACCAAAAACAAGTAGATTCGCTCTCCTGCTAAACAGGCGAACTTCTCGTCACTGAGTAAATGGGCGGGGGGGTAAGCCCCAGCCGCAGTAACAGTAAACACACCGGTATTAAGTTCCCTAACCACTGCACCAGACTCCAGACCCAACCCGGTTGCCAGCCCCGCTCTGTCCCCAGCCAGCTATAAATGGTAGCGGTCTCTCTCTGACTCAGACCCATTCCAAGATTCAACTCCAGTAACTTTCCCAGGCACTCTGCATCTTGGCGACGGTAGCGCAGGATGAAGCTAGGCAATACCGTGAATACGGCTCGACAGCTTTGGCAACGGACTCGACAGATAGGAAGTGTTTGTGCCTCTCCTAGCCATCCTTGTAATTGACGGCTCCGAAATCCGTGGATTGTATAGTGGCTGGTATCTTGACAATTAGGCTTATGTCGTTCTGGTGAAAGTTGGGCTTGAAGGGGGGCTTGCAGGTGCTCGATCAATGGTTGGTGATTCTCTGCGTTCACCAAATCCAGATAATCAGCTCTGGTGGGTCCGAAATGAACAATTGCAGTACGGTTTTGGTAGGTTTGCTTTACACTCATGGCTTACTTGCCTCGCTCATAGTGACTGAAGTATAAGCTTTTCAGCCCTGTATAGCTCTAGACACCATTTCCTGATCTATCTG
>JBHJNL010000010.1:0-13311 GCA_050330855.1 Thermosynechococcaceae cyanobacterium | reverse complement strand
GTCTCCAAAGGCGATTCGACCGACCTGCTGTGCGTGAATCAGTATTGGGTTGTCCAATTTTATTCGAGTCCTAACTCTTCAAACCCAGTCTAGGAGGACTTGTGTGTACACGGTAGCCTAGAGGGTGGTGCAGGTAATGACGTACTTAACGGTAGTCAGGGTGATGACCAGTTTGATGGTGGGTTAGGGGCAGATCAACTCTTTGGGGGTGAGGGCGCAGATGCATTTGTTCTTCGGGCTGGAGATGGCAGTGACATGATCTTTGACTACCGGAAGGGGACCGATATGTTTTTGCTTGATGGGCTTGCCTTTGATGATCTGAAAATTACTCAGGGTTTAGGGCGAACGACCATTGAGATTGAAGCAACAAATGAAGATCTGGTCACGCTCTTTGGAGTGCAGGCCAGCAGCATTAATGAAAGTGATTTCAGAACGCTGACCTAAGCAATGCCTGAGCGTAAGGGTGGCCCCACTGATATGGGTGTTCCAGCTCTCTGCTCTTGGGAAACTGAGTCTTCTTTAGACTGTTTTAGCGGAATCACTTGAACGGCACAGGCTTTCAGCTCTGGCTCTAAAGAAATAGGGCAGACTTCTGGATGGGTGAGTGCATTGACTTCGGCATCATCGGCCCACAGTGCGCCCCAATGCATGGGCATAAAGACTGTGCCAGGTGCGATCGCCTTCGTAATCACAGCCGGGAGTTTGACCTTGCCACGGCGAGATCGCACCTCTAACCACTCCCCCTCTTTGATTCCAATTTTTTGGGCATCACGGGGATGAATCTCAAGAAACGGCGCTGGGTGCATTTTGACAATTTTAGGAATGCGACCCGTGCGGCTTTGGGTGTGCCAGTGGCCGTACAACCGTCCCGTTGTCAGCACCAGTGGAAACTTCGGATCAGGCGGTTCTGCTAAGCCCTTAGCGTGGAAGGCGCTGAACTTAGCCCGTCCATCAGGGGTCGGGAAGCGACGGTCAGTATACAGACGTTGACCAGAGGGCTTTGGATCCATCTCCCATTCGGGGCAGGGCCACTGAATCGGGCCTTGGTTCTGGAGGCGCTCATGACTGAGACCGCTCATATCACAGAGGCGATCGCGCGTCAGTTTTACAAACTCGTCATAGACCTCAGCTGAACTAGCGAAGTTAAATTCTTTTTCGTAGCCCAAGCGCCGCCCCACCTCTGCAAAAATCTCCCAGTCTGCCCTTGCCTCCCAGGTCAGGTTTCTGAACTTCGGGCAGTAGGTGACCACCCGCTCAGAGTTGGTCATAATGCCTGCTTTTTCACCCCACTGAGCGGCAGGGAGCAACACATGGGCAAACTCCGCCGTTTCAGTGGGGTAATAGGCATCTTGGTACACCGTGAATGGTGATTTTCTGAGCGCGGCCTTCGTCCGCTCAATATCGGGCATACTCACCGCCGGATTGGTCGCCGCGACCCAAAACACGCCCACATTGCCCTGTTCTAGGGCCACAATCATATCCCAGGCGGCCAAACCCGGATGGGGTGAAATACTTTCTGCTGGGAGCTGCCAAGCTTGCTCCACCTCTTGGCGGTGCTGCGGATTTTTAACGACACGATATCCCGGCAAAATATGGGAGAGGCCTCCCGCTTCTCGGCCCCCCATCGCATTGGGTTGCCCGGTGAGCGAAAAGGGGCCAGCCCCTGGCTTACCAATGTTGCCCGTCATCAGGTGTAGATTAATAATCGTCCGCACCTTCGCCGTGCCTTCAGAAGATTGGTTAATCCCCATCGACCACAGGGACAATACCTTTTTAGAGTCACCCCAGTAGCGGGCTGCTTTTTCTAGCTCATCAACGCGAATGCCACAATCACGGGCGACAAGCTCCGGCGGATAGTCTTTAACGACCTGGGTGAATTGGGCGAATCCATGGGTACATTCATCGATAAAAATAGGATCTAATTTGTCCCAACGCAGCAGTAGATGGGCAATGCCATTGAGCAGGTTAATATCGCTGCCCGGTCGAATGGCGAGGTGTAAATCAGCATTTTTCGCAGTATCGGTTTTGCGCGGATCGACCACGATTAGCTTGACGTTGCGGCGATTTTTTTTGTGGTACTTGCTCAACCGATTAAAAACAATGGGGTGGCATTCTGCGGTGTTGGTGCCAATCAGAAACGCGCAGTCCGTTTCTTCGAGATCGTCATAGCAGGCTGGGGGGCCGTCTGAGCCAAAGCTCTGAATATAGCCTGCCACGGCCGAAGACATACATAGGCGCGAGTTGGCATCAAAATTATTGGTACCCAGACAGCCCTTGATTAGTTTTTGGGCAATGTAATAGTCTTCGGTCTGGAACTGACCGGACCCGTACATGCAGATGGCATCGGCTCCTTGAGTGGCCTCCACCTTCTTGATGGTCGTGGCGATGCGGTCCAGCGCTTCATCCCAAGTCGCTTCTCGGAAGGGCTGATCGAGGGACTCACGCATCATTGGAACTTTGAGCCGATCTTTCTCCAGTGATTCGGCAATGGTGGCACCCTTTACGCAGACTTGGCCTTTGCTAGAAGGATGAGTGCGATCGCCCCGCACCTGCCACATCGGATTGCCAAGAGAGTCACGAGTTACTGGCTTATCGGGCAAAGCAGGGGGAAGGACTTCTAACCCACAACCCACACCGCAGTAAGGACATAATGTCTTCGTTGGTGTCACCATAGTTCATTTAGATAAGGGCCAAATCATAAAGAGAAATTCAGCATCACCAAGCCTAAGCCACATGATGCTGAATAACAGTCACAGGAACTGTCTCATGAGAGACATATTCAAGAGTCTAGAAATTGCTGCCAACCTGAGCCGGAGCTGCGGCAAAGGTTTCTTCGCCCTCATGCAGGTCTGCAAAGGAATCCTTTGGTTCTTCTAAAAAGAACAAGCACAGAAAGGCCACCACCAATCCAGCTACCCCAAGAATCTGGAAGAACGCTGCATTGACGCTGGCAATCACCTCAGGGCCGGGATTGGCTGCGCCGCCCCCAAAGCTTTCTGTCAGCAAGAGCCGAATCGTGAGGTAAGCAACGGCACCGACATTACCGTAGGCACCGACATTGCCTGCAATTTGTCCCGTGACGCGACGCTTCACCAAAGGCACAATGGCAAAAGTGGCACCTTCAGCAGCCTGTACAAAGAAAGAACAAGCCATGGTCAGCACGATCGCACCGGGCAACCACCAGCCGCCACTGACATTACCCATCAACAGATAGCCAATGCCCATACCGGCAAGGAGAACCACCATGGTCCATTTGCGGCTACCCAACCGGTCTGAAATAATACCGCCCCCTGGACGAGCCGCAAGGTTCATGAAGGCAAAACTAGCTGCAATAATACCGGCAGTGGCCTTGTCTAAACCAAAGGTACCCTCAAAAAATTCCGGCAGCATGGTCACCACTGCCAGCTCAGATCCGAAGTTGACAATGTAAGTGAGTTCTAGAATGGCAACCTGCTTAAACTTAAACCGATCTTCGGGGGGATGCCGCTTCCGACCGGCCAGCAAATCTTTATTGACGCTCCAGCAGTTATAGGACTGGAACAAGTACAGACCAATGAGGCCTAGCCATGCAATCACCATCGTGCCGTTCGTGAGAAAACCCACCTTTTGCAGTCGCCATGCCAGCACCATCAAAATGGCTGTCAAAGGAATGTTCATTGCCATCAAGAACCAAAAGTCACGGACCGAAGTGACTTCCATGCCGCGAGCGCTGGGCGGACGCTGGTAGACTTTGCCCGTTGGCGTATCTTGGACATTCTTGTAATAGACAAAGCCGTACAGTGCTGCAACGATTCCAGAGCCTGCAATAGCAGCCCGCCAGTTCAGCACTGCACTACTGAATTCAGGGAAAAACAGAACTTTAAAGGTTTGTGGCTCACCAAAGCTGAAGGAACCCGGAATAATGCTGCTCAGGATGACGGCAAAGATGACCATTGTAAAGGCTGAAAAGGCTGAACCGAAGTTTCCCCAGCCCCCGTAAATACCCTCTGCCGTGCCAACCTCTTTGGGTGGAAACCATTCTGCAGTCATGCGGATGCCGATGACAAAACCAGCACCGACAATCCCCATTAACAAACGACTGATCACCAGTTGAGTGAAGCCTGTTGCCGTGGCAAAAATCAAGCAGGGAATTGCTGCATATATCAGCAGAACAGAGTAGGTCAGACGAGGACCGTAGCGGTCTAGAAACATCCCGATCAAAATTCGAGCCGGAACCGTTAGTGCTACGTTACAAAGCCCTAGCGTTTGGAGTTGCTGAGGGGACAAGCCAAATTCTTGCTTAATTGTGGTTGCGAATGGCGGCAGGTTGAACCAGACCACAAAGGTCAAGAAAAAAGCAAACCAGGTTAAATGTAAGATCTTATAGCGACCCTTAAAGGACCACAGTTCTGTGAGCATAGACTCGTCTCCTGTTCTGTAAAATGATTGAATGTATTTACAGCCGGTCTAGCTCCCATAGATGGCTGAGGCTCTCTGTTCGCCGACCTTAAAACTGAGCAGTCTCTAAGGTCAGGCACTTAGTCCGTGAGCACGACTCGCCCCACCGGATGCGCAATGCAGGTGAGAATATACCCTGCTGCTTGCTCGTCCTCTTCTAAACCGTCGGGATCGCCTGCATAAGAGATATCTCCCTCTAGAAGCTTTTTCTTGCAGGTGCCACAACTGCCAGACTGACAACTGCTTTCAATAGTGACTCCCGCACCTTCGGCAAACTCAAGAATGGTTTGACGGTCATCCCCCTCAATGGCTTTTCCTGCGATACAGACCACAGCAGCTTTTGGGGGGGCAGCAGGGGCAGCAGGGGCAGCAGGGGCAGCAGGGGCAGCAGCTGCGGCTGCATGAGAAGTGACAACGGGAGGGGCAGGCAGATCAGCGAGCACGGTGAGTCCTGCCGAGCGTTGGCGAGTCAGACGGGGCAATGTCTGTGAGTCGCTAGTGGTGCTGGGCTGCGCCCCAAATTTCTCTGTGAGAATCCCTGTGAGAACCTCTTTGAGGTCGTCGCAGGGAACGCTTTGTTGGACGCATTCGCCGAGTTTGGCATCTTTGCCGACGGTACCGCCCATATAGATGTTGACCGCGTCGACGGTCTTGCCGTCTTTGCGCGCTTTAGTGCCCATTAGGCCAATATCTGCTACCTGGGGCTGACCGCAAGAGTTGGGGCAACCGGTCCAGTGAATACGGACGGGCTGGGGGACATTGAGAGCTTGATCGAGTTCATCAATCAGTGCCGTAGCTTGATTTTTAGTTTCGATCAGAGCGAACTTACAAAACTGACTGCCAGTGCAGGATACGAGGGCACGGGCTAGGGGTTTAGGGCTAACAGAGAAGGCTTCTAGGAGTGGTTCTCTTAAGAAGGCTCCCAGACGGGAATCGGGGATATTAGGAATAATTGCATTCTGCTCAACCGTGAGGCGGATTTCTCCGCTACCGAATACGTCTGCCAACCTCGCCAAATCAAACATTTCGGCGGCGTAGAGACGACCGACAGGGATATGCAGCCCCACAAAGTTCAGTCCAGGCTGCTTTTGAGCGTGAACGCCGATGTGGTCGCGTTTATCCCATAGGATTTCGTCTTTGGGGGCGGCAGTTTCTAGGTCACAGCCGATGTGGGTTTCAACTGCAGCTCGAAACTTTTCTAGGCCCCAGTCTTCGATCAGCCACATGAGGCGAGACTGGTGGCGCTTGTCTCGCAGACCGTGATCTCGAAAGATGACCAGAATGGCTTCGCTAATCGCGACTACATCGAGCGGCTCTACCCAGACATCTAACGGAATCGCTGGAGCGCAGCGCTTGGCGGAGAAGAAGCCACCCACTAACACGTTGAAGCCTAGCTTTTTGTTTTTGTAGGCGGGGACAAAGGCAATGTCGTTGATTTCGGCGTGGACGGAGTTGTCTCTGCAACCTGCGATCGCAATATTAAATTTCCGGGGCAGATTAGTGAACGAGAGATTACCTTTACTGTTATTGGTAATCATGTCTTGGACCTTACGGACCAAGCCCCTCGTATCAATGAGTTCATCAGCATCTAATCCGGCAACCGGTGAGCCGGTAATATTGCGGACGTTGTCCATCCCGGATTGAATACTGGTCAGCCCCGCCTGCTCTAATCGCCGAAAGATATCAGGAATATCTTCGAGCCGGACGCCACGAAGTTGCAAATTCTGGCGGGTTGTAATGTCTGCATTACCGTCATCGCCATACCGCTGCACAATTTCAGCGAGAGTTCGCATTTGGCCGCTGGTGATACAGCCGTGGGGCATCCGCAGCCGTAGCATGAACTTGCCAGGGGTAACGGGCCTGAAAAAGATGCCGAGCCACTTGAGGCGCTGGGTTAGGTCGGTCTCGTCCATGGCTTCCCAGCCAATCTGAGCGAAGTGGTCTAGCTCTTCCTTGACGGCGAGACCATCTTTTTCGACCTTGTAGCGCTCAAACTTATTCAGCTTTTCTGGCAAGTTAATGGTCGTAGTCAAAGCGGGCCACTCCCTAAAGTTGCTCTGTTTGTTTTCAACCGGACCGAAGATTATTGCCCAGGTATAAAAACTCATTGAAGATAAGATAGCGATGGTCACTGCAGGGGTTCGTAGCAAACGCTACAAATGTTAAACTTTCATGAAGATCATGCGGTTCTGCTATGCAGGATCGACATGTAAAAATCGCATCTTTCCTTTATCTGAGTGCATATAGAAGAGACGTTGATCCCTGATGCAAGTCATGATATGTCTACGCTGATCGCTACACTTGAGGTTCTGCAATCGGGTGACTTTCAGGCCCGCTGGGATGCTGCCAAGGCCATATCAAGCTTTGGAGAGCAGGCGATCGCACCGCTTGTAAAGCTTTTACAAGACCCTGGCTCTGATCTAGAGCTGCAGTGGGTCACTGCACGCGCCCTGGGTGAATTTCAGCATCCTGATGCATTGATGGCGCTGGCAACCTTGCTGTGCACCACTGAAGACGATGAAATTAGCGAAATTGCAGCCGAAACATTAGGGAGTATGGGCGCTGCGGCGATTCCTGCTCTAGCAGAGTACCTGTACCACCATCAAGCTACTCTGCCTGCCGTTCAGGCTCTAGCCTGTATCCGGGATGCGGGAACTATTCCGCTGCTGCTGCAGTTAGCTGAGCATCAACAGGCAGAAATCCGAGCTGCGGCAATGGAGGCTCTGAGTGCATTTCATCGGCCTCAAGTCTTGCCTGCCCTGACGCAAGCCTTGGGCGACCCCAACCCTGATGTTCGTCAGATCGCGGTGATGGGGTTGGGATATCGGTCTCTAGAGCCAGAGACTGTGGCGATGATTGAGCCGTTGCTGCAGGATGAGAGTGTGCTGGTGTGTCAGCAGGCGGCCTTGGCTTTAGGGCGATTGGGGGTGGCCCACCCTTTGCTCGAAAGGTTGACGACAGACGCTCCCCTTCTGCTGAAGCGCACAATTATTCAAGCTTTGGGACGGATGGGCGATCGTCAGGCTTTAGAGCATTTACAGCAGGCATTGACGTTATCTGCAGTCGAGGAGTCTATCGATCTGGTGCGAGGGGTGGTGGATGCGATCGCAACCCACCAAACCCACCAACCCTTTGCCACTCAGATTTTGGTAGAGATGCTAGAGCAGTCCCAGCCGCCGATATTACTGCAGTTCATTGCAACAGCTCTGGGGCAGCTCGGACAGCCAGAGGCAATGGAGCCACTGATTGGGCTGTTGGCTCAGCCAGATATGGGAGTGAAGTTACATGCGATCTCTGCCCTCAAACAGCTCCGTGATTGTGATGTCACCGCACGCCTGCAGGCGCTTTTAGAAGATGATAAAGTGCCCCAAGAGCTAGTCGCTGGTATCACCGTTGCGCTTCAAGAATGGTAGACAAACCTGAGACGATAGAAGGGCATCTATGCTGCGCGGGAGATCTTCGTTGTGCCAAGTTCAGAATTATCTGAAAATCAGTTACCTATCGGTTCGCTATGGGGCTGCATCACCCAGCGAACGACTGAAGCGTTGGCCTGTGGGGCACTATTGTCCATTCCCACCATCGATGAACAACTCGAACAAGGTGGGCTAACCTTTGTCGTCAGGGTCTCTCGTAATGTCGTCCGCAAGCAGACCGCAAGCAAAACCTCTAAGCAATCGCCCAATCCGTTCTTGCCCTACGATACTGATCTGTTTGTGACAGACTTGTCGCCTAGTCATGTGGCTCTGCTTAATAAATTTAATGTGGTTGATCATCATCTACTCATTATCACTCGCCACTTTGAGTCTCAAGAGAGCTGGTTGACACAGCATGATTTTGCGGCCTTGGCCCAGTGTATGGCTGAGATTAATGGGCTGGCATTCTACAACGGTGGGCAAAATGCTGGCGCGAGTCAAAGGCACAAACATCTACAGCTTGTCCCGCTGCCCCTCAGCCCTGCCCACAGACATGCAGTTCCCTTAGAAGCACTATTCGATGACTCTATGGAGACAGGAAAGCTCGCAAGGCTATCGTTTGCCCACGCTATTGTGGCTTTAGATCTCGACTGGTCCCTAGCCCCTGACATCCTGGCTGTAAACCTTGATCAGCACTACCGACACCTCTACGAATCTGCGGGGTTACCCACGGGCGAACAGCCCCAGCCTTACAATTTATTGCTCACCCGTCGATGGATGTTTCTGGTGCCGAGATCGCAAGAATCCCATGCTGGTATCTCTGTGAATGCGCTGGGGTTCTCGGGGTCTCTGTTTGTTCGTAATCGAGAGCAGCTAGAGCAGCTTAAAGCAATGGGTCCGATGACGATTCTAGAACAGGTTGCTTACCCGAAGGCGATTTAGGTAGGTTTTCCCTACTATCTCGTCCCCATCGAAGACGATATTATGAAGCTGTTTCTGGCTTTCCTGGACGGGAGAGCGACCCTATGGAGATCGTGTTGATGGTCCTCAATACCTACGATACAGATAAGCGTAAACTGCTCTCTTCTCTTTGCCACGGGGCTATCTTTTTTAGCGCCCTCATTTTTTCAGCAGGAATTCCCTTGGGAATTTTGATTATTTCGGATGATCCGGTCGTCAAGGAGAGCGCCAAAGAATCGCTCAATTTTCACTTTAATGTATGGTTTTATGGCTTGATTGTTGGTTTAATTAGCTTCTTCTGGTGGACCGTTGTCCTGTTGCCAGCTATCTGGATTGGTGCCGCTTTTTTGATCTTTATGACTTGGGTGGTCCCTATTATTGCTATTATGAGCTGCCTGAATAACCCGGATGAAGCCTACCGATATCCATTTATTTTTCGGTTTCTGTAGAGCTTACTCTTGCACTTCGTCTGTCCAGCCACAGGCTCGGCAATGGCTATGTCCCATTGCACGCTCAACAAGCGGTAGTTTGTGTTTGCACTCAGGGCACTCACCCGTGAAAAACGGGTGAGTCATGACTTGACGAATCTGCTCTAAATGATGATCGTGTTGAGATGACAGATACATGGGATATCAAAAAATAAATTGATGCTCGTTATTCTGATGACTGAAAGATTCAAGTATTTAGGGTTGGGGGAAGCTTGATGTGATCGCAACGAGTCACCGTGAACGCTCTTGTCGACCGCAGATTGTTCTGCTCTTCTAATGTGGCAGATACCAGTGATGATCAACCTCTGGGAAACTACTGAACCTAACGGTGTTCTAAGCGTTGCTGCATCCAGTAAAAGGGGCTGGTAAACCGCTAAGCTGAAGTTGAGACAAGAGAGGATGAGCGTCATGCAGGACCGATCTGAGCAATTTAAGCAGCTTCAGGCTCAGCTCGGCCATCGCTGGCAATCTATCGAAGAACTCGATCAGGGGAATGCAGATATTCTCGTGATTCCGTCCTTTAGCCTTGATCAGCAAGAACTCCAGAAAATCGATGGGTTCTTGCATTACGAAGAGCGGCTCTTATTCTCGCTGATTCGGCTCCGGCACCCTCAAACGCGGCTGATTTACGTCACCTCTCAGCCGCTACCCCCGATTGTGATTGACTATTATCTGCAGCTTTTACCGGGGATTCCGTTTTCCCATGCCCGCGATCGCCTGTTACTGCTTCCCATTTACGATCAGTCACTCAAGCCCCTGAGCCAAAAGCTATTAGAGCGCCCTCGCTTGCTAGAGCGCATTCGCCAGTCGCTACGACCCAATAGCTCCTATATGGTGTGCTTTAACTCCACAGAGCTAGAGCGAGATCTATCCGTGCAGTTGGGCATCCCACTGCTGGCGGCTGATCCTGACCTCCTGCACTGGGGTACCAAAAGCGGCAGTCGTCAGGTCTTTGGTGACTGCTCGATTCCCCATCCTGACGGTAGCTTGCTGATGAAAGATCCTGAGTCGCTGGTGGAGGCCGCCGCAGAGCTATGGTCACGTCAGCCCCAACTGCAGCGCATGGTGGTGAAGCTCAACCAAGGCTTTTCGGGGGAAGGCAATGCCATTCTAGATCTGCGGGATGTTCCCTCCACTGATTTAACCTTCGCCGATCGCCTCACGATGATTGGAGATCGCATGCCTCAACTTGCCTTTGAATCTAAGACCGAAGCATGGCCTCATTTTCGCGATCGCATCACCCAACTCGGAGCCATTGTCGAAGCCTTTATTGAAGGTGAGAACAAACGCTCTCCCAGCGTCCAGGGGCGGGTCACCCCCAGCGGTGACGTTGAGATTCTCTCCACCCACGACCAAATTTTGGGGGGTCCGAGCGGCCAGATCTATTTAGGCTGTCGTTTCCCCGCCGATGCCGCCTATCGTCTCCAGATTCAGGATCTGGGTCTGAAGGTGGGGCAGTATCTGGCCCAAAAAGGTGTTTTAGAGCGGTACGGCGTCGATTTTGTGGCAGTGCCTCAGCGGAGTGACACGGGGGAAACCTCATGGGAACTGCACGCCATTGAAATCAATCTCCGCAAGGGAGGGACCACCCACCCCTTTATGACCCTGAAGCTATTGACCAATGGCACCTATGACCACGCTACCGGGCAGTTTTTTGGTCAACAGGGCTTGCCCAAATGCTATGTTGCCACCGACAACCTGTGCAAAGACTCTTACCAAGGGCTGCTGCCCAATGACCTGATGGATATTATTGCAGCCCATCATCTGCATTTTGAAACCGGCAGCGAGACGGGGACAGTTTTTCATTTAATGGGCTGTCTCTCTGAGTTTGGCAAGCTGGGATTAACCAGTATTGGCAATACGCCTGAGCAGGCCGATGCGATTTATCGACGGGCGATCAAAGTGTTAGATCTTGAGACGAGTACCACGGGCGAGCAACGCTCTCCAGCTCTCCCGATTGGCTGGAGTCAGAAAAGGTAAGGATCGTCGAACTTTAGCCCTTGTTACGCCCTCACCCCAGCCCTCTCCCTGGGGAGAAGCAGCTAGATTCAAAGTCCTTCTCCCTGGGAAGAAGGATTTAGCGATTATCTTGAAAGTCAAGCTTTTTACCCTTGAAGACTTCCTTGAACGGCCAGAAACTAGACCTGCGAGCGAATTCATCGACGGTCAGATTATTCAAAAACCAATGCCCCAGGGAAAACATAGCGCGATCCAAGGAGATTTTGTTCCTACCGTTAATCAAGACGATCTCACCCTCTCTGTCTTTGAACACCCCCCAGACACCTTGCCTGTTCCAGCATTTGCCAGCGCTGTTCAGCTTACGGTTGGGGATGTGTTTAGCTGGCTCCAAGATTGATCAAGATTGCAATAGACTTCACCCAAGCTCCCGTTCTATTCACACCAGCGGCATTAGAGTGTAGGTTATCCTGTGAAAAATTTAGGTTGCAGCAACCAGATTAGGGTTCCTTGCCCCTCACGAACCTGCGGCCAAGTCTCAATCTCAAAATCGATACGAGCCATTGCTGCGGTGGGGAATCGAATCTGACCACCCCCGATCAGTTGTGACGTTAGCTCAGACCAGGTCGGCTCGTGCCCCACCAGCAATAATGTATTCACTGTGTTTGATACTTCATGCACCAGGGCTAGCACTTGTTCGGGGTTGGCTTCATAGAGCTGATCTGTGATCTCAATAGGACAATCCCATTGCCCCGCTTGCATTGCAAGTTCTATGGTCGTTTTTGCCCTCACTGCGGATGAGGTGATCACACAATCAGGGCAGGTATAACTACTAAGCAAACGACCCATTGCTTGCGCTGCTTTGATGCCTCGTTTGGCTAGGGGGCGATCGCAATCTCTGTCATACTCAGCATCCCAATTAGACTTGCCATGCCGAAATAGAATGAGTTGCTTCATAATAACTGCTAATGATGTAAAAGCTGTTTAAACCCGTCAACTGATCACGTCCGTTTAGCCAAAAAAAGCCAATGAGAAATCTGACTCATTGGCTTTAAAAACAATAAACAAACAAGACCGCTAGCAAGCCTCGGCCTTCTGTCCATACTTCTTGGATTGCCTACGAAGCAGCTCACCAAACCCTAATGCAAGGCCTGTCGCAAGGAATGTCAAAGGCTCGGGTACATCCATGGGTGTTCCTCGGCCCGTACCACTAGCGTCATTGAAACTATTACCATTAATGCTTTGGTAACGGACTCCAAAATTGTCCAATTCAAACGAGGTTACACTGGGCAAGAAATCAAGTTTAACTCTGAAGGCACCCGTCTCACCGCTCAAGACGCCGCTGCTTGTCCCACCCTGACAATTATTGAGCTGACCGCCTTTAAAGCAGATATCAATGTTGCCGAACTGGTTTGGGAACGCACTATTGAGAACAACACCATCAAAGGGGTTGCTAAAAGAACTATTCGGAGTATCTGATAGTGATCCACCCGTAATGTTTTGGTCCACATTAAAGCCCAGAGCAGACACTCGAGATGTAATGCCTCCTCCAGATTGGTTCTTCAACTCGATATCAAAAGTTGCTGTTGCCTTTGAATCGGTGTTATTAAAACCCAGAAATACGAACTTAGCTTGTGATTTAAGGCCAGGGACGTTTTGAGTTTCAACGCTGCCGTTATAGTTCACATAGAAAAACTGATCCGTCTGTACGCCCGATAACCCTCCAATCGTCACGGCGGAAGCCTGAGAGGCTGACAGAATAGAGATGCCTCCAAAAAGAGGCACAGCAAAATGCTGTAAAGATAACTTATACATGGTTTAACCCCATTACCCAAAAACTTTGTTGTGTATCCCCGTCCGTAGATTGTAGCAGAAAATTCTTTTTTCAAAAAGAATTTTCTGCTACAACTCCAACCTCAGCTCAGTTCCCCTAAATACCTATGCCTTACCCATAAGTCTTGAGACCATTGTATAGATTGAGTTTCAATCTCCCTTATGATCGTAGAATGTTACTGGAACTCTTACAAAGATTAAGGGGTAAATCATGCAGAGCTGGG
>JBHJNL010000009.1:0-44373 GCA_050330855.1 Thermosynechococcaceae cyanobacterium | reverse complement strand
GTTGTGAAACGCAATAGCGGCAAAAATACTTGGGGAGTAGTCCCCTGGGAAAATAGCTCGGTGCCAGGTTAATATTCAAAAAGAGTCTCCCCTCTATCATGATAGAGGGGAGACTCTTTTGTTGTTACTGATTTGGAGCTGTATGCTGGCTCCATCATCTGGGATGGAAAAGTCCGAAGAATAGAGATCAACGCTTCAGAAACAGAATCCTTGTTCGGAATGGGATTGCTAGAAGGATATAAACTAGAGATTGAAGGACGGTTGAGTGGGAAAGTAGCTGTCACTGCTCTACCTTAGTTGTAAAAGAGTTGGTCACGGTCTTACCAAGTTTTTTGATTAATAGTGTTGCTTTATGACTAATTCTGTAGGGCCATTAACCGGAGAAACTACCACTAATGTTGATGATAGTGGTCGAGAATGGTGGGCACAGCGGTGGGTCGATGTTCTAGAGTCTTTCGGGTGGCGTCGCCGTCTAGAACGGGCACGAAACTATGTCCGTGAGGGCCGCGTTTTAGAAATGACCTTTGAGGGGCCGCAGGTTTCAGCCCTTGTTCAAGGGACAGCACCAGAACCATACGAGGTTAATTTATCCCTGGACCCCTTTGATGATGAGCAGTGGTCTTATGTGATCGAAGAGCTGTCGCAGCGGGCTATTTTTGCAGCAAAGTTACTAGCGGGTGAAATGCCCCAAAATATCGAGGAAGCCTTTACCGCTAGTGGCCTCAGCTTATTTCCGTTTAGTAAGTTTGATATTCATAGCCGCTGTAATTGCCCAGACCCCGTGAATCCCTGTAAACATATTGGGGCGGTGTATTACCTGTTAGGGAATCAGTTTAGTCAAGATCCGTTTATTTTGTTTCAACTGAGGGGACGGGATAAGACTGCGATTATTGAGGCGCTGCGGCAGAATCGAAGTAAGGCTTCTAAAACCGAACAATCGAACCAGCGGCAGGCAAAAACAGGAGCGGCGACGGCGGTTACGCTTGATGCCGGTTTTTGGTCCTATAATGAGCAGCTCGACCCATCTCTGGTTGTCATCACACCACCACCTACCTCTGAAACAGTAATCGATGTCTTGGGACCGATGCCAACAGAGGCATTTGCCCAAGCCGGTGCGGGTGTGCCGTCAAAGATCTCTGATGGACAAAAGCTGTTGGAGTACTTGAAGGATGTGTATCAGCGCACAAGTCAACAGGCTATGATAATGGCCATGTTGAGCCGAGATTCTGATTAATGCAGTCAATGACAGCGTCCCCTAAGTGGTTTGTGCGTGGGGATATTGATGGCTTTTTTGGTCTGTTGGTTGATAACTTAATCCAGATTCTGCTGATTGTGGGTCTGTGTCAGGGAGTCTTGGGATTTCCGCTGGAGCTGATTTTTGCCCGCATTCTGCCCGGTGTGGCTTTGAGTCTGATTGTCGGTAATCTTTACTACAGTTGGTTGGCCTACCAGCAGGGGAAGCGAGAGCAGCGCGATGATTTAACGGCGCTTCCCTATGGCATCAATACGGTGAGTTTGTTTGCCTATATTTTTTTGGTGATGCTGCCGGTGAAGCTGCTGGCGATGAGTCAGGGGAGCAGCCCTGAACAGGCGGCGGAACTTGCATGGCAGGCGGGGCTAGTGGCTTGCTTGGGATCGGGGTTGATTGAGCTGGGTGGGGCATGGCTTGGGGAGCGCCTCCGGCAGGTTGCACCTCGGGCGGCGATGCTCTCAACGTTGGCGGGGATTGCGCTGACGTTTATTGCGATCGGCTTTTTGTTTCGCACCTTTGCGAATCCAGTGGTGGGTTTGTTGCCGTTAGGCGTGATTTTGCTCAGCTACTTTGGCGGGGTGCAATTTGGGATTCCAGGCGGTTTATTGGCGGTCTTGCTGGGCGTCTTGCTGTCCTGGATAACGGGATTGACGGTGTGGGATGCTCAGCAGTGGGGTGCTGCATTGGATTCGATGGGGTTGTATCTCCCTGGTTTTTGGCTGGGTGGATTGTGGGAGCAGCGTGGGGTTTTGCTGAAGTATTTCACGATTATCTTGCCGATGGGACTCTTTAATCTGGTGGGGAGTTTGCAGAATTTAGAGAGTGCGGCGGCGGCGGGCGATCGCTATCCTACAACTCCCTGCCTCGCAGCCAACGGTATCGGTACGATTGTGGCTGCCTTCTGTGGCTCCTGCTTCCCGACCACGATATATATCGGACATCCGGGCTGGAAAGAGATGGGGGCGAGGGTCGGTTACTCTTGGCTCAATGGCTTAGTTCTAGGCATACTATGCTTAACGGGCAGCATCGGTGTCTTGACGTATTTAGTGCCTGTTGATGCGGGAATGGCGATTGTTTTGTGGATTGGCATTGTGATTGTGGCGCAAAGCTTCACTGCCACTCCCTCACGCCATGCCCCTGCCGTTGTGGTGGGCATTTTGCCGGGAATTGCGGGATGGGCGGCTCTGATTTCGAAGAATAGCCTTCGGGCAGCAGGATTAGGGACGCCAGACCAACCCTTTCAGCCCGATGTTTTAGTACCTGCTTTACAGCTCAGCGATGTCTATATTGAGGGGGCTTTTGCCCTAGAGCAGGGCGTTATTCTATCTGCGATGCTGCTATCGGGGATGACGGTTTACATTATCGATCGCAAGTTTGGGAAAGCAGCGCTGTGGTCATTGATTGCGGCAGCATTATCTTGGGTGGGTTTAATCCACAGCTTTCAGTGGACGCCGACCGATACGGTGGTGAAGTTGGGCTGGGGAGCGGGAGCGCCTTGGGCTGTGAGCTATGCACTGTTGGCGATTTTGTTTGTGTATGCTGCTTGGCGCGATCGCATCAGCAAGACAGACCAAGAGAATGTCGAAATTGCAGATAAACCGGACTGAATTTTTAGTAATCTTGTTGTTCTTCTTCTGCAGGTAAGTTTCGGCGGGGTGGAAACTGACCGCGCTCTTTGCGAGCAGACATCGCTCGTTCAAGAAGGGCCAGTAGACCTGGAGCCTCTTCTTCAATGGTGAGTAGCAATCTCTCACCCAAGGCCATATCGCCTGGATCTGTGCCAGTGCTCAAAACTTCCTGCAAGCGAGGGATGGCCCAGCTATCGACCATCTCGACTAAGCCGCTGAAGCAGCGATCGAATTGTCGCTGAGTCAATGTGGAATCTTCTAGCGGGAACTCAATGATGGCCCGGATTTCGCCATACATGGGGTCATATTCCCACTGCAGCATTTTGGTCTCCCAAGAGATCACCAGCATCGTTTGCAGAATCTGGGGCTTATGGGGATGGTCTTGGACACCTGTCAAAACTTCGGGCATAAAAAGCTTGAAGAAGTCTCCTTCTTCGTCTAGCTGCGCCACGATTAGCAAGTCATCTTTATTCTCACCCTCGGCATGGGTTAGAATTCGGGACTTCTCTTCTTGTATTTGGTAGGCTAAACCCCGGTTTTCTATATAACCAGCAATTTGCTGCAATGTCGCACCCATCAGGGTCTCCTCACTTGAATCCCAAGTTACTGAGATCTAGTGTGACAGGTTTTCGGCATTTGAAAAAGCCTTGGCTTAGTCAGAACCATCAGATCCCGCAAGGGCTGTAGCCGTTTTCTCTCGGTCTAGTTTGAAGACCAAGCAAGCAAGGGGAGGCAAGCACAAATCTAAGGAGTAAGGACGATTGTGTAGGGACCATTCTTCAGCCCATTTGCCACCGAGGTTACCCATGTTGCTGCCACCGTACTCGCGGGCATCGCTATTGAGTAGTTCGGTATAGAATCCAGATTCAGGAACTCCGACTCTGTAATGGCTATGGGGCTGAGGCGTAAAGTTACAGATGGTCAGCGTAAATTCATTGGAGTCCTTGGCCTTACGAATAAAAGAGATGACGCTGTGACGGTTGTCGTTACAATCAATCCATTCAAATCCGTCGTAGGAAAAATCTTGGGTGTAGAGGGCTGGCTCAGACTGATAAAGGTGATTAAGAACGGATAGGAACTGCTTGAGTTGCTGGTGAGAATCATGATTGAGCAAATCCCAGTCTAGGTCAGCCCATGCATTCCACTCGTTCCACTGTCCAAATTCCATACTCATGAACAGGGTTTTTTTGCCGGGATGGGTAAACATGTAGGCGTATAGACAGCGCATGTTGGCAAATTTTTGCCATTCATCTCCCGGCATTTTACCGGGCATATTGCTTTTGCCGTGGACGACCTCGTCATGGGACAGCGCCAACATAAAGTTCTCGCTGAAGGCGTACATGATGCTGAAGGTGACGTTGTTTTGGTGGAACTGACGGAACCAGGGATCCATGCTGAAGTAATCTAACATGTCATGCATCCAGCCCATATTCCACTTCAGGTTAAAGCCGAGGCCACCGACATAGGTGGGCCAAGACACCATCGGCCAAGCGGTAGACTCTTCCGCCACGGAAAGGACACCAGGGAAATAGCTGAAGATGACATGATTGAGCTGACGAACAAATTCAGCCGCTTCAATATTCTCGCGCCCCCCGTACTCATTGGGAGACCATTCCCCCGGTTCTCTGCAGTAATCGAGGTAGAGCATTGAGGCGACGGCATCGACTCGAACGCCATCAATGTGGTACTTATCAAACCAAAATAGGGCGTTGGCAATCAGGAAATTTTTAACTTCGTTACGACTGTAGTTGAAGATCAGTGTGCCCCACTCTTTATGCTCACCTTTGCTGGGATCAGCATGTTCATAGAGGTGGGTGCCGTCAAAAAAGGCGAGGCCGTGACCGTCTTTAGGGAAGTGACCGGGAACCCAATCGACTAAAACACCGATGCCATTGAGGTGACACTGATCGATGAAGTACATCAGATCTTGGGGTGTTCCGAAACGAGACGTACTGGCGTAATAGCCGGTCACCTGATATCCCCAAGAGCCATCGAAGGGATGTTCGGCGACGGGGAGCAGTTCAATGTGAGTGAAATTGAGTTCTTTGACGTAGGGAATCAGTTTGTCGGCGAGTTCACGGTAAGTGAGAAAGCGTGCGCCTGGTTTCAGCTCTGAAACGATGACGGGGGGAACGGGCTTGCCCTTTTCGTCCAGGGCTGGCTCATCGGAGGCGGCATGCATCCAGGAACCGAGGTGCACTTCATAGACAGAGATGGGTTGATCGAGGGGTTCGGTGCTGCGACGTTTTTCGATCCAGTTTTGGTCGTGCCAAGTGTAGTCGTTGATATCGGTGACGATGGAGGCCGTCTTGGGCCTGACTTCTTGCTGAAAGCCGTAGGGGTCTGATTTTTCGTAGATGTGGCCGGCATCATTTTTGACTTCATATTTGTAAGCCGTGCCGACTTCGACTTCGGGAATAAATAGTTCCCAAATGCCGGTCGTACCTTTCCGCATTTGATGTTTGCGGCCATCCCAGTTGTTAAAGTCACCCAATACGGAGACGTTGCGGGCGTTGGGTGCCCACAGGGCAAAATAAACACCGCTTACACCTTCAACGCTGGTGAGGTGAGCGCCTAGTTTTTCGTAGATGCGGTGGTGATTGCCTTCGGCGAACAGATGGCGATCGTATTCGCTAATTTGGGGTGATTTGAAAGCGTAGGGATCATAGATGACGCGCTCATGTTCACCTTCTTTGACGCGGAGTTGGTAGTTGAGCGGTTCAGAGCTGGGAATCTCACACTCGAAGAAATGGGGATCATGTCGAGATGCCATCGGATACTCTTGCCGTTCACCAGGGCAAAAGACGGTAACCGCATCAGCATTGGGTAGGTAGGCTCGAATGGCCCAACCCGGTTTGCCATCGAGATCAATTTCGTGAGGCCCCAAAATTTCAAAGGGGTCTTGGTATTGGTTGTTGGCAATCTTGCTGACGTGGTCTGCGGTGATGGTAAGGGACATGGAGCTACCTATGGTTTGTGAGAGAGTCTATGACTGGCATGCCTTTTAAGGCGTTGTACTGTGCCTGTCTCTTTGCGGAACAGCCACCAAAGACAATGGGAATTAGGCTAAATGCTGGTGTTAATACCTTAGTTGAAGTCTGTCGCCTGTGAACGCAAAAGCACACGATTGACGAACTTATAAAGCAGTGAGTGGGCCTCCGGTGTGGGATGAAGATTCGACAGAATTTCTTCTAAATGCTGCTCTGTTTTGAGATACCGATCTCGATAGCGAGAAATTCGAGTTTCAAGGACATTGTGATCGACTTCTGGGTGAAATTGAAATCCGTAGAAAGGCTTACCGTCAATTTTAAGGGCGTGGTAAGGGCATAACTCTGTTTTGGCTAGAAGCGTTACTCCGGCTGGCAAAATACTGGCGCGTTCTTTATGACCAGAGACGGCTAGGAAACCATTAGTAGCGTCATGGAATAGTAGATCGGTTTGAGCTGCTTCGGTAAGTTCAATGGGATAAATGCCCATTTCCATGCGATCAGTGTCTAGGATGACTTTGCCGCCCAGGGCTTCAACCACAAGCTGAAAACCAAAGCAGGAGGCAAATACGGGGATGCTGTTCTCGACGCAATAAATCAACAGCGCCTTGGCGGGTTCAACAAAGGGATAGGTTTGAGGATCGAGTACGGACGCATCGCTGGAGCCGCCGATAAAGAGGGCGTCATATCCGTCGATGGACTGAGGGGCAAAGTGGGGTCGATCAAAAACGTTGAGAATTGTGAACTGTTGGGGCGTGAGCTGACTGTAACGGGCGAATGCCTGCAGCTCTTCTGCACGGGTCATGGCATCGTCACGAATTTGCAGGTAAAGGATGTGCAGATGTGAGCTTGGGGTGGAATTCACGGGTGAGAAGATGTAGAACGATCACGATCATGGCAGGTAATGGGGATTCTAGGGGTTCCTTAACCTGCCGTTGGAAAACTTGCGGTTTGCTTAGTAATCCTTAATAATTAGATGAATAATAAAGTAAATCTTAAAAACTTTTGTGCATTGACATTTATAGATTCTGATGTAAATCTAACGGCTCAGGCTTCTCTGTCGATTTATACCTGTGTGGGTTCACCAGTGTTGGCAGAGCAGGTGGGGCAACTATTGGAGGGCGATCGCTATCAAGTGGTTCACCAGTCTGATCCTGATGCATTTATCCAAGCGGTTAATGCACACAATCATCAGATTGACTGTTTAATTCTAGAGCAGACGGCCCAGTTATCGGCGATTCTTGTTCGTCTTCATCGCAAGGCTCTCTTGCTGCCCGCCATTGTTTTAATGCCAGTGGCTGCAGAACGAGAGGTGACTGAAAAAAAAGAGCCGGTGAGTCCATCAAACTCTAGCTACCACACCGCTGAGGTTTGGTTGCCGCCGTCTCAATTGAGCCAGATTCCTCAGCAGATTGGACGGGCGATTAGCCAGTTTTTGAGTCTGACGCCCGCTTGTCGCTTACCGAGGCCGCAGGGGTTGGTAAGCGATGACTGGCAGATTAGTCTGGATACACAACAACGTCGGTTGTCTGACAAGCTTCAAGAGCGGCTAGGCTACCTGGGCGTTTACTATAAGCGGAGTTCACAGGCTTTTCTTCGCAACCTGCCAGAGCCAGAGCAGCGGAAGTTCGCAGAAGAGCTAGAGGCAGACTATCGAGCCATTATTTTGGAGTATTTTCAGCAAGAAAGTCGTGTCAATCAGAAAATTGATGCCTTTGTCACCAAGGTCTTTCTTGCTGATGTCTCCGTGTCTTATATTTTAGAGTTGCACATGGAGCTAATGGATGCTTTTGCTAAAAAATTAAAGTTAGAAGGACGTAGCGAAGATATTCTGCTTGACTATCGGTTGACCTTAATTGATACAGTTGCTCATCTCGGTGAGATGTATCGGCGGTCTGTTCCTCGTGATTCTTGATAGCCTGACCCAACCTAACCATTTGTGACTCTATGAGCCCTCCGAGAAAAACCTACGTTCTGAAGCTCTATGTTGCGGGTAATACACCTAATTCTGTGAGAGCGCTGAGAACACTTAATAATATTTTAGAGAAAGAGTTTCAAGGTGTTTATGCTTTGAAGGTGATTGATGTGCTGAAAAATCCTCAACTTGCAGAGGAGGATAAAATTTTGGCAACCCCGACCTTATCTAAGGTGCTGCCGCCGCCCGTGCGTAAGATTATCGGTGATTTATCCGATCGTGAGCGCGTTCTGATTGGTCTTGATTTGCTCTATGAAGAACTGTCCGATGGTGGTTTCTCTTAGGCACCATTCCTACCCTCGTTTAATAATAATCCCCGCTTAATTCATAGTTTTTTAATAGATAGAAAAATGGTACAGCACGAGAATGTGAAGCAAGGGCAATCTATTCGACGGGTTGAAGTCAATAAAATTCAAACCCGGATCGAAGGATTTGATGACATCAGCAATGGTGGTTTGCCCAAGGGACGTACCACTCTGGTGAGTGGCACTTCGGGCACGGGTAAAACGCTGTTGGCGGTTCAGTTTTTGTATCATGGCATTATTCACTTTGATGAGCCGGCTGTGTTTGTCACCTTTGAAGAGTCCCCCACCGATATTATTCAAAATGCGCTGAGTTTTGGCTGGGACTTGCAGCAGCAGATGGATAATCGGAAGCTGTTTATTTTGGATGCCTCACCGGATCCTGAAGGGCATGATATTGCCGGTGAGTTTGATCTATCGGCCTTAATTGAGCGTATTCAATATGCGATTCGTAAGTACCAAGCAACAAGGGTGGCGATCGATTCTGTGACGGCTATTTTTCAGCAGTATGATGCTGCTGGTGTGGTCCGTCGAGAAATTTTTCGATTGACCGCTCGTCTGAAGAGTATTGGGGTCACCACTGTGATGACGACGGAGCGGGTGGAAGAATATGGCCCGGTGGCTCGTTTTGGGGTTGAGGAGTTTGTCTCTGACAATGTGGTGATTCTGCGCAATGTTCTTGAAGGGGAGCGCCGCCGTCGTACTCTAGAGATTTTGAAGCTGCGGGGTACTAGCCACATGAAGGGGGAATACCCTTTCACGATGACCCATGATGGAATTAGCATTTTTCCGTTGGGGGCGATGCGGTTGACACAGAGATCGTCTAATGCTCGTGTTTCGTCTGGAGTGGAGACGCTGGATGAGATGTGCGGTGGTGGATTTTTCCGAGATTCAATTATTTTGGTGACGGGAGCCACGGGGACCGGCAAGACGCTGTTGGTGAGCAAGTTTATCGAAAATGCCTGCATCAATGGCGATCGCGCGATCTTATTCGCCTATGAAGAATCCCGCGCTCAGTTGTCTCGGAATGCTTTCTCTTGGGGTATTGATCTAGAGGATATGGAACAGAAGGGCTTACTGAAAATTCTGTGTGCCTACCCTGAATCAGCGGGTCTTGAGGATCATTTACAGATGATTAAGTCTGAAATTGCTGAGTTTAAGCCCTCTCGAATCTCGATTGATTCGCTATCGGCGCTGGCGCGGGGCGTGAGCAACAATGCGTTTCGACAGTTTGTGATTGGGGTGACGGGGTTCGCCAAGCAAGAAGAAATTACAGGATTTTTTACCAATACAACGGACCACTTTTTAGGATCTAACTCGATTACAGAGTCTCATATCTCGACGATTACCGATACGATTTTGATGTTGCAGTATGTAGAGTATCGGGGCGAGATGTCGCGGGCGATCAATGTCTTTAAGATGCGAGGCTCTTGGCACGACAAGGGAATTCGAGAATATACGATCAGTGAGAAAGGGCCGAATATTCAAGAATCGTTCAAGAACCTGCAGGGCATTATTAGTGGGACGCCAACACGGGTTTCGGTGGATGAAAAGATGGAACTCTCACGCATTGTGAAGGATGTTCAAGGTCTGTAGGATCAATGGTTTAAGGCAATTCTTCAAAGTAAACAGGCTTCGGGCTTTAGATCGCGTGCCATTAATTCTGCAACCGCCTCTTGAGGGCTGCATTTGCCGTTGAGCAATTGATAGACCAGACGAGAAATTGGAATCGCTATTGCATCTCGATTAGCTAGGTCAATGAGAACGTTTGTGGTGTTGATTCCCTCAGCAGTGCCTTTGAGGTTCGCTAAAATCTGTTCTAAAGATTTGCCGTGGGCTAGTTGATAGCCGACTTGATAATTTCGACTTAGAGGGCTAGTGCAGGTTGCTAACAGATCGCCTAATCCCGAAAGGCCCAAAAAGGTTTCGGCTTTGCCGCCCAAGTGAGTGCCGACTCGGATGATCTCTGGCAGGGCGCGGGTCATCAGGGCTGATCGGGCATTGGTGCCTAGCTGGAGGCCGTCGCAAACGCCAATTGCGATCGCAACCACATTTTTCAAAGTCCCTCCCAGCTCTGTCCCTAGACAATCAGCATTGGTATAAACCCGAAATCGCTCAGAAGCAAACACATCTTGCACTCGTTCTGCTGCCTTTAAATCGGTGCTGGCGGCAACGGTGGCAGCCGGTAAACCCTGCTCAATTTCTTGAGATAAATTTGGCCCTGACAGCACCACTACTGGATTTTTGGGCAGCGCTTCTTGCCAGATTTGTGACGGTGTTTGCATGGTATCTGGATCTAGCCCCTTAGTGGCGCTCACGAGAATCACCTCAGGCGGCAGATGAAGGGCTTGGAGTTGGGCTGCGATCTCGGTTACTCCCTTCATTGCGATCGCTGAGATGACTAGATCAACATCGACAACAACCTCAGCCAGGGTTGCTTCTCCCCTGCGGGACCAAACTTGCACCGGATGCTGGTTACTCTGCGCCAGGGTCGCTAATGCAGAACCCCAGACGCCTGTACCTAGAATTGCAATGGACGTTCTCGTTGCTCCTACATTAGGAACAGTCTGCTCAGCGATTGCAGAATTTGATTGAATAGGAAAATCATCACTAGCCATATCAAAGCCCTCCCAAAATAGGGGCTTTAGGGGGCGAATGCAGAGCTTCAACCCAAAGTTAAGAACAAGTGCGCGCGAGGGGTAACTTTAATTCTACGCCTGAGAGCCTACTAGAGCATAGTCGGGCTGATAGTGAGTCTCAACGTGGGTTCGATAGGCAGTTACCTGACGATCGCATTCTTCTTGACTCCAACCACAATGTTTTTGCAATGTCTCTGTAATCGCAGGTAGCGCATCAAAGCCGTACTGGCCCTGCATTGCAATCAGCGTCCGGCGGCAGCAAATATCCACTAATGTATGGGCTAGCTCAGTTTCAACGGCATAGACCACCTGAGCTTTGATATCTAAAAGATTGGGGACAATCGGTTCCGAGAGATCCGATGACTTTTCAGTCAGAGCTAGCACCTCTGTCGCCTTGGCACCATAGAGACTAAACACATGATCAATCGCAGCTAAAGGCAAGCGAGACTGGTACTGTGCCACTGCATCCGCCCGAATTATATCCGTCTGATCCATCGCCCCAGGAAGTGGTTTCTTGCGGGTATGACAAGGGGGCACCGGACGCCCCAGCTTTCGATAGGCTGCATCAACATATTCTTCACCCACCTGCCGATAGGTCGTCCACTTGCCGCCAATCAGCGAGATTAAATTCTCTACACCTTCAGAAGCATGGTCATGGAGAATATGCTTACGGGTAATGCTGCTGGGGGTTTGAGCGTCGGTGTAGGGCAGTGGACGCACACCGGAATAGGTATACAGGACATCTGCCGGGGTTAAATTCGCTGTCGGGACGGTCCGGTTGGTTTCTGCGAGCAAATATTCAATTTCTGAGTTGTTCGCCTTGACTTGATCTAAGTCGCCATCGTAGGGCAGGTCTGTTGTCCCAATTAAGTACCGATCGAGCCACGGAATAATGAAGAACGGCCGGTTATCGCTTGCCGCCTCCACATAAAATGCCGTATCCGGTGCCCCAGGGAAACGCGGCACAATAATGTGACTCCCCTTGGTGCCCCCCATGAGTGGCTTTGCTCGGATGGGCTTGTCACTCAACTTCAAAACCTGATCGACCCAGGAACCTGCCGTGTTGGCAACCACCGTTTGTTTGCCTGCAGTGATGGTGAAGGCTTCGCCGGTGAGTTCGTCGTTACATGCGATCGCATCAATACAATTCGCCCCCCGCTTTAGCCCCGTTACCTGCACGTAATTGAGAACCGTGGCCCCTGCCGCTTGAGCTGACAGAATATTTTCAAGACACAGCCGCTCGGCATACACCACTTGGGCGTCATAGTACTGTGCTGCCCCCTTCAACGCCTTCGGGTTCAACGACCGAAAAAGCTGCCGCACCTGTCCCCGAGACAGCATCCGATGGCTGGGTACCGTTTTGTCATAACTGAGCAAATCATAAAGAATCATCCCGGCCTGAATGATGCGGTAGGGCCGTGCCCCGCCCGCGTAGATCGGAATGCTGAGCTGCAAAGGTTGCACCAAATGAGGGGCCGTGTGCAGCAATACCTCCCGCTCGCGCAGTGACTCTCGCACCAGATTGAACTCGAAGTATTCTAAGTAGCGCAGCCCACCATGGATCAGGCGAGAGGGACAGCTCGTGGCACCGCTTGCAAAGTCTCCCTTCTCAATCAGAATCGTTTTTAGCCCTCTAAGAGCTGCATCACGGGCAATGCCAGCCCCGTTGATCCCTCCCCCAATCACAATTAGATCGTAGGATTGGTTCTGAATCTCTGAGAAGCTACGCATGGATTAATGTGAATAGAGCGACAATGCTATGGGTAGGATGCTTGAAAATTTTAACGAAATCTCTATCTTGGTGGCCTGAGTCTGTAACGTTACGACCGAAATTCCATCGCCTTAGCCCTCTCCCTAAAGAACATATCTTCTCCCCTCTCCCTAGGAAGCGATGGTGTACACACAAGTCTTGAATTACTCCAAAAGCTTTGCTCTCGCCCCCTCAGCCCCCCAACTTGGGGGGCTGAGTACCGAAATATTGGATTGTTCCCCCCAGTATTGGAAGCCACTGCGTTGGGCGGGTTCCCCGACATGAAGCAAGTGGCGTGGGGTTAGGGGGCAATGAAGGGTTGAACGGAATGACTATAGAGATGTTTGTACACCGTAGCTTTCTAAGGAGAGGGGCCAGACTTTCTTGGCTGATTACTTCTTCTTCTTTTTCTTCGCAGTCGGAATATTCTTGTACAGATTAATCAAATGATCGGCCCAGTACTGAACATCATACTGAGTCACCGTTTTATACATCTTCGCCATCCGTTTCTTCTGTTCTGCCACTGGCATCACCAGCGCCTGATCAATAGATTCATCCATGCGATCTAGAGAATAGGGATTGGTCAGAATTGCCTCTGGCATCTCCACCGCTGCCCCCACAAACTCGGAGAGAATCAAGACACCTCCCTCACCTTTGTGAGCGACGACATATTCCTTCGCCACCAGATTCAAGCCATCCCGCAGCGGCGTCGTCCAGCAAATATCGGCCAATCGGTAATAGCAGAGCAGATCTCGGAAGGGGACTGGCTCGGTGAAGAGTAAAATCGGAGTCCAGTCGAGCCGTGCAAATCGACCGTTAATCTTGCCCACCAACTGTTCAATCTGGCCTTGGGTGACCTTATAGACCTTCATCCCCGCTGCGGCTTTCACGCAGGTCACCACGAGCTGTACCTTGCCGTGCTGCTCGGGCTGACGTTCTAGCAGACGTTCATAGGCTTCTAACAGCTCCCGATTACCTTTCACGTAGTCCACTCGTCCGGCGGCGATGATCAGCTTGCGGCCCTGTAGCTCTGCGCGCATTTCTTCAAATCGCGTTTGGGCTTCTGGCTGATCTAACAGTGAGTGGATGTGCTTCGGATTGGTACCGACGGGGCAAGGGTCTACCTGAACCAGTTTCCCTTTGTACTTTATCTTGCTGATTACCTCTGGCTCTGCCAGTGCAATCCCTACAGGGGTCAGATTCTCAGCAGCAGGGACGGTCTCTACCACTTCAATCTCAAAGAGGCTACGGGCGACGTTAACAAAGTTCTCTGAGTAACGCGGAATGTGGAATCCCACTACATCACAGCAAAGCAAGCTGCCAATAATTTCTTCTCGCCAGGGCAGAATATTGAAGATATCTACCGATGGGAAGGGGGTGTGATGGAAGAAGGCAATCCGGGCGTTGGGCTTTAGCTCTCGGATATATTGAGGGGCCATCCACAGGTTATAGTCATGGATCCAAATGAGGGCATCATCGGCTGCTTCTCGGCAGGCGGCCTCAGCAAACAGGCGGTTGACGGTCTTGAAGTTTTCCCAGTCAGAGGTGGCGTAGGTAAAGTGGCCGGGGAAGGAGTGCAGAATGGGCCAGAAGGCTTCTTTTGAGGTGATGTGATAGAACTGCTTCACCTGTTCGGCGGTGAGGGGAACCCGGCAAACGGAGTAGTTCCCTTCACCCTCGACGGTGACTTTCTCTTCAAACTTTTTCTTTTGCTTGGCATTGATCTGCTTCCAGGCGACCCAGGTGCCCTGTTCAACCCCAGCGAAAAAACTCTTCAGGGTGGGCAGGATGCCATTGGGGCTTTTCTGGGGGCGGTAATATGTTTTCCCGTTTTCGATCACCTCATCGTAGGGTTCACGGTGATACAAAATAACGAGTGACGATTTCATGACGGGGTCTCCTGAAAGTTGCAAGCGTACTTAAGAGAGTTCTACATTCCCTAGACAGGCAATTGCGATCAACTCTCTCAAGCCTAATGATGCACACATGACAACCCCATGCTTGTATGCCGCAAGCATGGGGTTAAAATTAATGATTCATGGCTCTTTAGGCACCTTAACATAGGTTCGCTCTGCCATTTTTTTCGTCAGATGTCATAATCGACGTTGCGATCGCACCCCTCTTCTGACTCTTTAAGTAATGGCACAATCTTTATCAAAGCTAACGCTCGTCAAAGATGAAACGTTGGCGCTTCTGGACTGGGCTTCGGAAATTACGAACTCTGATGCCCTTAGTTTTAGGAAGGGGCAGCAGCTTGCGACGCGCTTGGGTGCTCACTACCGCCCCGATGGTCTCACCGAAATTGGCTTCTGGACGCCGGAGTTGGCCGGTGAAATCATGCTCTCCGATCGGGATATTTATTTAGAGGTATTTACGCCCCTAGAGCCGATCGATTTCCGAGCGGTAGAACAGCAGGTGGCGATGAGATGCGATCGCATCCCCCTCGTACAGCAGGGCGAATATGTCTGGGGCGTGGTGGCGGGTCTCCAGCCCGGTCGTCGCGATCAGGCTGGTTCATTCTATTGGCTGCGCTACCGCGATGCCCAGCTCTACATTCATACGGTGCGAGATCCGCTGGCTTACTCTTGGCCCTATGGCGTGTTTGCCCCTGCCGAACTCTATGATACGAGTGCTCTGTATCAAGACCGAGCTGACTTAAAGTATTTCAAACAGACAGGTGTTTCAGCCGACCCCTCCGTGGGCTTACTGTCTTCTGATCTAGAACCAGATATCATGATCCCCCGAATGCCAGCGCCGAGCTGTATCTTGCAGCTACACGCCAAAACCGCTAGCCCCGAAGGCACCATCGAAGGGCTAAACCAGATTTACAAACGCATTGCCACCAAGATTAAAACCGGCAAAGCCCTCACCCTTGCCGAACAAAACTACATCGGCTATGATGCCCTGCAGCTCCTGCCCATTGAGCCATCCATTGAATATCGCTACGAAGGCAACAACACTGTCCATGAGTTTTTTGCCCTTTCTGAAGTAAAGGCAAATTCTAAAGTTTGGGTCATTTTGAGAAAACCTAACACCCAAAACTGGGGCTATGACATCCCAATTATGGGTGCTGGGGCCGTAAATCCCTCTATTTTGGGGAGTCTACGGCCCGATGAGCTGGTTGATCTGTCGGTTACGCTGCATACATTCCCCAGCGGCCCCATTCAGCTCATTTTCGATCTCGTATATGGTCATGCCGATAATCAGTGCGAAGAGCTGATCAATCGCCAGTACCTTAAAGGCCCCAACATGTACGGGCAAGATCTCAACCATCAGCTTCCACCTGTACGCGCAATTTTGCTTGAAACTCAGCGGCGCAAAATCAACCTTGGGGCTGACGGCATCCGGGTCGATGGCGGTCAAGACTTCAAATTCTTCAACCCTCTATCGGGCGTGGTCGAGTACGACGACACTTACCTGCTGGCAATGAGCGATATCATCCAAGAGGTTGGCGGGTATCAGCGGCTGATGTTCACCATCTACGAAGACGGTCGCCCTTGGCCTCAAGAAGGCTGGGAAGAGACTTCGACTTACCTCGATTTAGTCCAGCTCAAGCCTGATTCTTTTCAATGGGGGCCGCTTATTTTTGCGCACAATACCCCTGCATTGGAAGGGTTTTGGGATCAAAAATGGTCGCGGGTCTGCGAAGTGATGTTCCACGGCGAGAACTGGATCACCGGATGTGCAAACCATGACACTGTGCGACGGGGCAACCAGGTTGATCCGGCCGGTTCTATTAACTGGAATTTGGGTTCTACCTTGGTGGAGGTGTTAAATAACGCATATGATAACCCTGCCATTACGCTGTGGGTGTTGGGCTTTAGTCCAGGGTTGCCGATGGAGTTTCTAAACGCTCATTTTCGGGGCGGATGGGGCTTTTTCCGTAATACGGACGAGCGATACGCAGTGAAAGTGGCCTCTGAAGAGGCAGGCTTCCTTGATTGGCAGGTGGATGATGACCTCTACGGAAAACCAAATTTTTTCAAAGCGCTCAAACATCTAGGATTTACTGAATTAGGGCCACTGCGAGGCTTCACACGGGCACTACAGATTGCCATGAGTCAGACTCACTATGACCTCGATACCATCGCTGAAGTTTGTCAGCGGTGTTTAGGTGGAGGCCCCGGAGAGTGTGATTTGGAGGCCATTAAAGACTTAAAGCATCCTACTGCACCGATCTTTCTGCAGGATTTAGATGTTCCGAAGCTGCAGCAGTTTGCGAAAGCATTCATGAAAGATATTCATGAATTTGCCAATGTGGGTCACTGGACCTCTAATCTTCAAACTGAGCAGGTCGCGTTTAATTTGGCTCTAAGACAGTTTCGCTTAGAACATCCTTGGTTGATTCAAAATCTATCGGGTACCGATCGGTTTAACCATATTAGTGGTGACGATCACACGCTTTTCTATGGCCTCAGAACACAGCCCATGGAGGAGACAGATGAGTCTCAGCCTAAACAGTTGGCAATGATTACTCACATGGGCGGAGAACCCGCTACTGTAACTCTAGGCGACTGGTTACAGCTTGATCTAGAAGAATGGCAGGTCGTTTTTAACACACCGGGCTTAGAGGTGGGTGATTCTGCGGCTGACCTAAAAATGATTGAGCTTCAAGATAGTCAGGGCTTACTTTTGACTAAAATTTCTGAAGCGTAACAAAAAAGCACGGCGTCAATGGATGCCGTGCTTTTTTCCCACAATAGGTTTGTTATTCGCCCGTAATTGAAAGCCCCTCAACCCACACATGGGGGCAGACACCACCAGGAGTCACTTTGGCATCAGGTTCTACGTAAATAATGCTTTTCAGCAGTTCCTGGAAGTCCCCAGCGACGGTGGCTGATTCAATACTGACTCGCTTGCCTTTATTGACTAACCAACCATCAAACGGCAGAGAGAATGCACCCTGCAGGGCTTTAACCCCAGCATGGAGCGCCTGTAGATCGTCGATGTAGACGATGTTTTCGGCCTCTGCCAAGCTATAGGTTTGTGCTGGCGCTACACCTTGAGAAACATGATAAAAGTGAGGACTCACCGTGACCTTGGCTCCAATGTTGGCATGGCCCGTGGGTTGAGCGTTCATTCGTTTCGCAGTTCCGGCGCTGTGCAGAAAGTTCTTGAGGATGCCGTTCTCAATTAACACGACCGGTCGCGTAGGTGTCCCTTCATCATCAAAGGCGGTTTTACCAATGTTACCCTCGTGGAGAACGTCATCGGTAACCGACAGTAAGGGGGATGCGAGTTCCGTTCCCAAGGAGTCTGCAGTGGAGAGGCTGCGTTTATCTAGAATGCTTTGGGCGTTGTAGAGGTTTGAGAATGCGCCGAGCAAGCTCAAAAAGGCTTCTGGTGAAAAGACGACTTTGTACTTGCCCGTCTCAATTTTTTGATAGTCGAGATGGCTAATGGTCTTTTCTACGGTTTCATCTAGGCAACCCTGGATATCGAGTTTGGCTAAGTCAGCACTGACCCGGAAGGCTCCCGCACTGCGATCGCGTTTCCCTTCTTGTTCAGCTTTGCTGTAGAGGTAGACAGAGCTGAGCGATCGCGCTTCTTGCCGCATGGCTCCCTCGCTATTGAGATAAAACCGGGCCGTGTCTCTTTGCGATAGGCCATTGTAGGGCACACCATTAATGGCAGGGTGGGCATCTAGAAGCTTCTGCTCAGCCCCTTTGAGATGCTCAAGCAGCGTGGAGATATCAGACTGGGGGACTTGCTGATGGGTCACGTCTGGGAGCGGGTTCTGTGATTCAGGGCTAAAGTCGGCCACATTCTCTTTGGCCCCAAAGTGACTGGCTTCTTGCGCTAATTTCAGAGCTGTTTCTAAACCGGCGGGTTCGACATCGGTGGTGGTGGTGACGCCCATGGTGTTGTCGTCATTCCAGACGCGCACCATGACGCTGGCTCGGTTGGAGGCTTTTAACTGTTTGGGGTCGCCGTGATCGACCATGACACTGGCTTCATCGACGGTGGAGCCATAAATATCAAACTTTTTGATGCCCAGGGATTGGGCTGTTTGGGTTGCGATCTCAGCTAATTCTGAAATATTGGTCACTTCAAGTTCCTCTTTTTTTCTATTTCTATTTCCAGTCAAATTTCGTCAGGTTCCACGCCCAGCTCTCGCAGCTTCTGAGCTAAGCGCTCAGCCCGCTCGTCTGCCTGTTGAGCTTGCTCTTCAGCTTCCTCAGCCCGCTCTTCAGCTTCCTCAGCCCGCTCACTGCCAATGCGTAGCAGTTGACCATCGGCATCCCACCAGCGTAGCCAGGAACCTTCATAGTTTTGGTAAGAGCCTTGCCATACCCCTAATTCGACACCCAAAGGGGGAAACCAATAATGGCCCCGTTCATTAGGCTCCAATTGTTGATAAACACCACCGATCAGTTCATAGACCTCTAGCTTGGCGGTCACCACTTCATAGATGCCGTAATAGGGCGGTCGGATAATACGCTCGTACACCCAAAACTTGCCCTTTACTGGCGTCTGATCGCGTTCTTCTCGACCATCGCCAGAGGCAAACTCTAGCACTACCGAGGGAGCCATCAACTCTCGCCACAGCACATAGGAGCGTCGCAACGTACCCAATTTAGGCGGCACGTTGGGGACGTAGAACCAGTCGGGAGAGACCGCTCCTTGCTCTGGCGGATCGGTTTCTTGCCAGTAAATCCCGCTATCTTGACCGATGCAGTACTGCTGATCAGGATGCAGTTTTTCCAAAACAGGTCCCAGAGAATCAGTGAGCAATATGCTTTGTGGATGCTCTTGAAAGTTTTTCACAAAGGTGCTGTCTGACTCAGGAAGCTGGGTATGGTCTGGAAAGGGGGGCGGCGCAACGGTGGGGTCGAGGGTATAGGTCATTGCTAACGTCCTCCGACGGTAATCTCATCGACTTTAATGTGGGGTTGGCCTACGGTGACATAAATGCTGCCGCTGACCGATCCACAGAAACCTGCTGCTAAACCTAAGTCTTGAGAACTCATCGAAATTTTCTGCATGATGTCTTTGGCTTCCCCAATCAAAGTAGCTCCCTTAAGGGGCTTGGTGACTTTGCCGTTTTCAATTTGATAGGCTTCATCCACTGAGAAGTTGAACTCGCCAGTGGGGCCGACGCTGCCGCCGCCCATCTTTTTGCAGTAGATGCCCTTTTCGATGGAACCAAAGATCTCATCGTTGGTGAATTCACCTGGCGCAATGTAGGTGTTCCGCATGCGACTGGCGGCGGCGTAGGTGTAGCCGCTGCGACGACCGCTTCCGGTGCGGGGATGGCCGGTTCTCATAAAGCCTGCGCGATCGGAGAGGAAGTTCTTTAAGATGCCGTTTTCAATCAAAAGGGTGCGCTGCACCGGCATTCCTTCATCATCCATATCAATGGAGCCGAAGGCGTTAGGGGAGAGTCCTTCATCCCAGGCGGTGAGGTTTTCGTGGGCAATTTTCTCACCCTTTTTGTCAATGAAGGGGCTAGTCTTGCGCTCAATTTGAGTCGTTTCGAGCAGGTGGCCGCAGGCTTCATGGAAGATGACGCCCCCAAATTCATTCGCCATGACGACGGGGTAGTTGCCGGACTCCACATAGTCGGCGTGGAGCATGTTACCCGCTGATTCAGAGACTTCTTGGGCATCATCGCGATACTGCCAAGTGCGGAGGAAATTAGGGTTGTTAGTGGCTCCGACGCGCTTGTTGATGGAGGCGCGATCGCCCCCTTCTTCACACAAAAGGCTATAGCCTACTGACTGCGTGAGGCGAATGTCGCGAGCAAACACCCCATCACTGGCTGCCACCAGCACCTCTTGCCAGTCTCGGAAGTAGGCAGCCTGACGCGAGGACACATGATCTGCGATTTGCTGAAGCTTGCCGTTCGCCGCAATGAGAACATCTCCCATCTCTTGCATGGAGCTGCACTCGTTCAGCCAGTTATTTTTCTCGCCAATGGTGGCGTAGTCTCGGAAGAGTTCTAGGTTGATTTCAGGGATGAAAGCGCTAGGGCCGGGAAGGTTAAGACCCTTGATTGCTAAGGCCTTCTCTAGGGCGGATTTTAAGCCAGCAAAGGTTAAGTCGTTGGTACTGACATAGCAGTCTTCTGTGCCGCGAAAAATACGGATGCCTGCCCCCGTGACCAGCCGAGGAGAGACGCTGCTGATGCCGTCGTTTTCAGCTAGGCAGCTAATGTAGTTGACCCGCTCTAGAAAGAATTCGACAAAATCTGCCCCTGCAGCACGGCCTAGCCCTAGCAGTGTGGAGAGGGGGGCACGCCAGCTTTCGTCAAAGCGATCGCGCTGGGCTTGATATTGAAGTGCAGGGAGTTCTTTGGTTAGCAAGGTAGTTGAGGGCATATTGTGATCCGGGTGAATTGCAAAACATTGAGAAAGCATTCTTGACGAGAAGGACGCTCCATCTCAAGGGATGCTGTTTACATTACATCTGTGGTTTGAGCTAGCTGGCTCTGCATTAGCCCCCCCGGCCCCCCAATTCTGGGGGGAGAAATCCGAAAGATTGCTTAGTTCCCCCCAAGTTTGGGGGTCTAGGGGGGCGAGTGCAATACTGTTGGGATCTATCGAGGCTTGTTTATACACCGTAAATTGTGGAGTGTAAAGGGGCCAATGCAGTGCGGCTATATCTCTTAAGTGCCTTACAGTCAGTCTAACAATTCTGGGTTGCCCTGCGGGTAGGGGATTACGATGTACCCCGAAGTCACTGCTTCACATAGATTGCGAGGGTTGATTGCTCGTATTTCTGCTAATTCGAGTTCTGTTAAGACTAGATTGCGCTGCACTCCCCAGTACCACCAGTGGGCTGCGATATAGGCACAGATCAGGCTATCAAACTGATCTTCGATCGCTTTCAATGCCACGCCTTTGGTAGGGATTTCCGGCAGATGTTCAACAATGAGTGCGGGTTCTTGCTGAGGGAGTCTCGTCAAAATGAGATGGCGAAGGCGTTCGAGTTCAGCGCGCCGCGCCGCAATCTTCCCTTTTTTGTATTTGAGAATTCGGGGCAGATCGAAGAGGCCAATCATGGCGGCATGAGGATAGACTTCGATCTGATAGCGGTCTAGTTGCCGTGGAGTGATGCCGGGAGCGTGATTGAAACCGCGATCGCACAGGGCTTCACTAAAACCAGTGGTTCTAGCTGCAAAAGAAGAGTTGAGATTGGCGGGGTAGCAGCCTGCATGATAGCAACCAAAGTATTGGTGGGCTTTGCGATCGCACCCCCGCATCCCCGTTGGGTTGGTAATCTGGGTCGGGGCATCAACAGCCACCATTCCTGGCGTGTTTGGGGGAACCCACTGATCAACCCAGGCCAGAATCTCAGGCATTGGCAAGAGACAGTCGAGGGTTAAAAGATGGAGGCGATCGCGGTTCCATTCAAGACAACATAAACCCGTTGCCCCTGAAACCCACCCTAGATCAATACCTAGAAATTTCACGATGAAGTTAATCTGACGCTTATTATGGAAACCCCTGAAGTCTAACGGATCAAGTTTGACTTGGAAGCCAAATGCATCAGTTCAGATCAGAACGAGAGACGGTGCCAAGGGAGATCATTATAGGAAGGCCCAGATATAGAGAAAAACAAATCAAGAGGTGCTTGATCATGCTCTTCTTTTACAAAATCTATGGAACCGTCCGAATAATGGGTGTTGCTGGATCTAGACTTCTAGACTGTAGAGCTGAGCGAAAGTCATAGGTTTGAGCCAGAATTGAAGTCACTACACTAGGAAGAATACCCGCCACTAAAATGACACCCATCAACTCTATTCGAGTAAACCCCTGTTGTGTCTGCTTAAATCTCGTCGCATACCAGGCTCGGAAAAATTGAATTTTCATTGTGCTATCTCCATGAACAATAAATATCAAGATTGAATTTCAGACTCATATCAACAATCGACACCTCTCTTTGTAGAAACGCATAGAGAAAAAAACAAGCATCATTGTAGATAGTAGAATTGATATCGGCGTCAAAAAACTCCAGCGCCCAGACATTTTGTCGATAATGTGCCAAGGCAAAAAGATAATAATAAGATAGGTTAACCTATGTAATTTTTTCCAGTTTTTCTTGAGATCTTTAACGGATTCATCACTAGAAGTAATCGCTAAGATAGTCATAATTACCATCATAGATAGCCCTTGAAAATAGTGAAGATAGGTTGATGGCTCTAGTAAACTGATATTCCGCTTTACAAACTGGAGCGCACCATGATTCAAGGCAAGCATAAAAGCAGAGACACCTAGAAAACGACGATGCTTTAGAAACAATATGATGAGCTTCTGTTTTCGCAGACTAGGTAAAACACTTGAGAATAATCCTGGCAGAAGTGAGCAGATATAGAACCCCACAGAAAAAAGACCTAAAATATTTGAGAATAGGGTGGGTTGGCTCAATAGAGCCATTCCCATAGCGGCGATATAGAAGCAGATAAAAATTCCTAGATAGATCAGTACTTGTCTACGCATAGATAAGTTCCCCTGCAGGTGAAAAAAATTGATTAGTGAATAGTCAGGGCTGTCCCATAGTTCTATATGTAAAATTCAGAACTATGATTATTTAGTTCTATTTTTTAGTATGTTTAGTCGCCCCTGAAGAGCTGTTAAGGCTCCTGGATTAATTCTGGAAAACTTGCAATAGCCCAAAGTGGAAAGTAACTTTTAGTTATTGCTGTAATCTTCTGTAGTCTTGACTACAATATTTAATGAGTTTTTCCCATGTGCTATACGCAATTTGATCGGCTGTCACCACGCAGATAAAACCTTGACAAAAGAATTTTGTCATTAGAAGCAATAGCATGCAATAAGATTTAATGCATTAGATCAAGGTGTCTGACTATATACCTGTCACCTTGGCTTCTAGAATTTACGCATTGATTTATGAAATAGTTAGGATTAATAAAAAGTTGAACAGGTTTAGGGGTAATCCCTACCTCTCTATCTTTGTTGGACCGTTTTTGTGCCCTTTTTTCGATTGATATTGAGTGCTCAGATTCTAGAGCTGCTCTGTATTGACCCATCCAGACGCATTCATTGGAATATCTAAAACTGACACGCCTCTCCGACGTCTGAGGCGGAAACGGATGTAGCAACTGAGCATCGTCAATGATATCCATCGGTACTGTCTCAGGCCGATCCTGATTGTGCTGAATACAGTCTATGAAAGGCGTTTGGAAGACCCACCCAATCCAGTCCACCCTAGCAGGGATGTAATCACGCAAAAAGTCAGTACGCCACCGTCGTTGAATATTGGTGGCATCATAAGCAACTGCAGAACCTTGCTCTACGTGTGACCTTGCCTCTTCCGATTGGTCATCGCCTGTAGCATGGACTGCGCTTCGCATCATGGCACGACGTAGTCAAAGAATGCCGCGACTGATTGCAAGATGACGTCGGAGTGATCAAAAATTTGATGTCTATTTGAACCCTTTGGAGCTTTCTGAAGTCTAACGGACAGAATTGGGATTTGACTTAAAGATCATATTTCCAAAAAAAATGCTAGTTAATGAGGACAAGAACAGTGAAATATCCAAAGTATTTTATTCTCAGCGCGTTAATGTCGGGCCTTATGACTTCTGGGCTGATTGCAGCATTCCCACAGTTGTCTTTAGCCAGTCAGACCACGGTGTCTACAGAGACTAAGAAAGAAAAAACTGTAGAAAAAAATGGCAAAACTAAAACTAAAACTAAGACAACAACGACCACGACCACGACAACCACGTCCGATGACAACAGCTCAGGAGTATCAGGCAGTGGTGGAGCAAGCTATGAAGGCTACTAGATCTCAGTGAGTGAATTCGCTGATTCTGCATTTGAGGATGAATCAAGATGATTGGCAACAATAATATTTGAGGAAAAACCATGAAACAGTCCAAGTTCCTTATTCTCGGACTCTTAATATCAGGCTTTATTGGTTCTGGCTTGCTGACTGTGGCTTCAGAACCTGCGATCGCGGGTCAAGGAATCAGGCCGATGCTCATCGCAAAAACTGGAGGATGCATCAAACCTAAAAATATCAAGAAGCCATCTAAAAAGCCCCTACCCAGTTCCGTAACATCAACGTAAAGAAGAGTTGGAGGATGGCCCAAAATGGCGGAAAATTGATAAATAGATGCTTTGCCATGATCTTCCTGCGCGCTTCAGACTCCAAGCTGTCCTAGCGTTGACGAGTATTCAGGTGAACCATGTCTCCCACTACTACTACCCCCTCGTATACAACGGATCCACGTTCTGATGCTGAGCTAATCAAAGCTTGTCAGACAGGTGATCAAGGCGCTTTTCGCTGGCTCTATCGGCGGCATCAGCACTACGTCCGTAAAACGCTATTTCATCTGTGTGACCCCACCACCCTTGATGATCTTGTGCAGGAGGTCTTTATCCGGGCCTGGAAGGGGCTTAAAAAGATGCGGCAGCAGGCGCAGTTCTCGACCTGGCTATACCGAATTGCCTGGAATGTGGGAGCGGACTACCGCCGCCAGATGGTCCAGACCAAGGCCAGAACGCAAAAGTTGTTTGAACTCTCCGATGGCCCTGTGACCCCAGAGTGGCAGCAATTACACTATCAAGATATGGTGCGCCGAGGGTTGCGATCGCTCAAAGAAGACCACGCCATGGTAGTTATTTTGCACGATCTGCAGGAGTTGCCCCAGGCAGAGATTGCCGAAATTTTAGAGATTCCAGTGGGAACGGTGAAATCTAGACTCTTTCATGCCCGTGCTCAGCTTAGAAAAAACTTCCAGCAAGAAGGTGTTTCCCCATGACTGAACCCAATGCTCAATGGAACGACGGGCATAAACCCCAGGACGATAGGGCTGTAGCCGCCTTTCTTAAGGCCAATGCACCGGCTGTACCGCAGGCTCCGTTGCCGTTTGAAGACCAGTTGATGGTTGCGATCGCAACGGCAGATCATGAAGCTGCACTGGCTGAGTCGCTCCAGCCTGCTCAACGGCGCGGTAAACGCTGGCGTATGGCTCTATTTGTAGGGGCTGGCATTACCCTGGTGGGCGTCAGTTTAGGGCAGGTGCAGCAATGGCTGAACCCACCTGCTTTATCAACCGCTCAACGGATTGAACTCGATTCCTATCTCTCTAGAAGTGTGAGCACCACCATTCAAGCCCATGACCCCCTCGCCGCCTTTGACTGGAGATCTGCCCCCCTAGCAAAAACGAATCAGACGACGTCTAGTGCGCCGGGTAATCGCGCCGCATCGTTATTAACAGACCCTCAATTCAAGAATGAGAATGAGCAAAACCTAGCGCAGGCTTCTGTCAATGCTGGGCGCGATTTGGCTGTAGATACATCTCCCCAGGCAGAGCCTAAGCTGCGTCAAGGGATAGAAAAGGTACTGCAAAGCTTAGAGTTATCTGACGAGCAGCTTCAACAACTGCAAGCGGTGAAAAAGCAATACCAGTCTTCTATTGAGACCCAAGAACAGTCAATTCGAGCGGCTCAAGCCGATCTGCTGGATATATTGGCTGGTGATGCGTCTGAACCTGAGGTGACCGCTAAGCTCAATCAGGTTCAGACGCTTTATAACTCGCTCCAGAACCTTCGTCTGAAGAATGTACTGGCGATTCGCGAAGTTCTCAGCCTAGAACAACGTCAAATCTTTTTGCAAAAGGTGAAGCAGATGCCTGAGTTTCAGAATTTGAGTAGAGCAGCATTGGATAGATCTGCTCAATAGACTGAGGATGACCCATGATCTCATTAGGGAGTGCAGAACAATGGAAACCTACGAGTGTCAAGCCTGTAGCTATCTCTATAACCCAGAAGAGGGTGACCCTGATGGCGGCATTGAGCCGGGAACGGCCTTTAAAGACATCCCTGATGATTGGGTGTGCCCAGTCTGTGGTGCTGATAAAAGTTAGCTGAATAATGCGCTCTTTTCTCAAGAGTGACACAGGCTCACAACAATCTTCACGCAGTCCTAGTTTCTATGCTAAAGGCTGCTTCTGTGATCGGCGGCATGACGCCAGTCGCCTAATAATTGCTCCAACCTGGCGAAAGACGATCAGCTTAAGCTGATTTGGTGTCACTGAGCGACGATAAGACCTCAGATATCGACGATGCTCTCAAAGCCACCAAAGATCATTCGTTTGCCATCAAAGGGCATCTCTTTCATGTTTTGCATGCGTGGATCAGCCATTGCCTTTTTGTTGCCGTCATCCCGTGCGGCACGAGAAGACCATACAATCCATGAAAATACGACCGTCTCATCCTCCTCGCATTTGACCGCCATCGGGAAAGAGGTTAACTCTCCATCAGGAACATCATCGCCCCAACATTCAACGACGTTCAAAGCACCATATTCTTTGAAGATGACACAAGCTTCTTGAGCAAATTTTTTGTAGATCTCGCGGCTGGCAGTGGGGACTGCCAGAACAAATCCATCTATATAGTTCATCATAAATCTCCTTTTTACTTGAATTAACCATGTCGTCAGTCTGCAAGCACCCCATTAAGAGGCCATTGCAGCCACTTTTTTCTCAACCTCCTCCCAAGAAACTTCTTTCACCTGACTTGAGAATGTCCAGCTATATCCAAAGGGGTCATTGACCACAGCGGTGCGATCGCCCCAAAACATATCCTCGGGTTCAGAGACACCCGTCATCCCCCCATCAACGGCATGACGGTAGGACTGGTCTACATCGGGTACATATAGATAAAACGAGACAGAGGTATTGCCCTCTGGTGCTTGGCGGGGGGAACCCTCAAATTCATCATTCATAAATATTTTGGAGTCCCCAATGGAAGCAGAGGCGTGCATCACGCAGCCTTGGGACGATTCGAGTACACCTTCAACCGTCAAATTGAGGGTGCGTTTATAAAATTCAATCGCAGCCTTTGTATCCTTATAGGTCGCATTGGCCGTCAGCGTATGAAATCCTTCTGGCTTGTAATTCATCGGACAGTGCCTCTTTGATAGTATTTATGTACTATATATTAGCAGGTTATCTTCAGAAGACGATGTGTTCTGGATTACATCGCCTCTAAAAAGCCCTTCTCCCGTTCATGAATAGGGAAAAGGGCAATGCAGGAGACACAGGATCCTTGGCAATGGCGTCTTATTTTAAAACTGCCTTTGGAGTCGGCCAGGGTTTTGAATTAGTTCAGAACTCGAACGGTTTAAAGGCGTGGAGATCACTAAATCATCTCCCTCAACCCGAACACGGGTGACGGAGGTGATGCCCACCTTGGCAAGTTCAGGCTGCACTACGTTGGAGATGCGATCGCGCAGTGCCGGATCGTTCAGTCGATTGAGTACCTGACCTTTAACCTCAGATACAATCCGATCCTTGTAGTTGGTAATCCAGTCACAGATTTTGCCAAACCCCGGAATGCTACAGCCTCCGGTGGCCTGAATATTGGCCTTGAAATCTGTTTTGATCACCCGATAGGCAAGACGCCCATTCAGGGCAATGGGTTGGAGAAAGATATCTAAGCGAGCATTATTGATCTCAACATCGGGCACTAGATTTAAGCGGCCTGTATTGTGTCCCTTAATCTCCCGACCATTACTTTCAAATAAGAGACTCAGCTTAAAGGCAGAGCCTTCCCAAGTGACTTGGGTACTCTGTAGGTTGAAGTCACTGACATAAAGTTTGGCATCACCCAATTCGGGACAAAAAGTACCGCAGTCTAAGTCCTTTACCACTTCAGCGATGTTGAAGGGATAGGTTCCACCCCCCAGCGTCGAAGATAGCCGCAGGTAAGAATCATTGGCAACATGCCAGCTATTCCCTTGGCGGGGGCCATGGCTATTCAAATGGAGTTGTGATCCACTAACCGCAACATTGGCAAGGCTGGCGAGCAGTGATGCCGAAACACGAACTTCTCGCTGAGCGGGTTGCGGTGGTTGGGGCGGTTGCGGTGGTGAGGGCGGAATTTCGGGAATGGGTGGATCGCGATCAATGGGAATTGCCCCCACAGGTGCGATGGAGCCGAAGGTTAATGCAGCCCCACAGGCGCATAAAGTCAAATAACGAAGCAACATAATTTTAACTTCCATAAAGGCTAAAAATAAGGAATATCGATAGGTTCAAGCATGGGAAACACAACTGAGCACAATCTAATAACTAGTTGCGCTTAGCTTCATAGACCCAGTATTCTAGTCGGTCTAGTTTCTGCTCAAGGTCAAAAACTTCTGATAGATCAAGACTTCCACCACTTGATTTGTCTTGGACATACTGTCTAAAGATTTGGTCTGAGTGTTGTTCGTACTTGATGAATTCTGAAGGAATAATGGTGCCATCATTGATGCCGTTATCAACCCGTTGATTCAATTCCTGTAGGCGGTTTTCGAACCGTGCTTCTGCCGCTGTGCTGAACCGTGCTTCTGCCGCTGTGCTGGCAGAGGCAATCGTGGGGGTTGCGATCGCAACAGCAATACCCAATGCGGCAAAACGAATAAGTTTCATGGTTTTTCTCCAAAAAGTGAAGTCAGTTTTTTTGATGATGATCTCGGAATCAAATCCAAAATCTAATCATTAGACTGACCTCGTTCGCGATCGGTTCAAAAGAATCTAAAAAATTTTGCGATCGCTTTGAAGAAAGATGTTTGAAGAGGCTTTATTCTTACTCGTCTCACCGAGATTGATATTGGGCCATCAGACTCTGGACCTGATCCAAGTCAACCCATCCCGACTCATTCATCGGGATATCTAAAACTGAGACAAATCCCTCCGATATCTGCGGTGGGAACTGATGGAGCAATTGGGCATCGTCGATGATCAGATCTATGGGGACTGTTTGCGATCGCTCCTGATTGCGTTGAATACAGTCCTTGATGGGTGTTTGAAAAACCCATCCAATCCAACTCACCCCTGCGGGTGTGTAATCGCGTAGAAAATCAGTACGCCATTGCTGCTTGATATTGGTGGCATCATAGACAACGGGGTTGCCTTGATCTACCGCATGGTTAAACTCTTGCTTGATCTGTCGTTGGATGGCAGACCAGTCTCCTTGAACCACAGGGTCACCATAAAGCTGATCTCGAATTAGATCGGTTGAGATATGAACGGTTCTGGTGTCTTGTTCGACTAATTGACGGGCAAAGGTTGATTTGCCTGAACCGGGAATACCAATCAAGAAATGGCAGAGTAGCTGAGTCATTCATTAAAGCTCTGAAAGCTTGCTGTCGTTGTTTACGGCTCACTGTACATTTTCGTACAGATATTGATTGCTGTAACCCTAAGGTATTATCGTTTGCCCCCTAGGTTTAGCGATAGCCTGTATGATTGTCTGCGTCTAGCTGAATTTTAGCCTCACCCCCTGTGGCGAGTCCCGATTCAATTGCACTGATGTCAGCGTTATGGAGCAGATTTTACTTACCTTTGCTGTGACGGGGCTGGCGCTGCTGTGCTTCATTTTTGAGTGGCTATCCCCTGACCTAACGGCGCTCTGCGTGATGGTGGTGCTGATGCTGCTCAAGCTGGTTACCCCCGAAGAAGGTCTCTCAGGGTTTAGCAATTCCGCCACGGTTACCGTGATGGCAATGTTTATTCTTAGCTCTGGTATTGCCCGAACAGGGGCGATTCAGATGGCTAGCGAACTGTTGCTTAAGTGGGGGGGCAAGAAGTCTTCTCAGCAGATGCTGGCCCTGGGAGCGGTGATTGGACCCTTTACCGCCATTATCAACAACGTTGCCATTGTCTCAGTCTTTTTGCCCGTGATCGAAGATTGGAGCCGCAAGCAAAATATTTCGGTGTCTAAGTTGATGATTCCCCTGTCTTACATCACCATTTTGGGGGGCATGATTACGGTGTTGGGCACTTCGACCAATGTGCTTGCCAGTGGCCTGTCAGCCCAGTTGGGGTTTGGAGCCTTTGATATTTTCCAGTTCACGACCCTTAGCTTGATTACGTTTACGGTGGGGTTACTTTATATGGCCCTCATTGGTCATCGGCTGCTGCCCGATCGCAAAGGGGTGTCTGATGATGCCAGCCAAGGCTATGGCCTTAAAGACTATGTCAGCGAAGTTGTGGTCACACCCCGCTCTGTCTTGGCCGGTCAAACCATCAACTCTAGCCAACTGCAGAGAGCCTACGATGTTGATGTTTTAGAGATTATTCGCGATAACAATCACTTCCCTCAGCCGCTGGCCGATAAGCGTTTGGCGGTCGGCGATATCTTGCTGGTACGGGGTGGGCGAGAAGATCTGCTCAAAATTCGAGATGGGCAGGGGCTAGAAATTCTCCCTGATGTTCAGTTTGGTCAAAAGTCTTGGCAGGCCGATCTAGAGACGGGGCAAGAAGGGGCGGCTGAGGCCATGGTGCTAGCTGACTCTCGCTTAGTAGGATCGACCCTCAAGGATCTACGATTTCGGCAGCGGTATAACTGCACGGTGTTGGCCCTGCGTCGTGGACAGGAGCTGGTGCGAGATCGGCTGGGCCGGGTGCCGCTGCGGTTTGGAGATTTGCTGCTGGTGCAGGGGCCGAACCAAAGTCTGTTGGGTTTACAGGCAGGTCAAGATCTATTGGTGATGGAGCGGCGTGAAGTCGAGAACTTCCGGCGCGATCGAGCTTGGGTTGCGATCGCAATTGCTCTGCTCGTGGTCGGCATTGCCGCCCTCAATATTTTCCCTATTGCGGTCACCGCGCTGGGGGGCGTCGTTTTGATGGTGCTGACTGGCTGCTTAAAGGCCGGTGAACTTTACCAGGCCGTCCGCTGGGACGTGGTTTTTTTGCTGGCGGGTTTGATGCCTTTAGGGATTGCCATGAAAAACTCTGGGGCCACCGAGCTTTTAGCGAGCCAACTGATCCGCATGGGCGGTGAGTTCTCCGGCTACTGGCTCTTAACTTTTTTCTTTGTGATCACGGCCCTGCTCACCGAGCTGCTCTCGAACAATGCCACCGTGTTGCTGATGCTGCCCATCGCGGCTCAGGTGGCCCAAGAGCTAAACTACAATCCCTTTGCCTTTATGTTGGTGGTCACCTTTGCGGCCTCTAATAGCTTTATGACCCCCATTGGTTACCAAACCAACACTATGGTTTACGGAGCCGGGGGCTACCGATTCCTTGACTTTCTGCGGGTGGGCGGGCCGCTAAGTCTGCTGATGACTCTGATTACCCCACCCCTGATTATTCTGCTCTATGGGCTTTAGGCGTTGAGCTAGGGCGTTCCTAACCACACCGCCTGACCCCGCTGATTGATGTATCCTTCTTTCTCGCCTTGACGAACCCAGGCTAGCCCCCCTTCAAAGGACTGAACATCATCAAATTGAAGGGGCACGACGAGCTGGCCGCTGCGATTGACAAAGCCATTCTTGTCGCCCACCGTCACCCAGGCCAGTCCCTCAGAGAAATGTCCGGCTCGATCAAACTGGGGAGCAATGACAGAATTACCCGTGCGGTCTACAAAGCCATACTTAATCCCCGACCGAAACAGAGCGAGTCCCTCAGAAAAGGCCCAAGCCTTATCAAAGGCAGGGGGAAGGGCTAACTGTCCTTCTAGGGTCATAAATCGCCATTTCTGTGGCGTTTCAACGGCGGCCATACCTTCAGAGAAATCAGATCCATCATAGAAATAGGACGGAATTACTAGGCGACCGGTGGCATCGATATACCCTGTTCGCCCTTGGTTGACGACCCGCGCTCGACCCTGGACAAAGTCAAAGGCCAGATCAAACTGGGGGGCGATCGCGATCTGTCCCGCTTTATTGAGATAGCCGTACTTTTTGCGATCAATAAGGACGCGCACTAGTCCCTCAGAGAAGTTGCCGCCAATGTAGTACTGGTAGGGAATGACAAGCTTCCCGCTGGTATTGATATAGCCGACATTATCTTCTAGGGCGACCCCCGCCATCCCTTCTGAGAAGGGTTCGGCCTGCGTATATTGTGCGGGCGTAATCCATTGCCCTTGGGTATTGATATAACCCCATTTGCCCTTAGACTTGACGGCGGCAAAGCCCTCAGAAAAATCGCTAACCTCTTCAAATTGAGGGGCAATGATGAAAGCCCCTGTAGCGTTGATATATCCATACTTGCCTTGCTTGAGTGCCTTAAACAGTGTTTTGGTAATGGCGCGCGTTGCGGCTGGGGCCGGAGGCTGTTGCTGAGCGAGACTCGGCACAGGGGCTGCTAAGCCACTGACAAGCGCGACACTGAGCAGGGCAAGGGATATTTTCACGTGGGGGAACATCAATGGGGAACAGGATTACAGATATATCAGCTCGTGTCACCGAAGATCCAGGCAAAGATGCCGAACAGGATCGCTAATCCCAGGATGGGCGGCAGGTTAAAGAGATGTAGCGCTTTGAGCGGAACGATCACTAAAACCTGCGTGAGCATCACGCTAAGCCAAATCATTAGGGAGAAAACGGCGAAAATCATGTATTCTCCCTAGATAAAATGGCTAAGGCTTTGTTTTTGGCTTAGATGCCTCGACGGAATCTGCGATTGTTGGTTCCTTAACAGGTACGGTGTCTTCTTGATCTTTGACTGCCTTCCTCTCGTGATCAGGTGTTTTCTCATCTTCTGTAGGGGCATCTAGAATGGCCTGAACTCGCTCCTGAATTTTGAGGTGCGTTGCGACCCCTTCATAGGTGTAACGATTATAGCCATTGGTTTCAATCAGTTCTTCTAGATAGCTGACTCGATCCTTATTCCTAGGATGGGTGGAGAGCCAAGCCGGGGACTGTGGCTCTTTTTCTTTGCCCAGCGTTACCATCAAATTTCTAAGGCCGTCAGCGGCATAACCGGCAGAGGAGAGCATGCGCGTGCCGAGTAGATCGGCCTGTTCTTCCATGTCACGGCTGTAATCGTTGAGCGCTAGACTCGAAAACAGACTGCCGAAGGGCAGCAGGCTGGTTAACCCTGTGGTGGCATCGCCATCGGTCACTAACTGAAATCCATGGGAGAGGACCGTATGCGCTAGCTCATGGGCCATCAATCCTGCGAGTTCAGCTTCAGAACGACTTTTAGTAATTGCGCCTGCGTTCAGAAAGATTTTGCCGCCGGGTAGAGCAAAGGCGTTGAGATTTTTGTCTTTGATGATGTTGAATTCATACTCTAGGTCACGGCCCGTTACGGCCACTAGCTTCTGACCAATGCGGTCGACGTAGGCCTGTACTTCAGGATCTTCAATGATGTCGTAGCGCTTTTTCGCTCGTTTTGAGGCGGATAGGCCCACTGAATTTTCTCCCCGGAGCAGCAACATAGAGGATTGGATGCTCGAAATTGCATTGAAGGGATTGGCGGTGAGGGCCACATTTAGCGCTGCTGTGAGGCCACCAGCCACCGCATTGGTGGTGATCTCTTGGCGAAGTACCCTTTGATATTGGGCCTGATACTCTTCTGCCAGAGCGGTGAAGGAAGCCGCTTTGGGATGGTTGGGATTGAGCAGTGCAAACTGGCGAGCCGTAATGGAAGCTTCTAGCCATTGTTTGGTTTCGACTTGAAAATCAATGAGTCCCTGCTGCAGGTCGGGTTGGTTGGGATAGCGGGCTGCAGCACGTTCAAGGACGGCTAACCCTTTGCCCAACTGATCATACTTTTTGAGGGCTTCAGCATAGCGCAGGTGACCTGGAACAAACTCAGGGTAGTTCTCTACCATCAGCTTGGCGGGCACGAGGGCGCGGGTTTGCAGATCTTTGTCTAGGCCTGCTGCCGATTCTCGCCAGTAGACTGTGCCACCGGGGGCAAGTTTTTCTGGGTCAGAAAAGGCCTCAGCACGGGGACGAGGGGCTTCAGCGAAGGGATCTTTAGCCTGACGGTATAGGGCAGTGGCGGCTTCAACCTCGCCTGCGGTCAATAGGGCATCTGCTTCCATCAACATCTGCTGGTGGGCAAGTTCTTCTGGCGTCAGGCTGGGGGCGACTTCGCCCTCGTCTGAGGCTTCTTCGGTAGCCTCTTTGTTCTCGTCTGCTGTCGGGCTGGATTCAGGGCTGGTGTCTGCTGAGATTGTCGGCAGTGGTTCTGAACTTTGTATTTGTTGCTCCTCAAGCATCATTGCCGGAGTACTGACTTCAGGGGCCTCTGCCAATTGTGCCTCGGCGATTTGATCCTCAAGGTGTGCGGGTGCAGTGTCAGATGTAGGTCGGAGCGAGATCGCTTGGGTGGCATCACTAGCCGGAAGAATAGGATGGCGTTGCTCGAGTGTCAACGTTGCTTCCGGCTGAGCATTGGGGGTGAAATCTAGGGTGTTTGGCTCTGTCTGAGGACTGGACTGGGGGGCGGCGAAGGTTGGGGTTGCGATCGCACCTGCAGCCACCAGCGCTAGCAGTAAGGATTGAGGAAGATGGCGAAACGAAGGGTGAGAAGATGTCATGGGGGGAACTTTTAGTCGGAAGAGATAGCCGTCTAGCCTCCTGCTGAGGCTTATTATTCAGGCTTCCCGTTCAAATCTCAATTGCAACAGGCTAAGCCTAATGTTAGGGGAAATTACGGAGGTCCATGGGGAACAGCTCGCGTAGCATCTAACGCTATTTTAATGATTTCAACGGGGCCAAAAGCCTCCCATTGCAAGGAGAGAGCCGCTATCCTAGAAGAGTCTTAAATTTGTTTGTATTTTCAATGCTGCATAAGCTGTTACTGACCTTATTGCTGCTGTTTCAGTTTGTTGTGCCAGTCTGGGGGCAAAGCGTCAAGCCTCGCGAGGTTTTCCCCGAGGTGGGGGTGAGTTTGCAGCCTCCAGAGAACTTTGAGAAGGCGGCGTCTTTCTATGGTTTTCAGCAGCCCAGCACCGGGGCATCAATTATCTTGACCGCGATTCCCGGTCCCTTTGCGGAGATCGTAGCAGGGGTTACCCCTGAGGCGTTCAGAACTCGGGGGATGGCACTGCTTTCGAAGGATACCGTAGGGGACAAAATGCTGTTTCAGGTGGCCCAATCTGCCGATGGGCAAGACTTTCTCAAGTGGTTATTGCTCTTTGCGGATGGGCAAAATCAGACCAAGGTTGTCGTGGCTACGTTCCCGAAAGATAAGGCAGAATCGCTCAGCTCTGTGCTCAAAGACGCTGTATTATCAGCGTCTTTGGTGTCAGCAGCGGCTAACCCACAGCCAACGTGGGACTTACCCTTTCGTCTAACTCCCGCGCCTCGTTTAGTGGAAGTGACGGCATTGAAAGGGGTTGGCAAAGCGCTCATTCTCTCTAAAGATGGCGTCGTTCCCTCGTCTCCCTCGCCTGAAGATCCGTTGTTCGTTGCTGCCCCTTCCCTTGGAAAGATGCCGATCCTCAATGCCAAGGAATTTGCTTTGCAACGGTTGAAGCAGTATTCCCAGCTCCAAGAGGTTGAAGTGGATTCGGTGACTGCGATTGCCCTTGACCAACAACAAGGTTTCGAGATCATTGCCACTGCGAAGGATCGGGAGTCTCAAACGCCGTTAAGGGTCTATCAGGTGATGCTGTTCCCTGAAGACGGGGGCTATGTGGTCATGATTGGGATGGTGGGACTCGACGATGTTGATCAGTACCTGCCTGTATTTAAAGCAACGGCGCAGACGTACCAGCGCTTACCGGCGATAGGTTCGGGCGAATCGGTCAATACCCGCTAGGTCTGGATAGATTTGAATTTCTTCATAGTCTCCCTGTTGCTTCAGGAGCGCTTTTACGGCTTGGTCTTGTCCTGCCATCATCTCTAGCAATAGGAGTCCCCTCGGTCGTAAATATTGGGGTGCGGTGGCAATGATGTGGCGCAGGGCGTCTAGCCCATCGGTACCGCCGTCTAGGGCGAGGTGGGGTTCGTGTAGGGTTACCTCTGGCTGTAGCTCCGTTATCATGGCTGACGGAATATAGGGGGGGTTGCTAACGATGCCGCTGAGTTGACCGTTTAGAGCGGTGAGGGGGGCCAGCCAAGAGCCTTGATAGAAGGTCACTCTATTCTGGAGGTTGAGAGATTGGGTATTTTGGGTTGCGATCGCAACCGCCTCAGCGCTCCAGTCCACCGCATGAATCTTTGCCTTCGGAAACGCCATTGCTAACCCAAGGGCAATGGCACCACTGCCGGTCCCTAAGTCGGCCCAGTCTCCACCCTGGTGGGAGGGATCACTGTGCGCCACCGCGAGGTCGATGAGCGACTCCGTTTCTGGACGCGGAATGAGTACCGCTGGCGTGACGCGCAACTGAAAGTGTCGCCAAGACGCGACGCCCAGCAATTGCTGCAGGGGACGCTGCTCGTGAAGGCGTTGCTGCCAGAGCGTGGTTAGAGCGGTTAGCGATCGCTGTAGCTCAATCTGCTCTTGATCACGGTAGGTCTCTAGGCGTAGGGCTAATCGATCTAGGTGAGCGACTTCTTTCAATAGAAAATCCAGCTCTGTTTCTAGATCAGAGCTGGATTCAGGTCTAATGGCCCCGATCTGTTGCTTGGCCCACTGCCGCCATTGCCATAGTTCAAGGCCAGAGATGTAAGTCAAGGGCGTTACTTTTTCGGAGCCGGTTTCGCCGCCGGAGCGTCGGCTGGTGCCGCCTTGGTGCCGCCTGCCGCTTTTTGTTGCTCTAGCACATATTTAACGGCGTCACTGGCGGGTAGGAGTTGAATCTGCTTAGCATTTTCACCCTTCTCTTCAAATAGAGAGCCAACGACGCGATCCAATGACGTCACCGCAATGGATGTTGTGGAGCTGAGTTTAGGATCCTGCTTTTGAAGCTGCGTCAGCATGCCCTGCAGATCCTCTTGACTAAAGTAAAAGGGAATGACCTTCTCGTTCCCCTGCTGCAGTGTCAGTAAGCCTTTTTTGTCATTGCCAACTGCATAAAATAGGGGAATACCTCGAAAATTCTTCGCATCTTGGCCGCTTTTTTTCAACACCTCTTGCGCTGAAGCCACCTGCTGCTGAGTCGGCAAAAACTGGAAGACCAGTTCGTCTTTCTTGTCTTTATTCTGTTTTTGAATGTTGTAGGCTTCTTTTAAAGAAATCGTCACGATTTTGGCTGTGTTGCCCAACTCTGGTTTGTCGGCTTTGAGCTTGGACACGAGTGTTTGAGCGTCAGCCGCCCCCATAAAGAAGTAGGCGACCTGAAGCTGCTTGCTCTTGTCTTGGGGGTTGGGGACTGATGCTAAAACAGGGGTGCCCTTTGGATCAGTGACGGTGAAGACCGGAACGCGCTCTAGACGCTTGAGGACATCAGCTTCTGGAATTGCGATCGCACTCATGTTCCGGGTCACGGAAGGGACGATCACGCCGCTTCCGGCTAGTGTGGCGATAAGGCTCCAATGCATTAATCGGTTCATGGTGGCTGACGCTCCCCTCTAATGGGTGAATAAATAATTGCTTTTACTTAGCTAGCTTAAGAAAACGCTTTGTCTGGTGAGATTGTTCTGAAGTCACCCAGCGCTGAACTCGTTTGCCCTCACGATAACCGAAGCTAAAGTAAATGGCCTTAGTGTTAGACGGCCTTAGTGTTGGACGAGTGAGCCACCCGGTTGGTTCCACCCGGTTGGCTCAGTTGACGAAGATTATATCGCTCTCGGTTTCTCTGTCAATGGATCTAGACTACAGAACGCAGGATTGATCGCCACCGCGTTCAGGGTCAATACTCGAGAGAGGACTCTAATGATTCAATTGTCCAAAAAAGGGGCGCTATCAAGCTTTACTATTTGATAGGTGCAGACCTCGCCTAGATGCGGCCCGCGCCTTCTTACTCAACAGCGCATAGAGGCCGAAATGACAGAAGATTCTATTGAGAAGGTACCCGCCGAGGAGCAGTCAGAAGATGCGTCTGCAGAGAGGACGCCCACTGCAGAGCAGCCAGCAGAATCAGAGCAATATGCAGCCCTGCGTGAAAAGCTAATGAAGTCTAACAATGATACGGGGACCGTCGCTGAGGCATTAGGTCGCCGCAATTTCTTATTTGCCTTGGTTTGGATTGCGCTGATCGCCTTAGCCTTTACCTTTGAGCAGCTCAAAACCCGCTGGGAATATTGGACCGTTGAGCGCAAAAACCAGCTCACCCAAGATTTATCTGATCATGAACGCAAAGAAGTCACCACCCCCAGTGGTCTAAAGTATACGGATTTGAAATTGGGGGCTGGCCCCATCCCTCAGCGAGGCGACCTCTTGCTGCTGGAGTACACGCTGTCGCTACTGGATGGGACAAAAGTGGCGTCGAGTCGAGATCGCAACCAAAAAGCGTTGGGCTTTACCTTCGGAGCCGGTGCAGAGCAGTCAACCTTGATTCCCCAAGGTCTGCTGGAGGGGATTGGTTCGATGCATAAGGGCGGTAAGCGTCGCCTGGTCGTACCGCCTGAATTAGGGTTTGGCGATCAAGAGGTGTTCTTCCCCGATGTTACGGTGGTATCCCATTCAACACTCATTTATGATGTCGAGCTGGTGAAGGTCAGTATCGCCCCCAGCTAATTTCTACCCTTACGAGGTTTCCGCCCATGACCAACGATCTTCTGTTCGCAGATGCTAGCCAACGTCTGCAGCAGGCGCTTAAATATGTTGATCTGCCTGAAGATGTGCTGACGACCCTCAACTATCCCAAGGCGAGCCTTAGCGTTTCTATCCCTGTCCGCATGGATGATGGTTCTCTGCAGATTTTCCCTGGTTACCGGGTCCGTTATGACAATACCCGAGGGCCAGCCAAGGGCGGTGTTCGATATCATCCCAATGTGTCCCAAGATGAGGTCCAGTCTTTGGCCTTTTGGATGACTTTTAAATGTGCGGCCCTCAATCTGCCCTACGGTGGTGGTAAAGGTGGCATCACTGTCGACCCCAAAGCGCTGTCTAAGATGGAGCTGGAGCGGCTTAGTCGAGGCTATATCGATGCGATCGCAGATTTTATCGGTCCTGACATCGACATCTTGGCCCCCGATGTCTATACAAACCCCATGATCATGGGCTGGATGATGGATCAGTACAGCATTATCCAGCGCCAGATCTGTCGAGGGGTGGTGACGGGTAAACCCCTTGCGATTGGCGGCAGTCAGGGGCGAGATAGCGCCACCGGTACCGGAGCTTTTTACGTCATTGAAGCGCTGCAGCCGCGTTTAGGCTTTATACCCCAAGAGACCACCGTTGCAGTGCAGGGCTTTGGCAACGCCGGGGCTGTGATCGCTGAACAGCTTGCTGCTGCAGGTTACCGCGTTGTGGCCGTTAGTGATTCAATGGGCGGTATTTATGCCGCGCAAGGACTAGATATCCCCAGCATTCGCCGTAATAAAGAAGCCAGTCGAGGCATTGAGGCGGTGTATTGCGAAGGCACCGTTTGTAATCTCGTTGATCATGACGTGATTACCAATGAAGAGTTGCTAACGCTAGAGGTCGATATTTTGATCCCTGCAGCCCTTGAGCGCCAGATCACGGAAGACAATGCGGATCAGATCAAGGCGCGCTACATTTTTGAGGTCGCCAATGGCCCGATTACCTCTGCCGCAGATGCCATCCTAGAGCAGCAGGGCATTCTTGTCTGTCCTGATATCTTGGTGAATGCCGGTGGCGTCACCGTCAGCTATTTTGAATGGGTCCAAAATCGTAGCGGTCTCTACTGGGAAGAGTCCCAAGTCCAGCAGAGACTTAAATCAAAAATGGTGACCGAAACCGAGGCGATCTGGCAACTCGCTCAGCAGCAAGGCCTTTCTATGCGGACTGCTGCCTATGTTCATGCCCTGAACCGGATGGGTGAAGCCATTAGCACCAAAGGTACGCGAGACTACTATCTTAGTCTGTAATGGATGGCCTCACCATGATTTTTTGAATAGGATAATTTTCTGAATTCATCTCAGAATATTAGTCATGCTGGTGTAATGAGTCACCTCAAAGTAGGGCTTTCACAATCTCGATCCTCTGACACTCATTGTGACAGGTTGACTCTTATTTTCTAGTGACGAGAGATTTAAGTTGTGGCAACGATGAGCCGAGCAGGGATGAATCGTAATGCAGACTCTGATAGAACCTCTCCCTTCATCACTTGATCCCTATAGTCCCTATGGAGTAAGGGATAATGAAACTATTTCTTGTCTGTTAGCACATTAATTATGATATGGCAATACTTTTTGCTGCTGATGAATAATTCTATTTTAGAGGAGAGATTTTATGCTGAAGCTAATGTCGAATTTTCTCAATGGCGGGGAACTCTAAATACACCCATCTTTCGTCAGAGGAGACTCAGGAGTTATGGATGGTTGCGATCGCAACGTCACCGTGGTCAGACGATTCGTTTGAACCCTCTCTTATCCTTATGCCCTGCAGAGAATTCCATTGAATACCCAAATTATTGGCGGTCGGTCCCCTGATGTCTCACAGTATCCAGTACAGCAGGGCCAAGATAAAAATCAACCGCCTATCCACCATATTTTGCTGATTGAAGATCAAAAGGGCAAGCGAGCGATTACCCTTGCCGCTAAAACCTGCACGATTGGCCGAGATGAGCAAAACACAATCGTCCTGACATCAGATACTATCTCACGTCAACATGCGATTCTATTGCGCGTGACCTCGCTCCAAGCTGTTACCCACCAGTTTCGCATCGTTGACGGTAATCTTCAGGGCAAACGGAGCGCCAACGGTATTCTGGTCAATGGGCAGCGCTGTGCCGCTCACAACCTTATTCATGGCGACATGATTACCTTTGGCAACAGCGTCATGGCTCGCTATTTTGCCACCGCTGACCCCACTGATATCGAGTTCTTACACTCCTGTGACACGGACGAAATATCGGGCTTTCTCTCGGGTCTCTATAATCCCTTAGATACGATATCCGGCAGCACCCCCGAAGATGAATCTTCCCTTGTTCGATTGGCCTCTTTTCCTGAGCTGATTACAAATCCCATCATTGAGGTGAATAGTGCAGGTCTAGTGACCTACCTTAACCCAGCGGCAATGAAGCAGTTCCCTACATTACAGGAGCTGCAGATACAGCATCCCATTCTTGCCGGCATCGTTGATCAGGTCCAGCACAATAATTCACGATGCTTTGAACGCGAAATTGAATATGAGGACCTGATCTTTAGTCAATCCATTCACTATCTAGCAACTAGCGATCTTATTCGGTTATATCTGGCAGATATAACCGAAAAAAAACAAGCCCAACTTGCTCTGAATGATAGCGAAAGACGCCTGCGAGAGGTGTTGCAACAGGCCCATGATGATTTAGGAATTCGCATTCAAGAGCGAACCGTAGAGCTAGAGAAAACGAACCAGCAGCTCACCCATGAAATTCAAGAAGGTCAGCGGACAAAGGATGCCCTTCTACTCAGCTCTGCGACAAATCGAGCCTTGCTCAGTGCGATCCCGGACTGGATTTTTCATGTTGATATAGATGGTACTTTTGTTAATTATCAAGCGGCATCTCAACTTGAAAATCCGCTAATGATAGATGACTTCTTAGGGCGAACCGTCTATGAGGCTTTCCCACCTCAGATTGCTCAGGATTTTATTCAAACAATGAATAAAGTGATCTTCAATCAAGAAGATCAAATGTTCGAGTATCAACTTGAACGCCAGAGTAGAGCCGTAGAGTTTGAAGCTCGGATCACGGTGAGCAGGCAAGATGAAGTGATGGTCATTATCCGTGACATCACTGAACGAAAGAAAGCTGACGAAGATATTCGGAGCGCCCTAGCAAAAGAGCGAGAACTGAATGAATTAAAGTCGCGGTTTGTGGCCATGACGTCGCATGAGTTCCGTACTCCCCTCGCTACGATCTTATCGTCCGCTGAGCTGATTGAACACTATAGCTATAAGTGGCCTGAAGAGAAGACCAAGAAGCATCTCAAGCAAATTCAGACTGCCGTTCAACATCTAACCGGTCTTCTCAATGAGGTCTTACTACTGGGCAAAGCAGATGCAGGCCAGCTCGCATTTCAACCTGCGCCGCTCCAGCTCATTGGTTTTTGTACGGATCTGGTGGAGTCTATTCAAATTACGACACAAGATCATGAAATAATCTTTACCCAAACCGGTAACTTTGACAATATCTCAATGGATGAGAAATTACTGCGGCATATTTTGGGGAACTTGCTGGGTAATGCCATCAAATATTCACCCTTTGGCGGTAAGGTTCTATTTAATCTCTATCGAGAGGATGATTCTGTCTTGTTCACGATAGAAGATTATGGGTTAGGGATACCTGATGCCGATCAAGATAATATTTTAAATTCATTCAATCGTGCTAGCAATGTGGGCACAATATCAGGGACAGGTCTTGGTCTTGCAATTGTTAGTAAATCAGTCGATCTTCACGGTGGTAAGCTTAACTTTCAAAGTCAAGAATCTGCTGGTACAACGTTTGCCGTTCACATTCCAGTTTACTCATAGGGGGAAATTATGACTAAAATTTTGGTCATTGAAGATGAAACAACAGTTCGTGCAAATATTGCAGAACTTCTCGAAGCTGAAGATTACGAGGTCATTACCGCAGAGAATGGGTTCTTCGGTATTCTTTGGGCACAGGAGAAGATGCCAGATCTAGTGATTTGCGACATGATGATGCCTGCTATTGATGGTCGTGATGTGTTGAGAGTACTGCGTGAAGACAAGCTGACAGATTCCCTGCCCTTTATTTTTCTGACCGCTAGAGCTGATCGAGAAGATATGCGTCAAGGGATGAATCTGGGGGCAGATGATTATTTGACAAAGCCTTTTTCTCGTAGTGATTTATTGGAAGCTGTTCATGCGCGCTTGCAGAAGCATGATCGTAGTGAAGAGCGTTATCAAAAAGCACAAGAAAAAGCGGCGGCTTTGCAACTGCAACTGCAAGAACTGCAGCAAGACAAAGATATTGAGATGACGTTTTTAGAAGAACGTCTTCAGAGTATTGCACCTAAGCTCATTAGAGCCATGAGACTATTAGTGCAAGTTCCTCCTGGTTCCTACCGAAATAACTGTCTTGCTCTTCTACAAGAGGTCTTTAATAAAGAAATTATGGAGATTCAAGATCTACCCGATTTTTCAAATTTAGCAGATGAAGATCCGTCGGGTATGTTGAAAGAGTTAGGTCTCGCATAACGTTGGTGGAACCAGCAGATATATTGAGTACCTGCTTGGCTCTTGGCGGAACAATCAGTGCTTCAGGCAGTCCGTGGGAATATACTCTAGGCTAGAGTATAAACATCACAGTGGGCACAGTACCCTGGGGCACTTAGGGGAATAGCGCCCTCCATTTCTGTCAGTTGAGACTCTTCTTTTCGAGTGAGCTGACAGGCCCGTTTGTCAGGAGTATCCGATGAAACCTTTCTCGTTCGCCTTGGGCTGTTGCCTAGGGCTAGTTTTGACGCCGGTCGCTGTTCAGGCCCAGTTGCGTTCTCAGTCCTCAACGACGGTGGGGCCAGCCACTGAGGGGTGGCTGAGTCAGTCTTTCCCCAACGGGCAAGGCGATCGCATCCCCCAAGATCGGGGGAGAGGCATTGGCTTCCCAGATTTGTTCAATATCATTCGAGTGCAACCGAGGCGGCCCCAATCGCCCCGAGATATCTTTGAAGATCAGATTAAAAAGGCGACCCCCGAAGCCGCCGTGCAGCTCATCGAAGCTTGGCAGGCCCAACGATTTAGCAAGTATTTAGGGTTGCCCACCCCTCCGACATCCTTGAGTGCGGCCCAAATTTCACAGCGCTTGGGTCAGCTCTCACAGCGTACAGGTCAGAGATCGGGGCTAATCTATGTGGCAGCGCTCAAAGATGAGCTACAGCTTTTCTTTATTCCCCCCAGCGATAGCCCTTTAGCTCAGCAACAGCCCACCCTGATTGCATCAACTCAGCCTCTATTGGCCCAGAGTGCGCCCCCCGTTGTGCGGGAGATACTCGGCAAGGTAGATCGTAAAGATTTACTCAAAGAAACTAAAAAATTTCTCAGTGAGGTTCGTGACCCCAGCCGAGTGAATACCAGTAGCTACCTCGCTTCCTCTCAGCGTCTCTACCAGTGGATTGTGGCCCCTCTAAAGCCACAGCTCCAGGCCCACGGCATTGAAACGCTGCTGTTTTCGATGGATGA
>JBHJNL010000008.1:0-51978 GCA_050330855.1 Thermosynechococcaceae cyanobacterium | reverse complement strand
TCCCAGAAGGTTTCGACTTGGATGCCTTGGTCGATGAGGGTGGCTTGGAGGTTGCGATCGCGCCCCACCCCATAAGGCTCCACATCCCGATTCCAGAACACTGCCTTCGCATCCAAGGTCTTAGCCAGTCTGGGTAACCCCTCTGCCGGATCTTGATGCAAAATCAAAAGCTGACTGCCAGCTTCCTGGTAGCGTTCCTGTAGAGACTGTAAACAACCGATCATATAGGTGACCCGAGCCGGAGCCAGATCATCTCTTTCCAGAATGTTGGGATCTAAACAGAAAACCCCCACCAGTTTGGCCGAGCATTCACGAGCTGCAGCCAGCCCCACATTATCGGCCACCCGCAGATCGCGACGATGCCAAAACAAAATCAAATCCGTCATATATCTTGAAGCAAACAGAGTGTTCTGAAGACCGTTACGCCTTACCGTAGCGCTGCACAATATACTGGTGAGCCGCAATCTCTTCAGTATCCGGCAAAGCCTTCAGCTTAATCGCTTGATCTTTGTACTTGCGGGTCAGCGCTAGCCAAATCATGTAGTCCGCAAAATGCGGATTCTTAGGCAACATCGAGCCGTGCATATAGCTGCCAAACACGTTTTTGTACCGCGCTCCTTCATACACCGCTTCATGATTATTGCCAAAACCAGCGCGAGTACTCGCCAACGGCGCGACATTTTCACCCAGATAGGTCTGACCCGAGTGGTTCTCAAACCCCACCAGCGTCTGCGGAATCTCTTTGGGCTGGTCATAAATAGTCTGAATCTCTGCGTAGGTTTCAGACGGCAATTCCACCACTAAATTGCCAATACAGCGTCCCTTGACTTCTTTGCTCGGAGCCTGTGTCTTGACGTTGATAATCCCTAGCCCCTTCGTTTCTTGGTTATCCCCCATCAAAAAGGTGTTGCCCATGAGCTGATAGCCACCACACACGCCCAAAAAGACGGTCCCGGCTTCTGTATCTGTACGAATCGTCTCCTGTTTAAGCTGATGAAAGTCATCTACCACAGCGAGCTGATCGTTATCTTGACCGCCCCCCATGAAGTAGATATCCGTCTGGCCGGATACAGCAGAATCGCCAATGTTTAGAGCGTTGAGCTGACAGTCAATACCCAGCCATTGGCAGCGCCGCTTTAGCGTCACAACATTACCTAAGTCTCCATAGAGATTGAGATTCTCAGGATAAAGGTGAGTGAGGGTCAAAGATAAAGTCATTGCTTATCGTTTATTCATTTAACATCAGTCCCATCAGCTTGCGGAACTCCAGCATGGAGGTGTAGGTAGGCATCACACAAACCGTATCGCCATCAGCAGCCTGCTCAAAGGACTGATCGATTGCACCCTGAATACTTTCCATTGTGCTGATTTTATGATCAGGTTCTGTAAAGGCATACTTGAGCCGCAGATGCATATCCTTCGCCCGCACTCCCGTACAGATCATCCAGTCAATATTGGCATCATTGAGCAGCTCTAACTCGCTATCCCATAGCCAAGAAACATCTTTACTATCGGCGGTATTATCGTTGATTGCTAAAATCAGGCGTAGACGCGGAATCTTGCGGAGCAGATCTAGATTCAGCGTAAAGCTGGCCGGATTTTTGATCAGCAATAGTCGGTAGTTAATGCTCTTTTTGCCATCGGTTTTCACTAGCAGTTCACCTCGACCAAAGGCAGGCTCAAAGGCTTTCAGACCCTGCATTAACTTTTGGTCATCAATATTGAGCAGCTTGCCAATGGTGACGGCAGTTAAGGCGTTATAAACATGAAAGAATCCCGGTGAAGTAATTTGGGCATCGTGATACTGCAGATCTTGCTGACCTACACTGCCCACAATATCGAAGCTAGTGGTGAGGTCGTCGTTGATGCGAATGTTTTTGGCCCGGAGAATGTTGGTTGCGATCGCATCTGTATTTCTCGTTTCCCCCTCATAGGGAAGCGCATCTGTGTATTCAGCAGGCAAAGATACATAGTGCGTTGGGTTGCCTAGTCCATCGGCCAGTCGAGAGGTGCGAGGGTCATCGCCATTGACCACGGCGATTGCCGTCGGACTTTGAGCAATCCCATCTCGAATATAGGCTTCGGTGATATCGATTTCACCATAGGCATCAAGCTGATCGCGGTATAGATTGGTGACCGCAATGATTTTAGGCTTCAGCGCCTTCGCAATTCGAGGTAGCGTCGCCTCTTCCACCTCTAGCACCGCATGGGTAAAATCCAGACTGCCTAAAAAATTGGCCTGCCTCATTAACTCCGACAAAATACCCTGGCGTAGATTGGCCCCCGCGCTGTTACGGAGCAGCTTGACCTCTGGAGACTGACTCAGCAAAGAGCTAAGAATCGTCTGGGTCGTCGTTTTACCATTCGTGCCGGTAATAACAATAATGTTAGGAATCTGATCGAGCAGCGCTTCAAAAGCAAACGGGAAATATCGGTTCACTAGCAAGCCTGGCAAAGCAGTTCCAGATCCTCGTTTCGTGAGTCTTAGCACCGCCACCAATAGCCGAGAGCTAACCAGGATTGGAGCAAGGAAAATACGTTTAAGCGGATTTGAGGTGGCCATGTTTTGAAGTTGCCCTGATCTTGCCCCTGCACTAACTCACGCATAATACCGCAAGACATTGATATTCAATCCATGATTTTTGAACCGAGACGCGGTCAAGGGGCACTGGAGTGATCTCAATTTCCAGGAGGTACTTCAGCGAGAGCGGTCAATCATTCCGTTGGATCGAGCATCCGTCAGCATCGTGGCATGAGCACAACGCTTGAGCTTGAAATCAATCGTTAACCCGATTTTTCTTGATTTCAAGAAAACATTCGTTAATATAGTGTCTAAGGAGTCTTTTCCACTGGAACAAGACCTATTCCTGTTCAGTCAAAGTTGCAAATATTCTACCCGTTGTACCCATGCGTTATCGTTCTCTTCCTTTAGTGGGTTGTGCCCTGGTCACCAGCTTAGTTATCAGTCAACGGGCGGGCATCGCCGCCGAGAATATAGCGGTTGCGCCACTCCCTGACCTGCCTGGGCCTAGCACCTTTCTCCCTTCAGCAGAGAAGCCCCAAGTCTTAAAGCTCAATCTCACGACTAAACGGGTCACATTATTCGAGAGTGGCAAAGCGGTCAAAAGCTATCCTGTCGCAGTAGGGAAGAGCGGCTGGGGCACGCCCATTGGCAATCATGAAGTTAAGACTATGTATCGTAACCCACCCTGGAAAAACCCCTTTAAGGGAGGCGTTATTCCAGGGGGAGACCCTGCCAATCCCTTGGGTCGTCGCTGGATTGGATTTTGGACCAATGGCAAAAACTGGATTGGCTTTCATGGCACTCCCAACAGAGGCTCAGTCGGTCAGGCTGCGTCCCACGGTTGTGTGCGAATGTACAACGAAGACGTCGAAGAGATGTTTGAAATCGTCAAAGTTGGCACCCCCGTCATCGTTTACCACTAGGGTGCCGGTTGCTCCCAAAAATCAGTGACGTCATAGCCTAGGTCTGCTAGCATCTGCCTCAACAGTGGCAAACTTAGGCCAATGACGTTGCTATGACAGCCCACAATTCTATCGATAAATAATCCGCCATACCCATCTAGGGCAAAACTGCCTGCACAGGAAAGGGGTTCCTGGGTGGCAACGTAGGCTTCAATTTGGCGATCGCTAATCTCAGCAAAATGCACCTCGGTGATTTGGTGACGGATGAGCAATTGCCCCATACCTAGCAGAGCATGGCCCGTATAGAGGCACCCCACTCGTCCTCTCATATTTCTCCAGCGATCCATGGCCTCGGCTACGCTTTCGGGTTTCCCGTAGATGTTTCCCTCTAATTCCAACACTGAGTCACAGCCCAGCACTAGCGCTGGAACAATCTGCTGCTGCATCACAGCTTCTGCCTTCCCTGCCGCGAGCACCTCCACCAGCTCAGACGCGGTAGAGCACTGTACTAGAGACTCATCATAGTCACTGGGCTGAACCACAGCAGACAATCCTGCACTCTTCAGAAGCTGGCACCGTGCAGGAGAGGCAGAAGCCAGAACAAACTTCGGAACCATTTTCATTGCCGCCAACCCTCAATGCCATCACTACGACCGAGCCACCCTGGACAATATTCGTCAAACTGATTACAGAATTGCTTGTTCGGAACAAACTATGATTTATCCTAGCCAAAGTTTACTGACCACAAGGTCCACACTAAAAGCAGCATAGAAATACTACGCTGCCCTAGGAAATTATGGAGTTTTTAAAAGAATGGAACGAGATGCCCAGCCTCTCTCTAGACCAAGCTTCGCCTTGAAACATGCTTCTCAAAGGTTGCCTGCGTTTGATGAAGTAACTCTTCTCGACTATTCTGAGCGCTTGTGAGGGTCGGAACTAAATTACGGGCCTGCAAAGTCATGTGGAGTTGCAGGTGAGCAACGTAATCGCTTAGCTCTTCATTCCCAACTGAATTGGCTCGTGAATCTAAATACAAGGTGTTCTCCTTTATGTTCACATTGCGCTTGAATCACCATAAATACCGTATCATTGGAGACTTTACACAACTGACGCTTTGCAACAAAGCGTAATCATTCGCCCCTGATTTGCTTACAAAAGTTAACTTGACGTGAGTATTCACTTCACTTCTTACAGGGTAACGTACTTCAACGATTCAGCGCTCTGGGTAGAATCAGAACCGCAGCTATGAGAAGGAGAGACCATAGAGAGAGAAAATAATAGATAACAATATCTTGTTATCTATTTCGCAATATTTTCAGTGATGCAAGTCTCTCTCCTGATTTCAGCATTTAAGCTAGAAGAACGTGATCTTCTGTCTCTCTATGTAGGCTCTCTAATGTATTGAAGTTATGCATCAACAAATCCAGTTTTGCGAGGGGTTCCGATCTGCATCTGGCGACGCTGTTTTTAAGGACATTCGTACCGAAGACCTCGCACAGCTCCATCAGTTGATGCAGGTTGCGGCCTTTTGGGCTTGCGATCGCACCCTTGCAGACTGGGCGATCGCCCTGAAGCATAGTTTCCCCATTATCAGTGCCTGGAATCAAAAGACCCTGATTGGCATTGCCCGTGCCACATCCGACGGCATTTACCGCGCCACGATTTGGGATGTTGTTATTCACCCTGACTATCGTGGAGAGGGGTTAGGGCGCAAATTGGTGCAAACCTTGCTGGCGCATCCGCACATGAATAAAGTGGAGCGCGTTTACCTAATGACCACCCACCACCAAAGCTTTTATGAAGGGATTGGGTTTGAGTGTAATACCAGTACAACAATGGTGCTCCAGCAGCAGCGCACCTCTACTCGGCTCCTATCAGAACGGCAAATTTTTGAAGAAGTTTAAGTCGGCTAGGCTCTTGAACTGAGCCAGTAAATTCCCGTTGCCATTACACAGGGGTGAGGTGCAAGAATTGCTGCACTTGCTCTAAATACGTCGGTGCATCCTCCAGCATCGGAAAATGGCCGGTTTCAGGAATGACTTTATAGGTAACCAGAGGGTTCAACACCGATGCCTGTTTACCCATCTCGGCCGTAATGATGCGATCGTATTCGCCAGAAATTAGCAGCACCGGCATTTTAAAGCTGGCATACTCTTGAGGCATCTCGAACGCTGCTTTTTTACTAACGGCTTCCAGCATCGTTCCCAACGCCGCTTCATAGTCAGCGATCACAAAGTCTTCTAAGAACGCCTGACGGAGCGGAGCGGGGATCGATCGGTGTAAAAAACGAGCCATGAACATGCGGTCAGCCCCCGGAATCTTGGTGAGCCAGGGGGGACGGAATTTGACGACATAGGCTCCAAACTTATGAAATTGCTTGAATGCAACCTCATCGTACTCAAACAGACCATTACAGGTCAAAATGGCTCGATCAACTCTGTCAGGGCATTGATTCAAAAACAGTGCCGCAATTGAGGCTCCCATCGAGTGAGCATTCAGATAGATCTTTTCAAGCTGCAGCGCGTCTAAAAGAGATTCCAGATCATCAGCATAGGCCTTTAGCTCATAGGATTGCGGTGGCGTATTAGACACGCCCCGAGACTGACCAAAGCCTCGCTGATCGTAGAGCAGGCAATCAAAGCTATCCGTCAGCGCCTGAGCTGTAGATCTCCAGTAGCGACCTGACCCCCCCCAGCCATGCATAAAGACCATAACCGGTTTTCCGGTGGGATACTCGCCCGAACGAACAAGCCACTCATAATAATGAGGAACGCCACGAACGTTGATATAGGACATGGTGCTAGCCTATGCTGACTCAGGAGTAGGCGTAGCCGAAGGCAGCATTAATAGCTCTGCCGAAGATCGCTGCTCAACCATCTCTTTCGTAATGGCGCAGGTCGTCAGTTCCTTGCGAGCGCGTGACGGCAGCTCATACATAACTTCAAGCATGATTTCTTCGACGATGGCCCGAAGTGCCCTAGCCCCCGTCTTGCGGCGATAGGCCTCTTGAGCTATTGCGTCAATGGCCTGCTCTTCAAACTCTAGGGCCACGTTATCCATCTCAAGCAGCTTTTGATACTGCTTAATGAGAGCATTGCGAGGCTCGGTCAAAATTCGACACAAAGAACTTTCCGTCAGCGGATCAAGCACAGACATGACCGGAATACGGCCAATGAATTCAGGAATCATGCCAAACTTAACCAAATCCTGAGCCTCAAGGTCTCGGAGAATATCGGCAGTCCGCGCTTCCTTCGCCTGCGGTTCACCCGCACGCACAAACCCCATCGATTTTTTACCCGTACGCTGCTCAATAATCTTGTCAAGGCCGACAAAAGCACCACCGCAGATGAACAAAATATTCGTTGTATCGATTTGAATGCAGTCTTGGTAGGGGTGCTTGCGGCCTCCCTGGGGGGGCACATTGGCAACGGTGCCTTCAAGCATCTTCAGCAGCGCTTGCTGCACGCCTTCGCCGGATACATCTCTGGTAATAGAGGGGTTCTCACTTTTACGAGCAACCTTATCAATTTCATCAATGTAGATAATACCGCGCTGGGCCTCTTCCACATCGAGGTCAGCGACCTGAAGCAGCCGCAACAAAATATTCTCAACATCTTCACCGACATATCCTGCTTCGGTGAGCGTGGTGGCATCCGCTACGGCAAAGGGAACGTCTAGCATCTGAGCGAGGGTCTGGGCTAACAGCGTTTTACCGCAGCCAGTGGGACCCATCAGCAAAATATTAGACTTTTGTAGCTCAATGGTTTCCTCGGTGCTGTCTTGCTCTTCGCTGTTGCTTTTGAGCAAGCTCAGGCGCTTGTAGTGGTTGTAAACCGCCACCGACAGAATCTTTTTGGCCTCATCTTGACCAATGACGTGATCGTCAAGATAGGTCTTAATATCCCGTGGTTTCGGGATTTGGTTGAGGGCAATGTGGCCGGTGCGCGATCGCCGTTTTTCTGTGGGCTGCTCACCCCGCCGAACAGAGGGCTGGGCGGCAGAGGAGCCGCCCGTATCAAACAGCTCCTCATCTAAGATCTCATTACAAAGATCAACACACTCGTCGCAGATGTATACTCCCGGCCCTGCAATGAGCTTGCGGACTTGCTCCTGGGATTTACCACAGAAGGAACATTTTAGATGGGAGTCGTATTTAGACATGTCTGCCTCTCAATTGACTTCAGTAGCGGCGTCTGATCTGCCGGGAATATTTTGGCGTGAGACAACTTGGTCAATGAGACCATAGCTTTGTGCTTCTTCGGCAGACATAAAGAAGTCGCGTTCAGTATCGGCTTCAATGCGCTCAAAGGGTTGACCCGTATTTTGGGCAAGTAATTGATTCAGTTGATTTTTGTGATGAAGAATCTCTTTAGCTTGAATTTCAATATCAACGGACTGACCCTGGGCACCCCCCAGTGGCTGGTGAATCATGATTCTAGAGTGAGGTAAGGCCATTCGTTTACCAGAGGTTCCAGCCGCGAGCAAAAATGCCCCCATGCTGGCAGCAAGTCCAAAACAGATTGTACACACATCGGGGCGAATGTGCTGAATTGTGTCATAGATTGCCATCCCCGCTGTTACAGAACCGCCTGGGGAGTTGATATAGAGATAAATATCTTGCTCAGGATCATCAGCCTCTAAAAACAGGAGCTGGGCCACAATCGAGTCAGCCGTCGCGTCATCAATGCCTCGACTAGAGGAGCTGCCGCCCCCTAAAAAGATAATGCGCTCCCGCAGCAGCCGCGAGTAAATGTCAAAGGCTCTTTCGCCCCGGCCCGATTGTTCAACCACCATCGGCACAATATTTTGAGGGGCATCATTTTGCGATCCGGCAGCATTCCAGGCATTGAGAGGAGGGTAGGAAGAGTGAGAAAAGAGCATAGAACTTAAACTCAGTAACTTAGTGCAAAGGGTTCAGCAGAGAGGGGCGCAGGAAGTAAATGGCATCGAATATTTGAGAAATTGTCTGCTCTTTAGCTACATTATGCCTTAACTAATCGTAGATCTTTTGGGCCGGTCTTGGCCTTGGAACCTTAATCTCGGTTGAGGACCAGTCTACTCAGGGGTATCAGCCGGTGGCGCTTTCTTAGCGCGCGTTGTTTTGGGCTTTGTTTTGCTGGCAGGCTTTTGGGTCGTTTTAGATTTTGCCTCTGGTTCTTCGGCTTGAGTTGCCTTTGGTTTGGCGGCTTTACTCGTAGACTTACGAGGGGTCTTCGATTTTGACGTTTTTTCCTTAGATGAATCAGGCTCTGTTTCTGCCACCGCTTCAGCGGTAACGTCCACGACCTGATCTTTGGCCTTCGGTTCGTCAGTCTTTGCTTTTTTGGACTTAGAAGAAGTCTTTTTCTTCGATGGAGTGGCTTCTGGTTCGGCCTCTTCGTCGGGCAAAGCGTCAACAAGATTGATGTCTGAATGCTCTTTGAGCCAGGTGACAACCGTTTCTTTGAGCAATTCCTCTTCTAAAACATTGCGCAGACGTTGCGGATCAAACTGCTGATCACCAAAGCTTTGGCTCACCTCTTGGATCCGCTTTTCTAGTGCCTTTGGCTCCACTGTAATAGACTCTAGCTTAGCGACTTCTGCCAAGGCCAGAGTCGTTTTGAGGCGATCGATTGCCTCTGGACGCAGGCGTTCTTGCATTCCAGGAATCACGTCTTTTGTGAGCAGCTTTTTAACATCAACGCCCTGAGACTGAAGCTGAGCGGCGGTCTCGTTGATCATGACGTTGGTTTCATCAAGAATCATGGATTCAGGCGGTTCGACCTCTAGTTCAGCCACCAATGCCTCTAGAAGTGCGGATTCAACGTTAGAAGCTGTTTCATCTTCAGCTTCTTTCTGATAGCGCTCTTCTAAAAACGTGCGCAATTCAGAGAGTGTAGAGAATTCGCTGATGTCTTGGGCAAAGTCATCATCGAGTTCAGGTAGCTCTTTAGACTTGATATCGTTGAGGGTCACCGTAAAGATCGCGGAGCGCCCTGCCCATTCTTCTTGAAAAAAGTCATCGGGGAAGGTGACGGGAATCTCTTTGGTATCACCAACGTTCATGCCCACGACGCCGTTGACAAGATCCGTAATAAAGCCACTCTCAGCGAGTTCAATCTGGAAATCTTTAACTTCTTCTGGCTCTTCGTCCTCTTCTTTAGGATCTTCAAAACGGCTGGTGAAGTCAATTTGAGCCACATCTCCTTTTTGAGCAGCTCTGTCTTCGACGGGGACGAGGGTGGCCTGCTGAGATTGATGATCGGCTAAGACAGTATCAATTTTGGCTGCGTCATATTTCGCTTCTAGGGCAGTGACTTCAAAGCCTTGATATTTTTTAATAGAAACGTCGGGGGGGACTTCAACGCTAACGGTAAAGGTGAGCGCTTCCCCTGGCTGGAATTGAGTCAACAGCTCTTCCATCGGCGACTGCAGTTGAATACCGCCTAGAGCGTTGATCGCTTCTTGCTGGATGGCGGCTTCAAAGTTCGCTTGGATCAAATCTTCGAGGGCAGCAGCTTTTAGTTGTACTGCCCCAATCCGCTGCATAATCACCTGCCGAGGGATTTTTCCCCGCCTGAAACCAGGGATTTGAGCCGATCTCATGTAGGTGGTGATTACCTTTTCGTAGGCCTGTTGCGATCGCACCCCAGGAATCTCGATGTCTAAGCTCACCTGACTTCCCGGCAGCTTTGACTGGGTCACGTTCAGCCGCTCTTTTGTTTTAGCCAATGCTTTTCCTCTCAAAGTCAGTACTACGGCCCTCAACCCCTATTAACCGAAGTCTCTGCTCACTCATAATAGAGCGACAAACCGATGGGGGAGTGCCTAAACGAATAGATTCAGTTCGATATCATAGCTGATTTTGAACGCCACTAGCGAATCGAAATCGGGTTGAACCAATGCCTAGCAGCATCGATACAGTTCAATGATAAGCCATCAGCAAAGCAGCGTTTGCCCAGTAATTTTATTGTTGAAACACGCTGAGACTTGGTAAGCTGGGTGCACAAGGGTGATAGACTCCCATTCAGCATTCAAAAAATGACTGTTGCCTTGCTCCGCGCATCAGGCTCCACGTTAAAAAATAAAATTATAGAAAACCTAACGATACGTTCGAAAATTCTGTTTAAAAAATCACTAGACAAACATGGAGGCGTGAGCGTTGTCTCAGTCATATCGGGTTGCCATCTTAGGGGCAACGGGTGCCGTTGGCACTGAACTTCTAGAACTTTTAGAAAGTCGAGACTTCCCCGTCTCTAAGCTAGTATTGCTTGCATCGGAGCGCTCAGCCGGAGAGGGTCGTACGTTTCGCGGCCAAACCCTAACGGTGGAAGCCGTTAGCCCAGAAGCCTTCAACTCCGTTGATATCGTGCTGGCGTCGGCCGGTGGTGGCACTTCAAAGCAGTGGGCACCGATTGCCGTCAAAGCTGGGGCAGTGGTGATTGACAATTCCAGTGCTTTTCGCATGGATCCCGCCGTTCCCCTAGTCGTGCCTGAAGTGAATCCCAATGCAGTGGAGGGGCACAGCGGCATTATTGCTAATCCGAACTGCACCACTATTCTAATGTCGGTGGCGATTTGGCCCCTTCACCAGAAGCAACCGATTCAGCGCGTGATTGCCGCCACCTACCAATCTGCCAGCGGTGCTGGGGCGAGAGCCATGGAGGAAGTCAAGCAGCAGGCCCATGCCATTTTGGCTGGAGAAATACCGCCCACAGAGATCTTTCCCTATCCGTTAGCCTTCAATCTGTTCACCCATAACTCTGACCTCAATGACCAGGGTTACTGCACCGAAGAGATGAAGATGGTGCAGGAAACGGGCAAAATCTTTGATGAACCTGGACTCAGGATTTCTGCAACCTGTGTACGGGTGCCGGTGCTACGGGCGCATTCTGAAGCGATCAACCTTGAATTTGCCCAACCTTTTGATGTTGAGGAAGCTCGTGCTATCTTGAAGTCTGCTCCAGGGATTGAGCTAGTAGAAGACTGGCAAGCCAACTACTTCCCGATGCCAGTGGATGCCAGTGGTCGTGATGACGTTCTTGTGGGACGCATTCGTCAAGATATTTCTCATCCCAACGGTCTAGAGCTGTGGCTCTGCGGCGATCAAATTCGGAAGGGTGCGGCCCTCAATGCGGTTCAAATTGCGGAACTTTTAGTTGAACGGAAGCTTGTTGGTGCTTCAGCGCCAGCTTTAGCCCGATAGGTCAAATTCGCTGTTCTAAGGAATCCAACGTCACGGCTATTATTTAGTCCGCCTTTAAGTCTTTGATACCAATGATGCATGGTTCCAGTGCGTTCTCAGCAAGGGCTGGCCCCATATTCTTCTTTTAGAGTTTAGGTTCACGATGATCACAGAGAAGATTCACGACGAAGCGAGGAGCGGGTGACCAGTTTTGGAAATATTGTGACCGCTATGGTCACGCCCTTCGACCGAGAGGGGCACGTTAATTATGATGTTGCCGAGCAGCTTGCGGTTCACCTAATCGAGAACGGTAGTGATGCTCTGGTCATTTGCGGAACCACAGGCGAGTCTCCAACGCTGACTTGGGACGAAGAATATAAGCTGTTTCAGGTGGTTAGAGATGCGATCGCAGGCAAAGGCAAAATCATTGCTGGCACCGGATCTAATTCAACAACAGAAGCCATTGAAGCAACTCAAGAAGCCGTCAAATTAGGATTAGATGGCGTTCTCCAGGTTGTGCCCTACTACAACAAGCCACCCCAAGAAGGGCTGTATCAGCATTTTCGTGCGATCGCACAGGCCACCCCTGAAATGCCCATCATGCTCTACAACATTCCTGGGCGCACCGGACAGAATCTAGAGCCAGAGATCGTGGGCAAACTTGCAGAGATCTCTAACATCGTTGCCATCAAAGAGGCCAGTGGCAACCTCGATCAAGTCAGTCAGGTACGACGGCTAACGCCTTCTACCTTTGACATCTATTCAGGAGATGATTCATTGACGTTGCCGATGCTCGCCGTCGGCTGTCGAGGAGTCGTTAGTGTTGCTAGCCATCTCGTTGGGGTATCCTTACAGAAGATGGTGCAGCACTTCAGCCAAGGGAACCCAGCCGCTGCTGCCGAAATTCACCTCAAGCTTTTACCGTTATTTAAAGCATTGTTCATTACGACAAACCCCATCCCCATTAAGGCCGCGCTCCAAATGCAGGGCTGGGATGTGGGCAATACACGGCTCCCGCTCTGCGATCTGCCGGAATCACTGCGCCAGCAACTCGCGCAAGTCATCAATGATCAGAATCTATAGCCTTGGCTCTGAGGCCTCAATCTCTATAGCGTGACGGATCACCGTTACTCGACTCACTGAATCATCTTTTTTTGCATTCAACGTTACTAGGTACAACCGTTTATGACCGATACTCAGACTCAAAATAGCCTTAAAGTCATTCCCCTCGGTGGACTGCACGAGATTGGCAAAAATACCTGCGTCTTTGAATACGATGACGAAATTATTTTGCTAGATGCAGGCCTCGCCTTCCCCACCGATGGCATGCACGGCGTCAACATTGTGTTGCCGGATATGACCTATCTCCGTGAGAATCGACACAAAATCAAGGGAATGATTGTTACCCACGGCCACGAAGACCACATTGGCGGCATTGCCTTTCACCTCAAGCAATTTGATATACCTGTGATCTATGGCCCCCGCCTTGCCATGGCCCTGCTACAAGGGAAGCTAGAAGAAGCAGGCGTTGCGGGTAAAACTAAACTCAATTCCGTTGTCCCACGGGATATTGTTCGCCTTGGTTCACACTTTGTCGTAGAGTACATTCGCAACACCCACTCCATTGCCGATAGCTGTACTGTTGCCATCCAAACTCCAGTGGGCGTCGTGATCCATACCGGAGACTTCAAGGTTGACCATACCCCCGTCGATGGTGAGTTCTTTGATTTCCAGAAACTTGCTGAGTATGGTGAAAAAGGCGTTCTGTGCTTGATTGCCGACTCCACCAACTCAGAAGTCCCTGGATCGACTCCATCAGAGCGTTCTGTTTACCCGAACCTAGAGCGTGTGTTTCAGCAGGCTTCGGGGCGCTTACTGGTGACCACCTTTGCCTCATCGGTGCACCGAGTCAACATGATTTTAGATATCGCCCAGAAGCTCAACCGTAAGGTTGCCGTCGTCGGTAGATCGATGCTCAACGTGATTGCCCATGCTCGCAACCTTGGCTATATCAAGTGTCCAGACAACTTATTTGAGCCACTCCACGCCATTCAGAACCTACCGGATCACAAGGTGCTGATTCTCACCACTGGCTCCCAAGGGGAAGAGATGGCGGCGCTATCTCGTATTGCCCGAAAAGAGCATCGCAAAATTCGGATTCGCCAAGGGGACACCGTCGTCTTCTCCGCCAATCCTATCCCCGGCAATACGATTGGCGTCGTTAATCTCATTGACGAACTGATGATGCAGGGAGCCAACGTGATCTATGGTCGCCACCAGGGCATCCACGTTTCTGGGCATGGGGCGCAGGAAGACCAAAAACTGATGATTGCTCTAACGCGACCTAAGTTCTTCTTGCCCGTGCACGGCGAACATCGCATGTTAGTTAAGCACTCTCAAACAGCCCAAAGTATGAGCATTCCAGCCGAGAATATGGTCATTATTGATAATGGCGATATTGTGGAGCTGACCGAGTCTTCCATTGGCATTGCAGGTAAGGTTCCCTCTGGGATTGAACTGATGGACCGAGCCGGACTGGTTAAAGCCCATGTGCTCGAAGAGCGACAAAGGCTGGCTGAAGATGGCATGGTCACAGTCGCGGCTAGCATTGATCTCAAGGGGCAGCTTCTGAACCAGCCGGAGGTTCACCTCAGAGGCGTCGTCACCACTGTGGGCATCAATAAGTGGCAAAAATGGGTCACACAGACCATTGAGCTGGCGCTTCGTAACCGATGGCAGCACGTGGCTGACGAAGAGGTAATTGATGCCTCTTCCGTCGATTGGGATAGCCTCAAGAGCTATATTGAGCGAGAACTCAACGGCCTGCTCCGGCGGGAGGTGCAAACTCGAGCCACGCTGCTGTTTTTGCTCCAGCATCCCCAGGCTCCTGAACAATCTGTTCGACGTGTAGCCGCTAAACAACGCCGTACCCCTGCCTCCATTGCATCCTAGTCTGTACTGATACGCTAAGGGGCTAGGGGAAACTGGCTTGTCTTCTAGCCTTCGAGGCAGTTTCCAACGCCTGTTAAGCTAAGTCTATAACGTTAGCTTGTCCATCGCCTTGGAGTGGAGACAAGATTGATTAGGCAGAGCAATGCGGAATAGCTTCTTTGAAAACTCTCTAGATAAGACCTACATTCAGCAGCGAATTCGTGAGCTAGAAAACGCCACCATTGGCTTCTATAGCATCGGGCTATACCCAGGTTCACTGGCCTATAACGCGGTGATGCAAACGGGTGGCTCCTCCTTGCTGCTGGCGGCACGTCCGGGTCGAGAGCTGATGGGGGCATTTTCTAAGACTGATATTCAAGGCATGGATCGCGACCATGTCATGAAGATGCATTACATGAGCCACCGGAAGGAAAAGGATGAGTGGGTTCCCAACACGTTGGGGGATCTTATTTCACAATGCGACCTGGTCGTGCTGAGTGCGAATAGCAATTATATTGAGAAGGATCTAGAAGAAGCCTGCTGGCTCCGGCAAAAGCTAAACCGAAAAACCGTGGTTTTAGCCTGTCTAGCGGGATCCTTTAGTCATGATAGCGAGAAGGATGAATCCTATGTCTTGTGCGAGAAGCAACCCAATCTTGCATTTTTTACTGGGTTTCACCGCCACGGCGCACTCAGAGATCCGGTGGATAGCTTCACTGCGAATCTGTGTCATCCCAACGCGATGACAGCTCTTCTGGGGGCATACGTATTAGACAAGCTTTCTCTCAATATCCAAGTATCGCCCGGTATTCATAATGTCGAGGCCCAGTATATGAAGGCGGCCAAAAATATGGCCTCTATCTTCGCCGGGTTTGGATATGCCTACTACGAAAACCATCCGGGCATCTTGCCGACCCTACTGACCCTATTGCTGAATCAGTGTCTTGATCAAGCGGCGACGGTTTCGATGTCCCGGCGAGATCGGCATGAGCTTTATAATAACCAACCCATTGATTTAACCGAGTTGGGATACGGCGTGCCCCGTATTGAAGCAACGCTGAAAACGGCAGGGACTATGGCGGAGGTGCGGGACCATACCTTCTCTCAGCTCACGGCGATGGTGGCTGATGTGCGCGGTAGTATGATGCGTCCGGCTTCGGGCAGTCCGACTCGGAACTTTCAGGCCGGTCAGGTACTGGCAAATTTGATGCGATCGCTGCAGCGGTGCCCCACCAGCGTTGAAGAATTTGAGCAATGGTGTGAAGACTCTGGCATCAACAAAGGTGGCCTAGAGGGCTTGAAGGCCTTAAGATATTGGCCCCAGATTGCGAGCAAATATCAGATTCAGGTCAATGACTCGTCTATGATTAACCTACTCTATACCGCCCTTTATGGCACAGAGCAGGAAAAACAGTTTGCCTACGATGTGATGACGGCCAGCCGTGAACTCTCGAACTATTGCCAAGAGTCGGTGCGCCCTACCCACAGCCGCAAGTATGCCGGAGCACTCAATAGCCTAGAGCAACCCGATGCTCTTAGACTATTGACCAACGCCATCATTGCTGACAACGCCAACAAAGCCATTCACGATGTGTATGAGCCAGAAGAAAATGTCACCCAAGCAGACGACCCTGCCTATCTACAGGCGATGAGCAGTATTGAAAATAATTGGGAGGAGGCGCTTGAAACCTCAGAAAATAAGTTAGGGGCTTTGTAAAGCCCGCTGCAGCTCTTGGAACCGTTCTACGGCAGCTCCGGCTCCCAGCGCCACACAGTCTAAGGGGTCAGGAGCAACTTGAGCTAATACACCGACTTCACGGCCAAGATAAAGCTCCATGCCATTAAGGAGTGCGCCCCCTCCGGTGAGCATCATGCCGCGCTCTAAGATGTCAGAGGCAAGTTCGGGAGGCGTTTGCTCTAGCACTTGCTTAATATTGGTTGCAATGGTTTCTAGAGAAGCCAAAATATATTCTCTAACTTCACCGCCTCGTAAATTAAACCAGCGCGGTAGGCCCGATCTGAGATCAAGTCCCCGCACTTCCATTTCTTTTTGATCAGAATCTTCGGTGGCATAGGCTGCGGCTAGGTTGTGTTTGATGGACCGGGCCATTAACTTGCCGATAATTAGGTTATGGTCTTTTTTCACCATTTTTATGATGATATTGTCGAGGGCATCGCCCCCGATGGGAATGGAGCGACTGGCGGCGGTTCCCATATAGCTGAGTACGGCAATTTCAGTGGTGCCACCGCCAATGTCAACCACGAGGTTGCCCACTGGGGTTGTAATCGGCAGACCGGCTCCTATCGCTGCTGCCATCGGTTCTTCAATGAGATGGGTTTCGCGAGAGCCGATTTGATCGGCAATATCGATGAGGGCACGGCGTTCGATACTGCTGGCTCCCATTGGCATGCTAATCACCACACGAGGGGACATGAGCGATCGCCCTTTCAAGGCTTGTGCGACCATCTTTTCCAACAGCAGGTGGGCCATTTGGGGCTTGGTAATGACACCATCTTGTAATGGATGGATCACGGCGATTGCAGTGGGGGTCCGTCCCACCATCGCTTCAGCTTCATGGCCAATGGCAAGGAGCTTTTGAGTTGTAGGATCGAGCGCGAGAACAGAGGGTTCTCTGAGAACAATCCCTTTGCCCGATAGGTAAATGAGGGTATTAGCAGTACCCAGATCGATGCCGATATCTGATGAAAAACGATTGAACAGGCCCAAGGTATTGGCTCTCCTACGGGGTAAAAAATAATAGCGATGGCTTATGGCCCATCATGACAGTTGGCCATTGCCTGCAGCGACAGTTCTATCTTGCGCGCCCTGTGTCGAATGATGGACATAGGGCTATTGATAAATGACGTTAAGACTTAACTTAAGTACCCCCGGCACAAAATTATAGAGCAGTTTTGCTGACTCATGCTAGAGCAGAATCCGATTTCCACGGTCGTTGCTGGAGTGCTAAAGAGGGCATGCAATAATAGTCAGTAGTTCAATATTGACGATAGGGTGCCCTATCATCTCGATAGGCTCTCATTGATGGGTAGAGCAATCTCAATAAGATTTGTTCTGACGCTGTAAATGCAGGGCTTTGAGGTTATGTATTTTTGCACCTTGTCAATCTGTTTGCGATCACACATCAGGGGGAATCATGACTGAGCACGATGAACAGCACCACGAAAGAACGGACGGAGAGCCAAGCAATCTAGCGATCGGGAGCGACCACAATGGCGTTGCTCTGCACAGCAGTCAGGATCTACCGCCAGATCTTCATAACCTAGAAAAGATTCGAGATATCTTGTTCGGTAGCCAGGTTCGTACCCATGAACAGCGTTTTACGCGACTAGAAGAACGCCTAGAGCAGGAGTGCAAAACCCTACGCAGCGATCTCAATCGACGCCTCGACACCTTAGAGGGCTATATCCAAACCGAAGTGGGGTCGCTGAGCGCCCAAATTCAAGAAACCAGACGCACCCATACTGAGGCCATCGATCGACTAGAGCAGGGCCAACATTCAGCCACCAAGAGCTTAGAGCAAAAGCTGAGCCAACTAGAAGAGAAAACCAGCGCCAGTGAGCGCAACCTGCGCCAGCAAATGCTTGAGCAGGGCAATCAGCTCAGCGAAGATATGATTGGGCGCTACAACGAGCTGCTCACCATCCTAGAGCGAGAAGTGGGCATCTTGCATACGGTGGACAAAACAGATCGGGCCAATCTGGCCTCCTTCTTTGGTGAAATGTCAGTGCGTCTCCAGTCTGAGTAGGCTGCTTTCTTCTTTTATGCAAGACGTGTCATCTGAAAATAACCTTCCCCTGGAAGAGCTTGATGGATCTGGGACTGATCTAGAGGAGTTGCGATCGCTCCTCCTAGGTCCAGAACTTCAGGAGCGGATCATGAATCTGAAGCTCCGCCCAGAAGACGTGAGCCGGGTTTTAGCAGAATCCATTGTCCTCAGTGGTGAGCAGCAGGAGCAACTGACCACCGCCATCGTGCCCACCATCGAAGACGCCATCCGCACCTCGGTCAATCAAGATCAAACGGTGCTGTCTGACTCTTTATTCCCTGTCATTGGTCCTGCCTCACGGAAAGCCGTGGCAGCAGCGCTGCAAAATTTCACCCAATCCCTCAATGAAGGCTTAGAACACAGCCTTTCCCCTCAAAGCTTTAAATGGCGCTTAGAAGCTCGCCGCACCGGCAAGTCCTTTGCTGAGATTGTTCTATTAAGGACGCTGCTCTATCAGGTTGAGCAGGTTCTATTGATTCATAAAGGGACGGGCCTCTTACTGCAGCAGCTCGTCGCCGACACCGTTATTGTTCAGGATGCAGATCTCGTCTCCGCCATGCTGACTGCCATTCAAGACTTCATCAAAGATTCGTTCCAAACCCAAGGGGGCAACTCCCTTGACACCCTCCAGTTTGGTGAACTCACCGTCTGGATCGAAGAAGGTCCGCAGGCGCTCCTGGCCTGCGTGATTCGAGGCACAGCCCCCCAAGAAACCCGTAACCTCTTTCAGTCGGTCCTAGAAAAAGTTCATCTGGTTCACCGTCGAGACTTTAAAGACTTTCAAGGAGATGATGCGGCCTTTGCAAAATGTCAGCCCTACCTACAGGAATGTTTACAGGCACAGTTTAAACCCAAGCGAAAGTCTCCGTCTTTTTTGACGTGGCTCCTTTTGGGGCTGATTCTCTTCGGGATTGGCTCCCTGGTCTGGGGAGAGTATCAAAGACGAAAAATCGTGGGAGGGTATGTCAAAACACTGCAAGAGCAACCCGGTCTCGTGGTTATTGAGAGCAAACGCAACCATCAAAACATCCTCATTTCTGGACTGCGCGATCCCCTCGCTGTTGATCCTCTGTCTCTCGCTGCAGGGAAGCAGGTCAATCCAAAGAACGTTGTTGCCACTTGGGAGCCATATTTATCCTTCGCTCCTGAGTTAGTCAAGGCACGCGCTCAACAAAGATTAAAGCCGCCTGCATCCGTCTCGTTCAGTGTTGATGATAGAAATACACTGGTAGCGTCAGGAATTGCCAAACAGAAATGGATTCAGCAGCTTCAGCAACAAGCCTTACAGGTACCTGGAGTCATGCAGGTTGATACAAAACAATTAGAGGCTGCTGAACACCAAACGCTCCAGAGTTTGGCAAAACAAGTTGAACAGCAGACTATTCTATTTGATGAAGGTCGCTCACAGCCCTCGGCTCAAAGTGAGGTAGCACTTCAGCAACTTGCTCAAAAACTAATGGATTTGACCCAGATTTCAACAGCACTCCAGAAAAGTATTGTGATCTCTATTGAAGGTCAAACTGATAGGGTAGGAACAGACCGTGAAAATTTAGCGTTGAGCCTAGCACGGGCTACCGCTATTCAAGATCGCCTTGTTGCCCTTGGCGTTAATGCATCGGTCCTGAGAACTAAGGCTCTCGGAGCCGTCTCTGCTCCCGAACAACAAACGAAAAATTTATCAGATCGTAGAGTCTCCTTCAAGGTCGTTATGGAATGAATCCAACTTCTAAGAATATATGATTCAGAAAAAAATTTGTATGGTGGGTGCCTTTGCGACAGGTAAGACGAGTTTAGTCTCGCAGTTTGTGCGCGGCATTTATTCTGAAAAATATCAAACGACCGTTGGCGTCAAGATTGACAAAAAAGTGGTCGAGATCGAAGACAGTATTGTCAACCTGATCCTCTGGGATATTCATGGCGAGGATGAATTTCAAAAGATTCGGATTTCATACCTGCGCGGTGCATCTGGGTATATTCTGGTGGTTGATGGAACTCGCCGTGAAACCTTGGATAAGGCAATCTCGCTCCACAGTGAGATCAAAAAAGAAATCGGCCATGTTCCTGTGGTGATGATGTTGAATAAATCGGATCTCAATGATGAATGGGAACTCGATGACGCTGTGATGCAGCAGCTTTCTGAAGAGCATGATTGGACCATTATTAAAAGTAGTGCCAAAACGGGCTTGGGGGTTGAGGACTGTTTTCATCTTTTGGCCCACCAAACCCTTGATGCTTGAATGCTGTCACTCCCCCAGCCACTGATTGATTACATTTGCAACCATGTGGTTGAGCAATATTGCCCTGCCTATCTTCGCGTTGACTCCAACGGAACGATTGTAGAGCTGGGGGGCGATCTCAAAAAATATGGTTTGCAAGACTTACAGATCGGCTTGAATGTTGAAGAGAAACTTGATTTTCTAGCGGGTATTATCCCCTTGGCAGAGGATCCTCTTTTTTTACCGATGGTGAAGCATGAAAAGAGTTGCTCAATGGATATTCATCTCTTCCCAGCACGGGACGGAGATTGGATTTTGCTATTAGATGCCCAGGATATCGAAGCCCAACAGCTTGAATTTCAACAGCAAGGGAACTATCTAGCTCTGAAGACCCAGGGGCAGAAGCAGCACCTCTCTCGCCTCTTTCAAAAGAGTGGCTTAGCACCAGCAGCATTGGATGGTTCCCATCTGATGGATGTGTCTGTGTTGAGTATCAGTATTAGCCCCATAATGGATCCGGATGAGACCTTAGAAGCCATGGCAATGGTCCGTGCCATTGAGACCTATTTTGCATCCGTTACCATGATCATTGTAGAGGCGGCAGGCATCGTTACGGCCCAGCTCGGCAATACAATGCTGGCTATTTTTGGCCCGTTGCCTGCGTCTTTGCCCTCAGCTCAAAAGGCCGTGGAGGTGGGTTTGCAAATTTTGGAACAGCCCCAGCAAGACGATTGCATTAATGTTGGTGGCATGATTACCTCAGGGGCTTCGGTTTTGGGATCGCTGCGGGGTAACCCATACCAAAGTCTGGGCTTAATTAGCCCACAGATGCCTGAAATCATGAGACTCACCAGCTATATCCGGCCCCGCGAACTCATGATTGACGCGAGAACTCTCAATCAACTAACGACCCATCAGTCCTTATTTACGCGATCAGATCTCGGTCAAGATGAGTCCATTGCAACGCCGATCTACTCTTGCAGTTTGCAAATATGAGTCAGTCTATTTCATCTGAACTACTGGCAGAGCTAAGCATCGCGACCTTTGAAAGGGTTGTTGATCAAGAGTTCAAAATTGCAGGTCAGATTCCAGCTTGGCTGCAGAGCCTCAAGCCAGAGATTTTTAAAGTTCAAAATCATCAGGTCAATCTATCTGAACTCTTTCCGTTTTTGGAGTATTTTCTGGCAGACCCCAAGTCTCTATGGCCCCCTGACCCTGAAAAAACGATTAAGTCAGGTCTATGGTCAGAGCAAGGGCCACTGGAGCAGCCTCTGTATCTGGAAGCCACTGCTCTACAAATTGGCACCCAAGAGATTTTACTCATTGCCGCTCAAAATGCAGATATTCAAGAAAAAATTGATCTGATTCAGAAGGCGCGTGATAATGCACTCAGCTATTTGTCAGATCAAAAGCACAACAGTCAAGAACTCGTCAGCAGTACCTTTTATGACGCGCTGACGGGACTGCCGAATCAAACCTATTTTTCACTGCAGCTTACCCAGTCTTTTGAGTCCTGTCGGCAACGTCAAGATTGTCAGGCGGCGGTGGTGGCGATCGCCATTGATCAACTCAATTTGGTCAGCGGCAGCTTAGGATTTGCCGCCAGTGAGCAGTTACTCATTGAGTTTGCCTGGCGTCTGAAATCGGAACTCGCCAAGGATGCTGTGTTAGCCCGCTCAGAGGGGGCTGAGTTTGTTCTGTTGTTGCCCTATCTGGCCGACCCACAGCAGGTTATGCAGCTTGCCGAGCGCTTACTCACCGCCCTGAAGCCACCATTCTCGATTCATAATCAAGAGATTTTTATCTCTACTAGTATGGGCGTTGCGATCAGCCACACCGACCATCGTCAGGCCCAGGATCTACTCTGCGATGCTCATACGGCTCTGCAACAGGCTAAAAGCCAGAATGGCTCGCTAATATTAGTGTTTGAACCAGCCATGCATCACCAAACAGTGAGACGATTTCAACTCGAGAATGATCTGCACCATGCCGTTGGCGATCAGGAACTGCAGGTTCACTATCAACCAATCTTAAACATTAATAGTCGGCAGGTGAGCGGTTTTGAAGCCTTTGTGCGCTGGTTTCACCCCTATCGAGGTGCGATCGCACCTCGATCTTTTCTGCCCGTTGCAGAATCAGTAGGCCTCATGAGTGCCGTTGATCTCTGGCTGATCCGGGAGGCTTGTTTTCGCATCCAGCAATGGCAGCAAATTCTGCAGAGAGCGGTCTCGGTCAGCGTTAATCTGTCGGCCCGTGGCCTTCATGAGTCACAACTCGTCCAACAGATTGAAAGGGTCTTAAAAGAGACAAATATTGATCCCCGCAACCTCAAGCTAGAATTTAACGAACAAATTTTACTGAGTCAGTTAGAGGCAATCCGTCCAACCTTGAAAGAACTTAAGAGATTTGGCGTTCAGCTCTGCATTGATGGGTTTAGCGGCAGTTATCTTGCCTTAAATACGCTCCCTGAGTTGCCCATTGACACCCTCAAGCTAGATTCAGCTTGCCTCGACTGTTTATCACAGCAGCCCCCTCAGTATCAGGACTTGATTGTGGGGGCCATTCAACTGGCCCACGATCTAAATATGGATGTGGTGGCGAAGGGCGTCGAAGATCAATCGCAATTACAGCGCTTAGCTGAGGTCGGCTGTGATTTTGCCCAGGGGTATTTTTTCTCAGGTCCGTTAAATAGCGCGCGGGCCACTCAGCTACTCAACCGACACCAAGGCTGAATGATTAACCTGACTAATTTCAAGGCAATCAAGATCTAGGGCCGGTGGCTGGGCAACGCGAGGGCGAATCCGAATCAGATAGTATCCCTTCCCGGCAAAGGCAGGCACTGTGATCGTCTCTTGCTCCATTTTTGTGAAGAATAGGGGCAGGCTAGAACGACGATAGAGGGTGAAATAAAGATCGTAGTTTTCTAATGCGACAGAGGGGATCTGAATCTGGAGGCTGCGCTTGGCTTCAACATGGCCATAGACAAAGGTTGTATCTGGGTTGCCAACGGGTAAGAATTCTCGCGTCACCAAGGCTTCCGGTAGCCAAGCACGGAGCTGCAGCAATGTATAGATGTAGTAGTGAAGGGCTGCGTAAAACCAGTTATGGCGCTGGCTGAGCTGATCATAGAACTGGTTCGTTTGGGGTGAAACCGCATGGGCTGCAATGAGCGCATCAGATGTCCCATCCATCGTTACAGAGGGGAACACAACGGTCTCACGGCATTCGTAATACCGCAGGCCCAAGCTGTATTGACCAGGGGGAAGACTGAGGGAATACTCCTTGTCGGGTTGCTGCTCAAGGGAACTGATTTGAGCCACGGTGGCATAGTCAGGATATCGATACACCACCACGGTCCAGGAACGAGCTGATTGATGCAGAACGGCAAGATCGAGCGTGATAGCCTTGTGGACCTCAAAGGGACCGACGGTGCCAATAATGGCATGGGTATTCCAACGCGGGCCTTTGGTCATCAAAACCGGCAGGCCGATGGGAATGCTCAGAACGTCGGCGGATAGTACCTGCCACTGGGTGGCCCGGTTGCGATCTCGACTCACATAAATCCCATAAAACAGGCCCACAACAGCCTTCACACCCTTAAAAAAGCAAAAGGATAGAACGGCAAGGGGAATGTCCCACAACAGCGAAACGGTGAGGGTACGCCTAGGGTTGCGGGTCATCGGGCACCGATGGAAGAAGGTCGAGGAGTTGCTGGGCCAGCTCTGAGGCTGCATCCAGGTGAACATTATGACCGCCCGGTAGCGTGATCCGGCGAGCATTGGGGAGCGCCGCCTGCTGATCTGCTAAATCTTGAGGGCGGTTGAAGCGGCTGCGATCGCCATAAACAAGCGTCACAGGTGCCTGAATTTGTTGGAGTAACTGCAGGTATCCGTCACGGCTAAACGGTGCCCCGCGCAGGCTCGTACGCGTCCGCAAAATCGGATCCCAGCGCCACTGAACGCTTTGCCCCTGGGCCTTGGCGGCGCGACTGGCTAAGAACTGAGCGAATTTAGGGGACAAACTGGGGGTTGCCTGCTGCAGGCGATCGGCAGCGGCTTTCAAATTCGGCAACTGGGTATGCTCAGGCGGGGCCACAACATATTCTAAATGAGTCAAAAGCTGATTGGTGGGGTTGCTCTTGTCTTCAGAACCGGGCAAAATCGTCTCAATCAAAATAAGCTGATCAACACACTGGGGGCGCACACTGGCAAACAGCGCCGTTACCACAGAGCCAAGGGAATGCCCGATCAAGATTACCGGCTGATCGGTGAGCCGATCAACCAGCTGATCAAGATCGGCTAAAAAGTCTTGAAGCTGGTAGGTGGCAGCATGGCCCGACCGACCGTGCCCTCGAAGATCGGGGGCGACCACTCGGTAACCCTGTTCGGCAAGCTGGGTTGCAACTGGATCCCATACCGCTCCCTGTTCTAGAATGCCGTGAAGACAGAGCACCAATGGTCCGTCTTCTGGTCCCCAGGTGCAAAGGCAGAGGTCTAGATTGCCTAGAGGAATCGTTACCTCTTCTAACATTGCGCCGGGTTCAGCCTTTACCGTTTCTAATTCAGGAAGTTCGTAGCCCAACTGCAGGGTAATATGGCGGGCAAAGTTGCCAAGCTTATGGGGCAGACGAATTCTTCGCCATGCATCGCCCAGGGCTTTTTCAACGCGATTGTGCTTCAGAAAGTTGGGGTCTCCTAAAGAGAGTGATTGCTGATGGAGGCCATCGGTCATACGCTGGCCTTCGTAGGGCTGTAGGACAGACGGATCAAAGGGAACCCCCAAGAACGTACAAATCGACTTCATTACTTTCTGAGGTTCATTGACGAGGTCTTCATAGTGAACGAGGTGGTGGCGATCGCTCCCTAAGGTCTGCGCGAACTGGAGCACGTTTTGATTACTGCGGGTCCAGATCTTTTCGGCGACTCGGTAGGGATTACTGTCACCTGATCCAATCAACTTGTCCATCCGCATCCGCACGAAGGACTCAATCATGGCGTAGGGATGCCGTACCAGATGAATATATTTAGCATCGGCAAAGATTTCTTCGGCTCGCCCCAAGGTTTCTAGGCTCATGGCGTAGGTGGGAGACTTATCAATGAGTAGGCGGCTTCCGGCGAGATCCTGCAGCATGGCATAAACATTCTGAATGGGGAGAGATCGCTGTACCAAGTCTTGAATTAGTGACTGGCTCGCCTTTAAGCCCAACCCCTTCAAGTCCATGAGGACTTTTTGCAGTCCTTCCCCTAGGTTAGACAGAGACAGATCTTTGGCTCGTTCCGCCATGGTTTCAAAGGGCAATAGATGCAGCTCTGGCGTCGAGAGTAGATGGGGATGTCCGGCTAGCATGACGCGCAGCAGCGTGGAGCCAGAGCGTGGACTCGATAAAATAAAGACGATGCCGGGAAGACGATCGTTGAAGGTGGTTTCCGTTTTGGGCTTAGAAACGGGCGTGGCGAAGGTCTGAAAGTCGCTGTCTAGCTCATCCTCTAGCTCCGTATCTTCTTCTAAGTCAGCGGAGAGTGGAGTGACGTGACTGCGCTCAAATTCTTCAGCGAGGTAGGCTGCGAATTCCCGAATGCGAGGACGCTCATAGAATTCTCGCGGGTAAAGCATCAACTGCAGATCTTGCTGCAGTTGGTTCATCGATTCCATAATCATCAAAGAATCCGCTTGCTCCACCAGATTGTCGTCAACGCTGAGGTCTTCAGGCTTCAGGTGCAAGACATAGGCGAGCTGTTTTTGCAGATAGACCGTGAGGTGGGCGGCGCGAGCGTCAACTTCCATCTCTTTGAGCGTTTCAAATAGCTTCGACTCACGGGGTTCTGATCTCTGCGCTTCAATTAGATTGCTTAGGAACGAACTGCTAAAGGATTGTCCCAATGCTGACCAGCGCACTGCGATCGCCCCCACCTGTGCCGGTAGAACGGCCTGGTCGCACTTGATTAGGCGCTCTAAAAGCTGTAACCCTTCAGAAATCGAGAGCGAATCCATGCCACCAGCGCTCAAATGGGCCTGGACCGCATCATTGTGCGCCATACCGCCCTGCGCCCACGGTCCCCAATTAATACTAAGAGCCGGACGCTGTTGCTGACGCTGGAAAGCAGCCAAGGCATCCATAAAGGCATTGGCGGCGGCGTAGTTGCCCTGACCTGGAGACCCCAGCAGCGAGGCCGCAGAGGAAAACATCACAAAGAAATCGAGGGGCTGATCTTGAGTGAGACAGTGGAGGTTCCAGGCTCCGGTTACCTTGGGAGCCATTACCTGTTGGAACTGCTCCCAGGTTTGCTGCTGCAGAGTGCCGTCCTTCAGCACACCCGCTGCATGGATGACGCCCCTCAGGGGGTGTCCTGTGACCTCAATGGCGGTTTGGAGTTTGGAGAGGTGGTTGCGATCGCAAATATCAGCCGCCACCACCGCAACATCAACGCCTTGCTGCTTTATCCCTTGGAGAATCTGAACCGCAGGGTCAGAGGGAGCATTGCGACCCACTAAAATCAGCGACTGCGCGCCCTGAGCAACGAGCCACTGGGCAACCTGCAGCCCCAGCACTCCCAAGCCCCCTGTGATTAAGTAAGACCCCTCGGCGTTACATACGGGGGGTTGAGGCACCGCAACCGCGTCCATTCGCCGGAGTCGAGCGACATAGCGCTGCTGCTCTCGCCAGACAATCTGGGTCTCGGTCGATTGGCCCAGCTCAGCCAAAATAGCATCAGGATGATGCCCATCAGTATCAATCACCCCACCCCACAGATGGGGATACTCTAGCGCCAGAACTTTTCCGAGTCCCCACAGAGGCGACTGGGTCAGATTCTGTATCCCTGATGGATGGGACGGTAGACAAACGGCCCCCTGGGTCACGAGCCACAGTCGAGGCTGTCGAATCATCGTCTTGGGTAAGGCACATCCTAGGGTCTGAACGAGATTCAAGACGGCCTGACAGTCTGCAGATTGCGCCAGTGCTTCAGAAATATCCGTTGAGGCTAAGTTCCAGGCCTGCACAATACCGGCCAGGGGAGGCTGAGTATCAGTGCATAGAGCCGCCCAAAGCTGCTCCCAATGAACAGACTGGCTCGGATCAATTTGCCAACCGAGATCATGGTGCTGATAGGTAGAACCAGCGGAGACGCGAACACAGGACTGGCTCTGTGCTTCCAGTTGTTTGGCAAGCGATTCCCCTAACGCGTCTTGATCCATCAGTAAGACCCATCGACCGGGAGGCAACGCTGCGATCGCTACCGGTTCAAGTTGCCAGTCTACTTGATATAAACATTCGTCTAAATCAGATTGATGCAGCTCCTGTTGATGGTGCTCAAGAAGCCTGTCAACCAGATTTGGCAGTAGGTCTGCTTGAGCAGGAGAAAGTGTGATGGACCGCTGCAGCAGTTGGGTCAGGGGCTGGCGATCGCCCTGCTTAATCCACTTCACCACAGCCGTATCTTGGGCGCTAGAGGCCGCGTGCTGAGCCTCAGTACTAATCCAGTAGCGCTGGCGCTGCCACGGATAGGTGGGCAGAGGCAGTCGATGACGGTGATAGCCCTGTTCAAAGTTAGCCCAATTTGGCGTAACGCCCTGGGTATAGAGCAGGCCCAGGCTATGGAGAAGCTGTGGCCAATCGGCTTGCTGAGGGCGTAAACTAGGGAGCCAGACCGCTTCAATATCGGGCAAGCAGCGGCGTCCCATTCCGAGCAAGGTGGGTTGTGGCCCCACCTCTAGAAAGGTTTGAATCCCCATTGTTGCTAGCGTTTGCAGGCTGGTCTCAAATCGCACTGGCTCTAGAATATGCTGACACCAATACTCGGGCTGGGTTAGCTCTTCCGAGACTAATTGCCCCGTGACATTAGACACCAGCGGTAACTGGGGTCGGTGGTAGCTCACCTCGGTCGCTACCTGGCGAAAAGCGTCCAAGATGGGAGCCATCAGGGGCGAATGAAAGGCATGGGATACGCGCAGCCAGCGCATTTTTATCCCCATAGTGGTTAAGTCGGCAACGATGGACTCGATCGTCTGTTGAGGACCGGAGACCACGATACTTTCTGGCCCGTTATAGGCGGCAATGGTTGCGTCGTAGGGCTGCAAAATCTGCTGGACTTGGGTGACCGTGGCAAAAATCGCCACCATCGCGCCCGTTTGTGGCAGCGCCTGCATGAGTCGAGCGCGGGTGGCAATCAGCTTGAGGCCATCTTCTAAGCTAAAGACGCCTGCAATACAGGCAGCCACATATTCGCCGACGCTGTGCCCCATGACGACACTGGGCTGAACGCCCCAAGACTGCCAGAGTTTACAGAGGGCATATTCAATGGCAAACAGGGCGGGTTGGGTATAGCCGGTCTGATCAAGTGGATCTTGCCTCAGATCAGGATCGACCGCCAGAGCGACAGGGTAAAGAATGCTGAGTAGAGGTTCTTCAAGGTAACGCGAGAGGATGCGATCGCATTCCTCTAGAACCTCTCGGAATAAAGGCTGGGTTTCATAGAGCTGTCGCCCCATACCGACATATTGAGACCCCTGTCCGGTAAATAGAAAGGCTGTTTGAGTAGAGCCTGCCGTGCCGCTCATCGCTGAGGGTTCCGCCGCTAAGTAATCGGCGAGCTGTTGCTTAAGGGCCGGAATCGAATCGACCACCGCCGCTAATCGGTGTTCAAGAGGCGCTCTGCCCGTATTTGCTGAATAGCAAAGATCTGCTAGACACGGCTGCCCGTTCAGGTGCTGTACATAGCGATGGGCCAACGCCCGCAGTGCCGGTTCTGTTTTGGCCGAGAGCGTGAGTATATGCCACGGTCGCTCTGGGTGCTCTGGGCACTCTGGGTGCGGTGTGGGTTCAGTCTGGGGCTGCTGGGGGGCTGCTTCTACAATTACATGGGCGTTAGTACCGCCAAACCCAAAGGAACTGACTCCCGCCAACCGCTGTGCCTGTGACCAAGGTTGCTGTTGTGTGGGAATTTTGAGCGGTGTTTCCTTCAGATCAATGAGTGTATTGACCTCCGTCAGGTGCAGATGAGGCGGAATCTCTTCGTGCTGCAGCGCCAACACCAGCTTGAGTAAACCGGCAATACCCGCTGCCGCTTCCAGGTGACCAATATTGGTCTTCACAGAGCCAATCCAGCAGGAATGCTCTGGGTCACGGTCCTGCAGCAGAACGGTCTTGAGCGCGCTCATTTCGATGGGGTCTCCCAACGACGTGCCCGTGCCGTGGGCATCGACGTAGCTAATTTGGTCAGCCGTTACCTGTGCCTGTGCCAGCGCCTGCCGAATCACGGCCTGCTGAGCCGGTCCATTGGGAGCGGTCAAGCCATTGCTGCGACCATCTTGATTAACCGCCGAGCCACGAATGACGGCTAGGATAGGGTCACCATCGGCCTGGGCCTGGGATAAACGCTTCAGCATCACCATGCCACAGCCTTCCCCGCGCACGTAGCCGTCTGCACTGGCATCAAAGGTTTTGCAACGACCATCCGCCGCCAGCATCCCTGCCTGGGCAAAGGTTTCAGTGAGCGCTGAAGAAAGAATGAGATTCACCCCCCCCACTAAAGCCTGATCGCATTCGCCTTGACGGATGCTTTGACTGGCAAGGTGGACCGCCACCAGTGATGAAGAGCAAGCCGTATCCACCGTCAGTGAGGGACCTCTGAGATCTAAGAGGTAAGAGAGACGGTTGGCGGCAATGCTGTGGGCGTTGCCGGTGCCGGCGTAGGCATTGGCAGACTGTGGAATTTGAGCATAGTCAGAGCTGCTCATGCCAATAAAGACCCCCGTTGCCGTTTGGGCAAGCTGATGGGTAGGGATACCTGCTTGCTCTAGGGTTTCCCAGGCGACCTCTAGTAAAAGCCGCTGTTGGGGGTCCATGTATTCTGCTTCACGGGGAGAAATCCCAAAAAACTGGGCGTCGAACTGATCAACCTGCTCTAGGTATCCACCGGGGGTTTGAGGCGCTCGGCTACAGCCGGCTTGGATGGCATCGATTCCGTTAGAGAGCAGTTCCCAAAAGGCATCTGGGTTCGCAGCGCCAGGGAAACGACAGCCCATGCCAATAATTGCGATCGCATCCACTTTCTCAGCACTCATTGCGGGGGCAATCGGCTCCCTCGTCTCAGTGCCAAGGTGGTGGGCAAGGGCTGCAATGGAAGGATAATCGTAGATTAAGGTGGGGGACAGAGATCGCCCCAACCAATCCTGCAGCTCTCCGGTGAGCTGGACTGCAGCCATTGAGTCTAGACCTGTTTCTGAGAAGGGATCTTGAGGCGCAATCTCAGCCGCCGTCACACCCAAACGCTGGGCAATGTTATTTCTCAACCAGTCTTGGATAGCTTCTGACATCGCAGAGGTGGGCTGAGCGGTGAATGGCTCTGCTTGAGGAGCGGCAGCGGTCTGTTTCTGCTTGCGGGACGACGGATCAATCCATTGGCCGACGACGTTGAGGCTATTGTCTAGAACACCTTGGCGACAGGCAAATCGGCGAATTTTACCGCTAGAGGTTTTAGGAATGCTGCCGGTTTTAAGGAGGACGATCTGCCAAGGCTGGAGCTGGTGGTGTTGAACCACAGCCTTGCGAATGGCTGCGGTCACTTGATCACTATCAAGATGCCGAATTGCGGTGCGCTGCACCTCTTGGGTAATGACGAGGCGTTCTTCTCCCTCAACTTCAATAGAAAACGCTGCACCGCAGGCAGGCCGCAGCACCTCGTGGCTCTGCTCAACGGTGGCTTCAATATCTTGGGGATAGTGATTGCGGCCCCGAATGATGATCAGATCCTTGAGACGTCCGGTCACAAACAGCTCCCCCTCTCGCATAAAGCCCAGGTCACCCGTACGGAGGAACGGTCCCTCGCCAGTATCGACTAGGTGAGCGTTGAAGGTGTGTTCGGTTTTTTCAGGCTGTTGCCAATAGCCTTGGGTGACGCTGGGACCAGAGACCCAAATTTCGCCGATGCCGTCGGTGGAGTGGAGAGTGTCGGGATTTGCGATCGCAACCCCCAGATCCTTGGGCACCCTCCCACTACTGACCACCGTGCGCGCTCCGGGCTGATCGGCCTCCCCTAAAACCACCAGATTTTGGGTAATCTCTTCTTCGCAAATCGTTTTGAGGATCGGCACTTCTTGATGATGGCCTCCCGTTGCAATCAGCGTTGTTTCCGCCATCCCATAGCAAGGATAAAAGGCCTCGCGTTTGAATCCGTAGGGCGCAAAGGTCGTCACAAAACGCTCTAGCGTCTCAGCCTGGACTGGCTCTGCACCGGTAAAAGCCAAGTTCCAATGGCTTAAGTCAAGCCCCTCACACTGTTCGGGTTTAATTTGCCGCACACACAAATCGTAGGCAAAATTAGGACCGCCACTCGTCGTTGCCTGGGTATCAGAAATGGCCTGGAGCCATCGCAGGGGACGTTGCAAAAACGCCACCGGCGGGATTAAGACCATCGTGGCCCCAACGTAAATCGGCTGAAGAATTCCGCCAATTAAACCCATATCGTGGTAAGGCGGTAGCCAAGATACCCCTCGGCTTTGGGAGGTATTGTTAAACCCTTGATGGATGAGGGCTGAATTATGCAATAGATTGCCGTGGCTCACCATGACGCCTTTCGGATTCCCTGTCGAGCCAGATGTGTATTGCAGAAAAGCAAGAGCATCGCGGCTGAGGGAGGGCTGCTGCCATGCTTCGGCCCCCCGGAGATCTAAAAGATCTGTGGCTAGGCAGTGGAGTGCTTCGAGATCAGAGTCCTGGGCCAATTGACGCTGAATGTTCGCAATTAGATCTGACGTGGTGAGCGCTATTTCGGCCTGAGCATCCGCAATAATCGCTTTGAGGCGAGTCATTGTTTGGTTCGAACGGGGGGGATAGGCCGGGACCGGAATCATCCCTGCATAAAGACAGCCAAAGAAAGACGTGATAAAGCCTAGTTCAGGGGCATATAGCAATAACGCCCGTTCGCCTTCTAATCCTAGCGTCTGGAGCTGAGCCGCAATCACACGGGCCTGCTGATCGAGTTCACGATAGGTTAGTCGCGCTGACTCTGTCTCACCGTCTTTCAGAAAGACAAATGCAGTTTTGTCAGATTGGTGGTGGGCGCGATAGCACAGCAGCTCAACTAACGTGGAAAAATCATGCATAGTATTTGGGAACTTATTAAGCAGGCGGGTTAATTCGCTCCTCTCTATCGCGGCTGGGGCTGCTAAGGGTTGTTGAGCGGACCTTACGTCAGTCTCTTGCTTTACACAATCACCACTGGCAAACAGTATGGTCTCAAATTGGGTGTTCAATCCATTCTATGATTTTCATTAATGAATCCGTCACAAAGAAAAACGCCTTACATCATTTTTCTAAAACTGATATAGATCCTTTAAAGTTTACTGCACTCTTTACTCTCAGAATCATCTAGCTGTTTTGAACCTATCTTGAAGCCATTCACAATGGCAGAGTGGGCGATCACAAAATCCTATAAAATTGCTCTCAACGCTTAGAGAAAAGTCTCTACACCAGTGCCACGCTCGAGATTAGATGCCCATTAACGTCACTCTTTCAAGCGAAAGAGGCAGCACCAAACAACGCTCATCAATTTAGGGGCAGCATCGTCCCGTTGAAATAGTATTCTTTAGGGTGTCTGTTTGACGATGTGATGGGCATACCGTCAAACCCTAGCGATCATGAGGTGTAATGCAGCGCGTTCTTGGACTCACAGTGATGGCCTTAGCCGTAACTTCACCGGCCTATGCCGGTGAGGCATTGAAGGTGGTTTACCCTGTCGATGGGCACACCACCTCAGCTCAGAAAATATTTTTCATCGGCACAGCCCCACCAGAGGGGGATGTCCTCCTCAATGGGAAACCCATTCCGAACCGGAGTCCCAGCGGTAATTTTGCCCCAAGTCTACCGCTCACTGCAGGGGAAAATAATTTCACGCTCAAGTACCGCGACCAAACCATTACGCTGAAGATTACGCGCACCCCTGAAGCGATACCCCAAGCGGGCCAGTTTGTTAAAGACTCTTTGAAGCCGGCTGTTGATATTGAACGTCAACCGCAAGAACCCATTTGTTTTGAGGCAAAAGCAGCCCCCGGTGCAAATATCTCCGTGAAGGTCGGGGGCCGTACCCTTGTACTCCAAGGGCAAACCAGCGCCGCTCTACCGCCCAACTCAGCACTTTTAACAGACCAAAATCAGCCCGACAGCATTAACGGCCAATACCAGGGCTGCACAACTTTCTCTGAGGCAGGCAGTCTAGGCCAGCCTTTATTCCAACTCCGGCAAGCGGGTCGAACCACAACACAAAAAGGGCCAGGAACAATCACCATTGCCTCACCCCAAAAATTTGAGAGCGTCGAGGTGATCAGTGATCAGGGCGTTGCCCGTACAGGCCCCAGCACAGACCATTCACGGTCAACGCCGTTGCCGAAGGGGACCCAGGCACGCATTACGGGTCGAGAAGGCGAATGGCTTCGCCTGGATTATGGAGCCTGGATCAAGGCTGGGGAGACTCAGGCTCTGCCACTAGGCCTTCAATCCCACGGCATTATTCGGAGCTTTCGCAGTCGCGTTATCCCCAACTGGACTGAGGTAATCTTCCCGTTGACGACGGCCGTACCGATCTCAGTAGATCAACGAGATCGCACCTTCTCCCTCACCCTTCACAATGCCACGGCCCAAACCGATACCAACGCCATCACAGATGATCCCATCATTGAACGCTTAGATTGGTCCCAGCCAGAACCGGGCAAAATTCAATACCACTTTCAGCTTAAAACCAAGCAGCAGTGGGGCTATAAGCTGCGCTACGAAGGCAGCAATCTTGTTTTGTCTCTACGACATCCTCCAGAACTCGAACCCACTCAGGCAGGTAGTCTTCTGTACGGAAACAACATTATTACTGGGGCCGTTTTGACTCGCCAAGGTCCGCCACTTGAAGGAGCCAAAATTCTCTTAGACCCTGGACATGGTGGCGCTGAAAGTGGTGCCGTAGGGCCAACCGGGGTGCCTGAAAAAATGGTGAACCTGCAGGTAAGCAAACTCTTGCAGCAAGAACTGCAGAAGCGGGGGGCTACTGTGATCATGACGCGGGAAGAGGATGTGGATGTGTCACTGGGCGATCGCACTCAAATGATCCAAACCCAAGATCCCAACATTGCCCTGAGTATCCACTACAACGCCCTCCCCGATAGCGGTGATGCCCTCAACACTGCCGGGATCGGCACGTTTTGGTATAACGCCCAAGCCCATGATCTATCTCAGTTCTTATACGAATATTTAGTCACGAAACTCAATCGCCCCAGATACGGCGTGTTTTGGAACAACCTCGCCCTAGCTCGACCCACGGCGGCCCCCTCGGTACTCTTAGAGCTAGGGTTTATGACGAACCCCACCGAATTCGAGTGGGTTAACGATCCCCAAGCCCAGCGTCAGCTTGCCACAACCCTGGCAGATGGCATTACAGCATGGTTCTTAACCCAGACGGCCCCACAGTAAGCAAGGATATCTATGAACGAAGAGCAGCATCGACTGATTTTACAGATCTTGATTGGCTCGGCTTGGGCCGATCAGCACCTAGAGCCACAGGAAGTAGACTATCTGCAATCACTCCTGAAGCGCTATCACCTCAGTCACGATAGTGACTTGCAGTCTCTCCTTGGTACCCCTGTCTCATTGAAGCAAACCGAGCAGTGGATCATTGCCTATCTTAAAAATGCCGAAGAAGAAGAGCGCATGATTCTGCTAGCAAACATCGGCAAAGTCCTGATCTCAGACGATCAAGTCTCAGATAGCGAACATGACCTGCTCGACCGCTACTATGATCTAATGGCTCAAGTTTCCCATCGATCAGAGGCGATCCCCAACCTGATCAAAACCGTGGGTCGGTTTGTTCGAGACTCCATTAAAACGCTAGGCGAGGTCGCTGAGCGTTAGTAATGACACCCCCCCTTGACAGCATGTAGGGCTTTGGATCCACCTCTTTACCATCCTTAAAGACGGTGTAGTGCAAGTGGGTTCCCGACGATCTCCCTGTGCTGCCCATAAATCCAATCAGTTGTCCCCGCTTAACCGTCACGTTTGCAGGGACTGCCAGCTTTGTCATGTGGGCATAAAGGGTCTTGTAACCATACCCATGTTGAATTTCAACCGCATTGCCGAAACCGCCTAAATACCCAGCCTCTATGACCGTGCCATTAGCCGTGGCATAGATAGGTGTGCCGTGTGCGCCCAGCAAATCAATTCCATTATGCATTTCACGAGCGCCACCAAATACACCGGGTCGGGGACCAAATTCAGATGAAATATCGGGGAACCCTTTAACAGGAATTCCTTGGGGAATAGAAACAAATCGAGCATTCTCGTCTTGAAGCATTTTTTCTAAGGCGGGCTTTACTTCTCTCTTAAGCTGCTTCGCTAGTTTAGGAAGCTGCTCACGAACGAGCTGTAAACGGGTTTTTGCATCTATCGGAGTCGAAACACCACCTTTACCGCCCTGGGGGCGAAGGGTTAGATTTTGGGGCTTTCCTTCATTGATCCCGGCCCGTTCTTTAAGCTGCTTAACTTCAGCATCTAGGTTTTCAAGTTCTTCAAGCACCTCTTCGGTCGACTCTGACAGTTCGCTGTTACTCCGATGCATTGCGTAGAGCGTAGTGCCGAGCCAAGCTAGCGGCGAAGCGATGACGATAGACGCACCTAGAATAAGCGGTAGCAATTGAATCGAGATTTTAAGGGGCTTTTTACCCGGACGAGGGACAACAACTGTGCAGGATCGTGTTTTTTGCGAAAGCATGAACACCCGAAAGGAACTTCGTAAAGAATCATATCAAAGTCGGGGATCATTGTTAAATTTTTATTAACGAGCGAGTACAGTCTCAGGCTCACCCGCCCAAAAACTCGTGATAACAAACGCAGCACAAACAGGAGCAATCAATCGATGGATGTACGAGCCGCTGTTGCCCATCAGGCCGGTCAACCTCTGACCATTGAAACCGTCCAGTTAGAAGGGCCAAGGGCAGGAGAAGTCCTGATTGAGATCAAGGCGACAGGGGTTTGCCACACCGATGCATTTACGCTGTCAGGGGCTGATCCCGAAGGGTTGTTCCCAGCTATTCTCGGTCATGAAGGAGCTGGTGTTGTGGTTGAAGTCGGCCCTGAGGTTAAGAGCCTCAATGTTGGGGATCACGTTATTCCGCTCTATACCCCTGAGTGCAGAGCCTGTGAATACTGTTTGAGCGGTAAAACAAATCTTTGCCAAGCGATTCGTTCAACTCAGGGCAAGGGCTTAATGCCAGATGGCAGCAGTCGTTTTTCGCTCAATGGTCAGATGCTGCATCACTACATGGGCACATCGACTTTTGCCCATTACACGGTGTTGCCTGAGATTGCGGTGGCAAAAATTCGAGAAGATGCGCCCTTTGATAAGGTGTGCCTGATCGGATGTGGTGTGACTACGGGGATCGGCGCTGTGGTTAATACAGCCAAGGTTGAACCTGGGGCCAATGTGGTGGTCTTTGGCCTGGGCGGCATTGGTCTTAACGTCATCCAAGCCGCTCGGATGGTGGGCGCAGATCGAATTGTGGGGGTTGACTTAAACCCAGAGAAAAAAGTGCTTGCCGAGAAAATGGGAATGACGCATTTTGTGAACCCCAATGAGGTGGAGGGCGATCTGGTGCCCTATCTGGTGGAGCTGACTAAGGGCGGTGCTGACTATAGCTTTGAGTGCATTGGTAATGTAGAGGTAATGCGGCAGGCGCTGGAGTGCTGTCATAAGGGCTGGGGTGAGAGCATCATTATCGGGGTGGCAGGGGCAGGTCAAGAAATCAGGACGCGCCCTTTTCAACTGGTAACGGGACGCGTCTGGAAGGGATCAGCGTTCGGTGGTGCGAAGGGACGAACCGATGTTCCTAAAATTGTGGATTGGTATATGGACGGCAAAATCGAGATTGATCCCTTGGTGACCCACACGCTGCCTCTGTCACAAATTAACGAGGCCTTTGATTTGATGCACCGAGGCGAGTCAATTCGCAGTGTTGTGACGTTCTAGAGCTGGCTAGATATGATTAGGTCCACGTCTCTATACACCGAGGAATGATGCAGGCTCCATATCAACGCTTGGCTCAGCGAATAGAGACGGATGGCTTTTCGATGATTGAGGGTTGTTTGGATCGGGTTGCGATCGCAACCCTCCTAGCGCAGATTTCTCACATTAAGCCACAGATCTCAGCCCGGATACGCCAGGGGCATACCTATGCGGTCCGCAACTTACTCGCGGTAGCACCACACATTAAAGCGTTAGCGCTCTGCTCTCCGTTGATCGACATTGCCAGAAGTCTATTGGGACATCAGGCAAGACCTGTAAAAGGCACGCTATTCGATAAGAATGAAGCCGCGAACTGGAAAGTTCCATGGCACCAAGATAAGGTAATTTCGGTGCAGAACTATGCCGACGAGCCAGGGTTTGGCCCCTGGTCAACAAAGCAGGAGGCTTACTCTGTTCAGCCACCCATTGAGATTTTAAAGCAGATGCTTGCGTTGAGAATTCATCTTGATGATTGCGGGATCACCAATGGTGTTCTTAAGGTCATTCCAGGCAGCCATCGACACGGCAAGCTATCAACGCAGCAGATTGCTCAATACCAAAAGCAGGATGCTGTCGTTTGCAATGCAAAGATAGGCGATGTCTTGGCAATGCGACCATTGCTGTTACATCAGTCTTCGGCTGGGACACAGCCAACCCACCGACGGGTCATTCATATCGAATATGCTGCAGGTGAACTTCCAGGAGACTTGAGCTGGCCCTGTCACACAGTCTTAGACATTGAGGCAAATTGATTCCTAATGTTACAACTTGCTCCGGCAAGTTAATTTAGAAGAGCCTCACCTTTTCTGCAGGAGTCTTGAAAGATATGGTGCAAACTAACGAGTATCCATTTGTGAAAGAAGTGATTGCTGATGCTTCAGGTGCTGTAACAGAAGTTGTTTTAGGCTTTGATGACTATCAACGACTGCTAGAAGAGATCGAAGATCGGGGGCTAGCTCTCGAAATGAAACGAGTTGAGCATGAAGTGCCCCTAACCCGAGCAGATGCACTGGCTAAGCTAGACAATGAATGGTGAAAACAGTTTACCTACCGAGCTTTATTAAAGATCTCAAGGCTCTCAAAAATACACCTACCTACATCTCTATTCGGCAAATTGCATTTGAGCAAATTCCAGAGGCTCCTAGCTTCCAAGATATTCGCAATCTCAAAAAGCTGAAGAGTTCTCAGAATAGCTATCGCATTCGGGTTGGTGATTATCGCATTGGCATAACATACAGCGGTTTTCATCTAGGTAGGGGACAGATAGGCTGGTGATGGTATGACTGGAAATCATAACTAAAATCTAGTGTCCCCAATATGTCTGAAAACCGCTGTATAGCGGTGGAGTACTAACATTTATGCGCGTACTCCACCGCAAGGATATCTATCGATCTTTTCCGTTGAGGTAATGGACTGCAATCGGTTAGGTAAAACTGGCTAGATTGATAAGCCCAGGTTTGCACCAAGAATCGTGTGAATAATTAACAAAGCAAGGGCTGCGCTGCCAAGATAGGCATGGGTTTTTCTGAGGGCGGCTTTATCGCCCCAGAAATTTGTCAGCGACAGCATTGCATTGGTTCCTAGCAAAAGAATGGCAATAGCCCCAGTTACAAAATGAGGGCTAGACCAGATTGATTGGCCCTGCATCACCATCGATAGCGTGCCGCCCGTGGAACCGAGCAAAATAAAGACAAACATCAGAGAGGCAACTTTTGCATGCTCAGAGCGGTTTTTGCTCGCCACTTCTGGGTCAGTTTGAAGTCGACCTTGCCAGCCCTTTACCCCGGCATAGGATCCCATTACAAAAACAACGATGCCCATCATTAACGGGTGACCCCAGTGAATAAGCGGTTCAGGGAGGCCAAAGCCCTCAACGAAACCAGCAATCGGCTGTAGAGATTGAGTTAGTTGATCCATGATGCTTGAATGCTCTCGCTAAAGATGTTGAGGATATTTATGGCTCATCCCAATACAATTTGAGGCGTATCTGTGACGAGGGAAAAGGCGGTGTGCCCTTGATTAAGGTAATGCGTTCCGCTGAAATTTTCCACTGAGTGATGAAATAGTTTCTGACGGCTTCATTCCTCTGCTGCTGTAGTGCGTTCCCTCCCTCTGCCGATGTCGGGGGGACTGGAGAAGAGGCAAGCTGCACTTTGAGGTTGGGGTATCGCTGCAGCGTTTGTCCTAGTGAGGCTAACCCTTGGGTCTGCGGCTGCATGAGGCGACTCTGGCTGAGAGGGAAAGTCAGGGGAGGCCCTTGAACAGCGATTCTCTGTAACACAACGGCTGCAGTGGGGACATTCAATCGTTGCCGAACGGAGGTGATTAAAAGCGTTTTGCCATCGGTTTCAATGTCTCGCTCGCTCAGGTAAAGCAGTTTGAGTTGGAGGGGAGCAATGGGATTGGTCGACACGTCGTAGCCAAGCAACTTTGCCGGTGGAGGCACCTCTAAAGCCTGCAGGGCCGTATCGATGGTTTGCACAAAGTCTGCTTGGGCTTCAGCGACGGTGGGTGGGCGTGTCTCGATCTGAGAGGGTTCTGTGGTCTCCCCTTTGACGAGATTAGTGAGGATTTCGCTGGAGGCGGTGGGGATTTGGACAAGCTGCAGCTCTACTGTGTTAGTGGGTTGATTGAGGCGATCGCCCAACCGTTGCTTAAAAACCTGCTGCTCTGCCTCTGAATAAAACTGGCTGGTAAAGACGGTCAGCCGTAGCGTTAATTTCCCTTTGTTCTCTTGGCTAGTGAGTTGATCGAGATAAGAGCGCGGCTCTCCGTTGGGTTGTGCGCTGAAACCTTTTCGCCATAGGTCTGTGGTGACCTGACGAATTTTATTTTCACGCCGCTGAACTTCGACGCCCTGTCCTAAGCGCGCTAAGGATTGACTTAAGGGGACCAGCAATATCAGGATGGGCACTAGAATCACCAACAGTCGGCTACGGAGACTGCCAATCACCTTCCAGCGGTTAGAGATGGGGAAACGTTCGATCAGAGTCTGAATGCGTCTGCTTTCAGCATCTTGACGATGCCATTGTTTAACCTGCTCTTTGACCTCAGGGGTATCAATGTTGAGCAGTAAAAATACCAGCATGGCCACGAAGGTAATTGCCGTCAGATTGGTGAGCAGCAGCAGACCACCGCCCCCTGCGACCCGCATCCCTTCAGAAAAGTCAAGGCTTTGAGAGACACCAATGCCATAACCAACAACGCAGAGGGGTGGCATGAGGGCAACTGCGATCGCAACCCCCGGCACCGAAGTCACCACCCCTTTGGGTTCCTTGCAAGTAGCAATGGCACCTAATGCCCCAGAGAAGAGTGCAATCACGAGGTCTAGGGCATTGGGCTTGGTACGGGCCAAAATTTCTGGCGTCAGCTCTTTGAAAGGTAAAACGCTGATTAAGAGCGTGGCAAACAGAATTGCAACCCAGCAACTCAGATTGAGCATCACGATGGCCCGAATGGCGAGCACCAGATCTCCGGCCGCAAAGGCTAAGCCACTGGCAAGAATCGACCCCATTAAGGGCGAAATCAGCATTGCCCCAATGATCACAGCGGGGCTATTGAGAACCAGCCCCAAGGTTGCAATCCCTGCAGAGAAGAGCACTTGGAGCCAATAACTGGCGTCTCGCAGGCCAACGGAACGGAGTAAGTCAAAGTAAACCGCAAGCTTGCGATCTTGATTAATGCCTAGGTGGGCCGCAAACCAGTTGCGCCAATTCGATATCGGCTTCATGAGTCAGCATTGTGACGGTGCATGATCAATCATAGAGAGGAACTTCAACAAATCGAGTCAGTCGCTGAGCCTCTTTCCTCGATAAATCTGTCGGCAAGGGTGGTCTGCCTACTTTGCGGCTCCATCCCATCGCTCCTCCAGAGTCGCAAGACAGCCAAGAGTTTTATGGCTTTCTCTGAATTAATACCCCAATTCGTGACAAGAAACGCCACAATGGTAATTGCGTTTCAATTTGGCTAGCTTAGCCACCGATGCCCAAGCCTACACAAGTCCCAGATTTGCTATGCATAAGACCTATGACCTGCATGTCGTAGAGACCCGTCCCCTCGTGAACCCAGCCCTCCTACACAAAGAATTTCCGATTTCAGAGACTGCGACTGAGCTGGTGGCTGAGACTCGCGATCGCATCCGCAATATCCTTTGTAATGAAGATCAGCGGTTGCTGGTGATTGTCGGTCCCTGTTCGGTCCATGATATTGATGCCGCCGAAGAATATGGGCAAAAATTAGCAAAGCTGCGAACAGAACTTTCAGACAAGCTAGAGATCGTGATGCGGGTTTACTTTGAGAAACCCCGTACACAGGTGGGCTGGAAGGGCTTAATCAATGATCCGCACCTTGATAACAGTTACGACATTAATACGGGGCTGCGCCTAGCGCGGAAGCTATTGATTGACCTGGCAGCCATGGGCCTCCCTGCAGGCACAGAGCTACTAGACCCGATTACGCCTCAATATATCGCCGATATTATTGCCTGGACGGCCATTGGCGCTCGCACCACTGAAAGTCAGACCCATCGAGAGATGGCATCAGGGCTATCAATGCCCATTGGCTTTAAAAACAACACTGATGGGAGCCTGCAAGCCGCAACGAATGCCATGGTAGCGGCCAGCCAGCCCCATCATTTTCTGGGTATCAATGCCGATGGGTTAGCGAGTATTGTGTCCACAACGGGAAATCCTGATGGGCATCTAGTTCTGCGCGGTGGCAAAGGCGGCCCTAACTACGCCGTTGATCAGGTAGAAGCGGCGGCAAAAAGCTTGACTGAGCTAGGTGTTAATCCTCGCATCATGATTGACTGTAGCCATGCTAATGCCATGAAGCAGCACGAGCGTCAAGTTGATGTCCTTGAAGAAGTGGCTCAACAGCTCAAGGATGGCTCTCAACATATTCTGGGCGTCATGATTGAAAGTCATCTAGTGGCCGGAAATCAAAAGATTCCCAAAGACCTAGACCAGCTTGTCTATGGTCAAAGCATTACCGATGCCTGTGTTGATTTTGAGACCACCGAACAAATGCTGCGGATGTTGGCCCAGGCGGTGGGCACCAGAGATGCTATTGCAGTGGGCTAGTTCCCAAAAATCTTGATTTCACCATTTTGAATCGTTCCTGTATCTGGCGAGGTCGCTAAGACAGTAACGTTTTAACCCTTTGCTCCTTCGGCAGAGCCATTGAATCAAATTATTGGATGTACTCGAATTAGTCAGCGTGCCATGGCACGAATAAGGGGCATTGCTGATAGCAATGCCCCTTAAGCTTTTTAAGCAGAATGGTCGTGGCTGATCGCCGAGGACTACATCATCCCCATGCCGCCCATGCCACCCATGCCGCCCATGCCGCCCATGCCACCCATGTCAGGCATAGCAGCTCCAGCTTCTTCAGGGATATCCACCACTAACGCTTCAGTGGTTAAGACCATCCCCGCAATAGAACCGGCATTCTGTAGAGCAGAACGAACGACTTTGGCAGGGTCAATAATGCCAGAGGCAATCATGTCGGTATAGACATTGTTAAGGGCATCGTAGCCGTGAGTGGTATCACCCTCGCGAACTTTCTCAACAACTACAGCGCCTTCAGCACCAGCATTCTCAGCAATCTGAGAGAGCGGAGCAACCAGGGCTAAGCCAACAATATCGGCACCGAGGGCTTCTTCACCTGTAAGCTGAGATTTAATGGCTTCAACCTTCTTAGTGAGGTGAATCAGAGTGGTACCGCCACCGGGGACGATGCCCTCAGCGACTGCTGCCTGAGTTGCGTTTAAAGCATCCTCAATGCGAAGCTTTCGATCTTTCAGCTCAGTTTCAGTGGCTGCGCCCACCTTGATGACGGCAACGCCACCGGCTAACTTGGCTATCCGCTCCGAGATTTTCTCTTTGTCATATTCAGAGTCAGTCTCTTCAACCTGACGACGAAGCTGTTCAACTCGTTTGTCGATATCGGCCTTATTGGTGTCAGAATCAGACAAGATGGTGGTGTTGTCTTTAGAGATGGTGACTTTCTGAGCAGTACCTAGCATCTCTAGTTCAACTTTATCTAGAGAAAGACCGACATCTTCAGAAATGACCTGACCGCCGGTAACAACGGCAATATCCTGAAGCATGGCCGCGCGGCGATCACCAAACCCTGGTGCTTTAATGGCAACCACATTGAGAACACCGCGAAGCTTGTTCACAACCAGAGTTGCGAGTGCTTCGCCTTCAACATCTTCAGCGATGATTAACAGCGGATTACCAGCCCGAGCCACTTTCTCTAGAATGCCAACGAGGTCTTGGAGGCTGCTGATTTTCTTATTCACAATCAGAAGCTTGGCGTTATCGAGTTCTGCCACCATGGTTTCATTGTTGGTGACGAAATAAGGTGAGATATAGCCTCGGTCAATCTGCATCCCTTCAACCACTTCTAGTTCAGTGGCGAGGGACTTTGATTCTTCAACCGTGATAACGCCGTCTTTGCCGACTTTATCCATTGCTTGAGCAATCATGGCACCGACTTCGTCGTCGTTGCCTGCCGAGATGGTGCCGACCTGTGCGATCGCATCTCCTGTCACCGGCTTCGACATCGCTTCGATCTCTTTGACCAAAGCCTCAATGGTCTTTTCAATGCCTTTGCGAAGCGCTACTGGATTTGCACCGGCAGCGACATTCTTCATTCCTTCACGGATGAGTGCCTGAGCCAGAACCGTCGCCGTAGTGGTTCCGTCACCCGCCACGTCGTTTGTTTTGGAGGCCACCTCACGCATGAGTTGCGCCCCAGCATTTTCAAGCGGGTCTTCTAGCTCTACTTCTTTGGCAATGGTGACACCGTCATTGACGATCTGGGGTGCGCCGTAACTTTTCTCTAGCACCACGTTGCGACCCTTGGGGCCTAATGTGATGCGTACGGCATCCGCCAGGGCATTCACGCCACGCTCTAGAGCGCGACGTGACTCTTCATTAAATACTACTTTTTTTGCCATTTCTAGCGTCCTTTTGACCTTATATCCACAGCGGGTTGGGGCAGTGCAGCCCTGAAAGCAAATTAGCACTCCACATCAGAGAGTGCTAATTTCAAGACCTCATCATTCTACCGGGTTGTCCTTCAATAGTCTGCGGCACTGACTTTGCGGATAACCGAACCATAGATGATGGGTGAAAGATTCTCCTTGCTTCTACGGCAAACTAAGGCATTGAGAGAAGCAATGCTCTGCATCATAGAATTAATCGGCTATGGTGAAGAGGCGGTAAGACACTTGCCAACAGCTCAACAGACATTCCGATGTTTTCTGCTGTATCAGGAGCTTACGGGCATACATCTTTCTATCGATCTGGTCCGTTTAGATGAGCGAAGGCAGACAGTTATTCTCCTTGCTGGGCAAGAAATTTTAATAGAGATTTACCCCAATGGGAACTGGAGGTTTATTGATGAAAGTTGAGTTTCAATCTATGACCTTACGAGAGCTGAAAGCATATGTTCTGGAGTGCCGTCATAATCAAGTCGCGTTCCAGGCACTGGCAGATCGTGTTGCAGCCCAACCGAAAGGACAAGTCTATGGCGATGTTGATGCCAAGCAGTTTTCTAAGTTACTCAAGCAGCGCTACCACCTGAAAAGTGAGCCTTAATCTACCACCTGAAAAGTGAGCCTTAATTGGGTCATCAAAGCTAGCGCAGTAGATAAAGTAACGAGAATAGAATAATCCAAACGACATCGACGAAGTGCCAGTAGACTTCAGCCGCTTCAATGCCGAAGTGGGTCTCTGCTGTATAGTGCCCTGGTTTGCGAGAGCGCCACAAAACACCGCCCATTAGTAAAACGCCGACGAAGACGTGCAGACCGTGGAAACCAGTAAGAACATAAAAAGTACTGGCAAATACATTAGTCGTTAGACCAAACTCTAGATTGCTGTATTCATAGAGCTGGCCGCAAAGAAACGTAATCCCCATCGCCATTGTGATGCCAAACCACTTACGCACTCCGGCTACGTCGCCGCCATGCTTAATCGCTTCATCGGCTTTGTGAGCCACAAAGCTGCTAGATAGCAAAATAACGGTATTGATCCCAGGTAGGAGAAGCTCCAATCTAGGCGTTCCTTCGGGGGGCCATTCTGGGTTCATGGCTTTGAAGGTTAGGTAAGCCACGAACAGGCCCACAAACAACATGCTCTCTGAAACAAGAAAGATAATGAATCCAAACAGCCGCAGGTCGGGATGTTTACTATGTTCTGCAGCGGCAGTGCTGATTTCGGCTGGGTTTTGATCGACGGTAGAACCTTGCATGGATAAAACAATACCTCGGTTAGAATAAATCAGTTAGGGAACTGCAACTCAATAAAATCTCGATAAAACCCTCATCCTAAATCCTTCTCCTCCAGGGAGAAGGACTTTGACTTGCTCCCTGCTCCCCAGGGAGAAGGGCTGGGGAGCAGGGTAATAGCTATGCGTGGAACTTTATCAAAGTGCATCTTTCTGGTTTAAGCGCACAGCGCTATTCTTGATTGCTCTCGTCGGGGAGACTCTCAGGATTGGCCTTTGACTGTAGTTCAGAGTTAGGGCCAGCAGCCACCAACGGGTCAGCCTCCTTTGAGGGCGGCATGTTGACGGGCATCTTATGATTCATGCCGTAATCGTAGGGACCAACCACCAAAACCGGCTCAATCTCCCAATTTTCGTGAGGTGGCGGTGAGGGGGTGGTCCACTCAAGCGTGAGAGCATCCCAGGGATTATCGCTGGCTTTTTCGCCTGCCATCCAGCTCCAGATGGCGTTGACGATGAAGGGCAGTGTAGAAACGGCCAAGATGTATGACCCAATGGTGCAGATCATATTGATGGTGGCAAACTGGGGATCGTACTCAGCCACACGACGGTTCATGCCCTGCAGACCCAGGACGTGCATGGGTAAGAAGGTCATGTTAAAGCCAACAAAGGTTAAAGCCCAATGGATCTTTCCGAGCGGCTCATTGAGCATCTTGCCTGTCATTTTAGGGAACCAGTGATAGAGGCCGGCGTAGATGCCAAAGACGCTGCCGCCAAAGAGAACGTAGTGGAGATGAGCGACGATGAAGTAAGTGTCATGAACGTGAATGTCGAAGGGCACAGACGCCACCATGACGCCACTAAGACCGCCAACGACGAACATCGAGACAAAGGCCATCGCAAATAGCATGGCGCTGCAGAGCCTTAGTTTGCCGCCCCACACCGTTGCCACCCAGCTAAAGACTTTGATGCCGGTGGGGACTGCGATTACCATCGTGGCAATCATGAAGAACATCCGCAGCCAGTCAGGGGTGCCGCTGGTGAACATGTGGTGTGCCCAAACGATGAGGCCCAAGAAGCTGATGGCGATGCTGGAGTATGCGATCGCCTGATATCCAAAAATCGGCTTACGGGCATGGACGGGCAGGATCTCTGAAATCAGCCCAAAGGCGGGCAAAATCATGATGTATACCGCCGGGTGAGAGTAGAACCAGAACATGTGCTGATACACAATCGGGTCGCCGCCACCGGTCGGATTAAAAAACGCAGTACCAATAATTAAGTCAAAGCCCAAAAGCACCATTGCGCCCGTTAGCACTGGAGTCGCCACAAGCTGCAGAGCTGAGGTCGCCAGCATTGCCCAGCAGAACAGGGGCATTTTGTTCATGGGCATACTGGGAATCCGCATCTTCAGGATCGTGACCAGGAAGTTCAGTCCGGCCATGATCGATGAGGTACCCAACAAAATTACACCGGCGATCCAGATGGCTTCACCAGCTTTGTTGGTAATTAGACTCAGCGGTGGATAAGAGGTCCAACCGGCGCTGGCGGGGCCGACAAAGAAACTGAGCAATAGCAAAACGCTGGTGGGGGGGATGATCCAAAATGCGATCGCATTCAGTTTAGGGAACGCCATATCCTTGGCCCCAATCATCAGCGGCACCAAAAAGTTGCCGAAACCGCCGGTCAAGCTAGGGATGATCCATAAGAAGATCATGATCGTGGCGTGCATCGTGAACAGTTCGTTGTACACCTCACGAGACACAAAGTCAGAGGCAGGTGTTGCCAGTTCGGTTCTGACGAGTTCGGCAAGAACACCACCAATCAGGTAAAAGACGAAGCTAGTGACTAGATATTGAATGCCGATCACCTTGTGATCGGTGCTGAAGCTAAAATACTCCTTCCACGGAGTGCCATGAGAGACCTCGGTGTAATGAGCTGCTTCGATAATTGGGGCTGTGGTCATAGTCTCCATCCGCTAGGGTCGCTGGTCAGGTCGATCAAAGGTTTAGCTAAAGGCTCGGAGCCGTCAAAGGCTCGGCTGAACTCAATAGCGCTTGAATCTGGTCAGCATCAACGCCAGGATTCTTAGAATTTTGCAAATCCTTCAGCTCAGACTGCTCTGGAGTGAGGCTCGCCATCTGGTGATCATGGGAGGCTGTCGCAAGATCAGAACCGCTGTTGCCAGTCGCCACCACACGGCTGCTGTACCAAGTCTCATAATCTTCAGGGGTTTCCACGATCACGCGGGTCTTCATCGCGCCGTGGTAAGCACCACACAGTTCAGCACAGATAATCGGATAGTTACCCGTCACGCTGGGGGTGAAGGCTAAATGGGTTTCTACACCGGGCACTGCATCTTGCTTGAGCCGGAACTCTGGCACCCAGAAGGCATGAATCACGTCCTGGGCGTTGATGTTCAACTCCACCGGACGTCCAGCGGGGACATGCAGATCACCAGAAACGATATCGGTGCCGTCGTAGTAAAACAGCCAAGCGTACTGCAGCCCCTTAACGTTGATAACCAGTGAATTATTAATGGGGTTGGACGGACCGGAACCCATATCGGCCATCAGGGTCTGATTGGAGACGTTGACAACCTTTGATTGGGCATGGGCCATGTGGTCGCTGCCCATGAATCCACCGCTGTTGACGGATTGATAGACATCGAAGCTATAGATGGCAAGCCACAGCACAATGGCACTGGGAATGGCAGTCCAGACAATCTCTAGGGGAACGTTGCCGTGGACGGGGGCGGCGTCGGTGTCATCGCCTTTTTTGCGGCGGAAGGCAAAGAGTGAGTAAAGGAGCGCGCCTTGGACTAAGAGGAAGAGGCCCGTTGCGATCGCCATCATCGCATTGAACAAATTATCAATCTGGACAGCCTCTACAGATGCGGCGATGGGGAGCAAACCGTTATTCTGGCCGACCCAAACACTCGCCAGGGCAATGGCAATTCCAATTAACAGCGTTGCAATAGAGCTTGGAACATTCACGATAGACGAACCCTTTGATGGTGTAGCCAGCGAATGCTGACCTTACTTACTTTAATCACTTTAACCAGGGTAGATCAGGCAACTAGGGAGATTTCTAATACTAAGGCGAGTCTTAGGCTTTTCTTTGGGATCTGCGAGATTCCACTCATTGAGGGTGCTAGAGGCCCGATTAGGAAAGCCTCTGCTTGATATTAAGACTTGCTTATAAAAACTCAGCCACCCTCAATATGACTTGAGAGTAGGTGATATAAGTTCACATTAGGTACAAATACTATTTCTTTTTCACTAAATTGAAGGGGCGTGGATCACCGCGCCATAGCGTCCCGTTAGTCGTTGATTGAGAGTTATGGTCGATAGTTCACTGAATAAGTCTACTCATGAATCCAACTCCAGTAATCCTTCAGAGCGCTTGGGCTGGATTTTTTTGAGCATGGCTGTGCTGACCTTTTTTTTAATGGCATTAGGCAGCACAACACGAGTCATGAACGCGGGCCTCTCTTGTCCTGACTGGCCTCTCTGCTACGGAGAGTTGATACCTGCGAAACAGATGAATCTCCAAGTTTTTCTGGAGTGGTTCCATCGGCTAGTAGCCTCTTCTATTGGATTTTTAATGATTGCTCTAACGGGCCTAACGGTCTGGTGGCGCAAGCAGATTCCAGGTTGGGTGCCCATTGCGGCTTCGCTCTGTTTGCTTTTGGTAATCACCCAAGGCATTCTGGGTGGTCTGACCGTGACGCAATTGCTTCGGTTTGATATCGTGACGGCCCACTTGGCGACCGGCCTAATGTTCTTTAGCTGTTTGCTGGGCATTGGTGCAGCTCTTATCCCCTATCAGGGGACGGGGGTTGTTGGCAAGCTGTCTTGGCTAGGGATGGCTGCTGTGGGCTGTGTTTATGGACAGAGTATCTTGGGTGGCGTGGTTGCCTCTCGCTGGGCAGCACATCAGTGCTTGGGTGGCTCTCGCCTTTGCTCTGTGATGTATAGCCACTTTGCTGGAGTGGTTCCGACTGTTCTTGCTGTTGTCGTTTTGGCGGTTCTGGCGATCCGAACGGCGGCGTTGCATCCTCGTCTCCGTCTGCTGACGCAGATAATGCTGCTGCTACTCGGTCTTCAGATTGTTTTGGGCGTTTCCACACTGCGACTGCATCTGCAGGTCGTGGCGTTGACGGTGGCTCATCAGGCCATTGGTGCTGCGCTGCTTGGCTCGTTGGTTTTGTTTACAGTGTTAGCATGGCGAGATCGCAGGCAGGTTCAAGGTGCTGGAACGATTTTATGAAGGATCTTTTAAGATAACGAGTGCTGACGTTTTGGCTATATTTGAACGTTTTGAACTGGCTCCCCGCTTCCCCATTCTGGCGGGAGAACATTGAAAGTTTGAGATATTTAGCTCTCACTTTTCATGGAATGCCGCTATATCTTTATCGCTAGGCATCTGATCGAGATGCTGCTCACTAAAATTTTTTGAACTCAGAACGTGGGGATTATTATGCAACGACTGACCTGGCCTAGTGAAAATTGGCAAGAAAGCGTGACTCAAGTCATCGCCGACTACTATCAGCTCACTAAGCCCCGCTTGATTCTCTTATTTCTGATTACGACAGCAGCAGCAATGTGGATTGCTTCTAAAGGCCAAGTCGATGGCGTTCTAGTCTTGGCAACTTTGACAGGTGGAGCCTTGGCTGCAGGGTCTGCCAATACCATTAACTGTCTCTATGATCGCGATATTGACTATGAAATGGAGCGCACTCGTCACCGTCCGTTGCCGTCGGGTCGAATTCAGCCTTGGCAGGCTTTGGTCTTTGCGATCGCACTTGCCCTAGTTTCCTTTACGCTCCTCGCCACCGTCGCCAATCTGCTGAGCGCCTGCCTTGCCATGTCAGGGATTGCGGCTTACTTCTTTATTTACACCGCTTGGCTGAAGCGTTCTTCAACCCAAAATATTGTTATCGGTGGTGCGGCTGGAGCCATCCCGCCCTTGGTCGGTTGGGCTGCGGTGACGGGTGAACTGAGTTTGGCGGCTTGGGCTTTATTTGCGATTGTCTTTATCTGGACCCCACCGCACTTTTGGCCGCTGGCAATGATGATTCAAGACGACTATGCCAAAGTCGGCATACCCATGATGCCGGTGGTGGATGGCGATGCGTCCACGGCGAAGCAGATGATGTTTTATACGGTGCTGTTGGTGCCCACGTCTTTGCTGCTGGTGTATCCGCTCCATGCTTCGGGTGGGGTTTATGGTGCGATCGCACTGGTCCTCGGCGGCATGTTTATCCGCAAGGTGTGGCAACTCAATCAGGTTCCTGAAGATAAAGTGATGGCTCGATCCGTTTTCAAGTTCTCGATTCTTTATATGATGCTGCTTTGTGCCGGGATGGGGTTAGATAGTCTGCCAATCACTCACAATCTTGTTGCTCAAGGCTCTCAAACACTACAGATGCTCATATTGGGCGCTTGATTGCAAAGGTCACAAGTCGAGTTGAGATAGCCAATGCCCCTGAACTTTGATGAACTGTGGGAACTTCTTTCTATACAGGACGAAAGCCAACTCATCGAAGCAAAAAAGGGTTCAGAAGTTGGCAAAAGCTGTTGGGAGACCATCAGTGCATTTGCGAACGAGCCTGGAATAGGTGGAGGGTACCTTATGCTTGGCATTCAGTCTCCTAGAGATAGTCCTACTGGTGTATATGAAATTGTTGGAGTTAAAGATCCTGACAAAGTTCAATTGGACTTAACCAGTCAATGCAACACCGTTTTTAATATCCCTCAGCGTCCTCAGATTTATCTCGAAACAAAAGAGAGAAAAACTGTTGTGATTGTCTACGTTTCTGAAGCTTCGCCAACGGTTAAGCCGATTTATATTGCTAAGCAGGGGCTACCCAAGGGAGCCTTCAGACGAATCAGCTCTGCGGATATCAAATGTACAGATGAAGATATTGAACTGCTCTATCAAGATCGCCAAAATCAGAGCTATGATACTGCGCCGATCCATGAAGCTAGTCTTGATGATTTAGATCCTGCTGCAATCAAGGCCTATCGTCAAGCGAGAGAAAAGCTCAATCTAAATGCGGGTACCAACTTAAGGCGGGACAGCTTGCCCCGCATGGATTTTAGCTTTTGCCTGATAGAGTAAGCGCTTCAGCCATTTTCGTTAGATAAGACCCACACTAAAGTGTCCCGCTTTAA
>JBHJNL010000007.1:0-155727 GCA_050330855.1 Thermosynechococcaceae cyanobacterium | reverse complement strand
CTTAAGGCGGGACAGCTTGCCCCGCATGGATTTTAGCTTTTGCCTGATAGAGTAAGCGCTTCAGCCATTTTCGTTAGATAAGACCCACACTAAAGTGTCCCGCTTTAAGCTGTATCCCCACGGTAGCCTGTTGGGGTTGTTGATCTACATCGGTGCCATTGACAACCAGCTTAAACATTCTGGGATAATGTTAGGTTGACTCCTGTTACTTTAACCGAGGGATGGGTCAATAATTTCAATCAACTCATTGCTTGCTTTGGAACCCCCTGATGACTGCCCAGCAAAAGGCGAGAGTAACGCCCGTAACCGCGATAGGCGTGACATCAAGAGTCTAGACCGTTTGAGTGTGAGAAGGTTGAGCAGGGATTTCTTCTCTATCTTGCTGCTAATAGTCTGCTGAGCATTATGTATGTGGCGTTCGTATGGGACTGATTTGTACTGGGCTGTGCCAACATGTTCTGCTGAGACTGGCTGAGCCATTTATAATAAATCCATGTTTATCTGCTGGCCCCTGAAAACAGAAGGAATGGGGGGACTAAGTGGGGTGCTGGCATATAGCTCTCTACCCATCAGTGCCGTCAATCCCGATGCTATAGGGAGTTCCGACAGATAAACATCAAAGAAGTTGCGCTCATCTATATTGCTAATGTTTTTTGACGAACTATCTCCCCTATTCCAAGAGTTTTTACAAAAGCCCTTAGCTTTTATGGGCGGGTTTACCTCAGGTGTCTTCAAGCTCAACCTCGGAGACGACCCTGTAAAAAGTTGGTTAGAGACAGAAACGGGCAAGCCGGTTTCTGTCTCCAGCAACGACTTTAACAGCGGCAACAACGGCGGTGGACCACAGTCAATTAATATTGATTAGTGTCTGACCTCCGTATTATCTCGCTGATTCCCAGCGCTACCGAAATTGTGGCAGCGCTGGGTTTGGTTGATTGCCTTGTGGGGCGATCTCACGAATGTGACTACCCATCATCGGTCCAGTCACTGCCGGTTTGCACCGCTGCGAATCTTGACCCGCAGGGCACTAGCCGAGAAATTCACGATCGCGTTGAAGATCTACTCCAAGCGGCTCTAAGCATCTACCGCATTGACTTAGCGCAGCTAGAGCGGCTTAAGCCAACCCACATCATCACCCAGGCTCAGTGTGACATTTGCGCCGTGAGTTTACCCGACGTTGAAGTCGCTGCGGCTCAACTCACCCACAGCGCCCCCAAAGTAATTTCTCTGCAGCCACGAGTTTTAGAAGACGTGTGGCAAGATATCCGCCAGGTTGCTGCAGTGCTAGAGGCTGACGCTGCGCCCGTCTTGTCAGCACTGCAGGCGCGACTGCAGACTTGTCAGAGCCGATCTTACGCTCAGCGCCCCACGGTGGCCTGTATCGAGTGGACCGATCCCCTCATGGCTGCAGGGAACTGGGTACCTGAACTGGTGGACATCGCCGGGGGCGAGAATTTGCTGGGCCAAACCGGCGAACATTCCCCTTGGTTAGACTGGGAAACGTTAGTCGCGGCAAATCCTGACGTGATAGTGCTGATGCCCTGTGGCTTTAATCTTGAGAAAACTCGCAAGGCTGCTCAATCACTGACCCAAGATCCGCATTGGAAAAAGCTAAGCGCGGTTCAACAGCAGCGGGTCTTTATCACTGACGGCAATCAGTATTTCAACCGTCCTGGCCCACGCCTCGTCGATTCAGCGGAACTGCTAGCTGAAATATTTCACCCTGAGTTAGCCCCCCTCTATGCAGGCTCTGGCTGGCAACCCCTTTAGTTTCTGAAACAAAACCGATTGAGATTGAATCATGCAGGGACTCTGGCTCGAAGAACAAAAGCTTCAGTTACGCTCAGATATCCCTGAACCCCAGCCCCCAGAGAATGAGGCATTGGTGCGGGTGCTCTGTGCAGGCATCTGTAATACCGATCTAGAGCTACTGAGAGGGTACTACCCTTACACAGGCATCATCGGTCATGAATTTGTGGGCTTGGTTGAACAAGGCCCGCCCCATTTAGTCAATCAGCGCGTCGTTGGCGAAATCAATGCCGCCTGTGGTCACTGTCACTATTGCCAAACCGAAAGCGCGACCCACTGTGAGAATCGAACCGTTCTTGGTATTGTCAACCGCCACGGAGCCTTTGCCGAGTATTTAACGCTGCCGGTGGCGAACCTCCATCCGGTGCCAGAGTCGGTGCCCACTGAGGTGGCGACCTTCACAGAGCCGGTGGCTGCTGCCCTGGAGATTCAAGAGCAAATCGCTATCACTCCCCATGAGCGTGTTTTGGTGGTGGGGGATGGCAAATTGGGGCAGCTTGTGGCCCAAACCCTGGCGCTCACTGGCTGCGATCTGCTGGTGTTGGGTCGTCATGCCGATAAGTTGGCGAACCTTGAGAGGCGGGGGATTCAAGTTGCGATCGCATCTCCCACGCCAGACACCCTTAAACCTCGCTCTTTTGATATCGCGGTGGAATGCACTGGCAACCCCGCTGGGTTTGAAACAGCACGACAGTCACTACGACCTCGGGGAACGCTAGTGCTCAAAAGCACCTATGCCGGAAAGCTCAGCCTAGATGCCTCTGCTTTGGTTGTCGATGAAATCACGGTGATGGGATCTCGATGTGGCCCCTTTGAAAAGGCGCTGGAGGTTCTGGCTGCAGAACAGGTTGATGTACAGCCCCTCATTGATGCTCGCTACCCGCTCTCAGATGCCCTCAACGCCTTTAGCCATGCTCAGCGACGAGGCACTTTGAAGGTGCTGATAGAGATGGCATAGAGGTGGCGCGGGCCACTTCATCACCTATGAGATCGAGCGTACGCCGCTCTACCCCCGGCATGGGTGAGGGGAGCCAATCCAACTGAGCAGCATGGACCGCAGCCCGCTGATTAAAGTCTGCATTCAAATCCATACTGCTCTCCTGATCAACTTTATCTAATTAGAGTTAGTCCGCAACGCTGGGGCGTTGACCGATACGGTCCTGCCAAGCCTTCAAATGACCACACTCTACCGGGATATCAACCTTGGCAAAATCTGCAAAAGCTAGCCCCGCAAAGGCGGTGATATCGGCCATCGAGAACTGTTCACCGGCCAGATAAGCTTGATTAGTCAGTACACCATTGAGATAGTGCATCCCAGACACAGCCTTTTTGCGCTGATGTTCACCCCATTCTGAGCACTGATAGGTCTCTAAATTTGGCCCTAAACCAGGCGTTGCATGGTGGAAATAGATGCCCACCGCATCGAGTAAACCCGCTTCAGCTCTGCGTTGCATCATGTGGATGACTGCCCGTTCTTTGGGGGTACGCCCGGTCAGGGTGGTTTCACCTGAAATGTGATCGAGATACTCCGTGATCGCTGTGCACTCAGAAATAGTTGTACCGTCCTCTAGCTCTAGAACCGGAACAGCACCCGATGGATTCTTGGCTAAAAATGCGGGCTGACGATGCTCTCCGCCGGGGACATCAACAGAAATGAACTCGACTTGATCGGTGAGTCCCTTCTCTGCTAGAGCAATGCGAACCCGCGCTGGGTTCGGGAAGCCGTTGAACTCATATACTTTCATACTGAAGAATTTACCTATCTATCGATAGATAGATATTGGATCACACCATCGATCTTTGTCAAGGCTATTTATACTCAGAGGGGGACCACGCCGAAGTGAATGAATGACCGATACGATCAATCGCCTATTAGACGCTGCTGAACAGCGCATTCGCACCTCTGGCTACCATGCCGTCAGCTTCCGAGAGTTAGCGGAGGATCTGGGCATCAAAAGTTCGAGTGTGCACTACTACTTTCGCCAGAAAGAAGATCTAGGGGTCGCTCTGGTTCATCGCTACACAGAGCGGTTTGAAGCAGCGTTGGCAAAGATTCCCCAGGGGGCTATTTCTGAGAGGTTGCAGGCTTTTTGCGGCCTCTATCGAGCCTCGTTGATCGCCAACGATACCCTCTGTTTGTGCGGCATGTTGGGTGTTGAGAGCGGTGGTTTGCCGGAACCAGTGGTTAAGGCAGTGCAGAGATTTTTTGAAGGGAATATTGACTGGGTAGCTGAGGTATTCCCCTCTGAGTTAGCGCTGACAGAGCGCCAGAGTCAGGCTGCAATGTTGGTGGCGGGATTGCAAGGGGCAATGATGATGGCGGTCTGCATGAAAGATTTTGCCTATTTTGATCGGGCTGTGGAGCGCTTACTGCGGCCCTATCAAGCTCTCTAAACCCCCAAGCCTCTGAAAGTTAAAAGTGTTGCGCCAAAGTAAATGGGCACAATGGAAAAGTGAGATCACCCAATAGAGAATGAAAAAGCTAGAGAATGAAAAAGCGCAAAGGAATCTGGGTCGCCTTGGGGCTTCTATACACCGCTCTTTTTGGCGTTATATTGGTACTGGCCTACAGCGGCAATTTACCACCACAGCTTGCGATCATTCCCAACTATGATAAGCCTGGACATTTAATTCTGTATGGGGTTGCTACCTACCTAGGGCATCGGGTCTTGAGATGGAGACGAGTTGGTCAACTTTATCTGCCGCTCTGGGTGATTATCTTTGGCAGTTTTACTTTATTTGAAGAAGGGCTTCAGGCTTTCTCGCCTAACCGCACCTTCGATGGGCTAGATCTGATCATGAGTTTTTTAGGCGTTGGATTGGGCTACTGGTTGGCGGAGCGAGACTTAGCACGACATCAACGGAAATAACCCTATCGATTCCCGAAGAAGATCCCCGTGGCTATCTACGCTAAAGCACATCCTGGAGAACCTGCTGATGCTTCAATGCCTGACAACATCGCTGTTCTCGATCTTCAACGGCCAGCCCCTGTCCCTGACGATAGTGTTCAATCCAGAGTTTGCTGATGCTTTTAGACTCCGATGGCAAAGCATCTAACTCCCAGCCAGGACAGCCGATATCTTGCATCAGCTGCGTGACTTTGGGGTCATAGCTCAAACCCACACAGCGACAGCCTTCTGCTGCCGCCATAATCAAGGCATGGAGGCGCATGGCGATCGCCATATCCACGGTTTGAAACACCCCCTTAAGCTGACGCGGATCGGTCAACATCAAAATTTGACTTGGCCCTAAGAGCTGTGCCTGAAGGGTTTGAGCAATCTCTAAATCTTGACGAGCCTGAAAGGGTAGCAACAAAATGGATGCCTCTGTTTGCGCCTGAAACTGAACCAAGGCTTCACTAAGGAGTCCCAATCGCTGCGGCGTCAAGAGGGGATGCTCTCGTAAAGACACTGCAATCCGGGGGTTCGGCAGTTCCACCTGTGCGTAAACAGACGTGCCCTCCAGCGCCCACACTGGATCAGGTGCTTGAACAGCCTGCAGCTTCCAGCTTTTGATCAGCTTTGTAGAGTTGAGATCGCGCACGCTAATCCCCGCGCAGCCTCGAAAGGTTTGCTTTGCTATCCATTGATTGCGGCGATAGTTGAGGGGGCCAATCCCCTGCGCCCAAGCGATTGTTTGCAGCCCTAGCCTTTGAGCCAAAAACATTAGCCCTGTGTAATAAACCGGACTCAAGGTACTGGTGGCGTCTTGAATTAAGCTGCCGCCGCCCCAGATAAAGGCTTGAGAAGATCGAAGGGCTGAGAAGACTGTGGGAGGGTGGTTGCGATCGCAACTCTTAACTTCGTGTAGCTGCTCTGTTTCAGCAGGATTACCCGACAACACCAGCGGTGTCACATGATCGGGTAGCATCTGCAACAGTGATGCTAGCAATGCCTCATCTCCGCCATTACCGAAGCCATAGTAACCACACAACACCGCCTGAATCTGCTTCACACCGTCACTCCTGCCACCGTACTTCTGTAAGATTATCCTAGGCCCAATCGGACTTTGCCATGCACGCCCTTTCAATTCCCACCTGGATCATCCACATTTCGAGCGTGATTGAATGGATCGCGGCAATTTGGTTAATCTGGACTTACGGCGACGTGACCGGAAACAAAAACTGGCGGTGGCTTTCTTTGGCAATGTTGCCGGCCCTAGTAAGCGCCATGTGCGCGATTACCTGGCATTACTTTGACAATGCCCACCCACTCGAATGGATGGTGACCCTACAGGCCGCCATGACCGTTGTGGGTAATACCACTGTTTGGATTGCCGCTTGGTGGATTTGGCGGCAGCACCAGGCAACTCAGAGTGATGTGGTTTAAGGTACTTGATGTTCTATTTTTTCCTGAACCGCTGAGATGGAATCATGATTTCAAAGGAAACCCTATTTGCGCTCTCTTTGTTCCCGTACCTAGGCTTTCTGTGGGTGGTGACTAAATCGGGACTATTTCCTCGATTGGCAGTCATTGGCTATTATTTGCTCTTGTTATTCGTGGTTGTGACAATACCTACAGGCATTTATGCGCTGCAGAAATATGGCCTTACCTTGGCAGATGTAGACTTCTTACATGGCGGAGCAGAGGTCTTTCTGACAGTCTCTAATATTTTTGTTGTCTTAGGCTTCCGGCAGGCGATTCAAGAAAGACGGCAGTCATAGAAAAAGAATAGATTGCAAAATTGCCAGCGCGGCAAGGCGACATCATCCGTTAAGTTTGTAGAGGCAGAGCTATTGGCGTTAGGCGAGGGAGAACAGACAATGCGTGTACTCATCATGGGGGGGACCCGATTTATCGGTGTTGATTTAACTCAGATCCTCGTCAAGCAAGGGCATGAGGTGGTGTTATTCAATCGCGGCAACAAACCCGCACCCGTTGACGGCATCCAGCAAATTCAGGGCGATCGCAAAGACCCCGCCCAGCTCCAGCAGCTTGCCTCAGAATCTTTCGATGCTATCTATGACAACAACGGACGCGAGCGTAGTGATACCGAGCCACTGGCAGAACTGTTTAAAGGCAAAATCGAGCATTTTGTCTACATGAGTTCAGCAGGGGTTTATCTCAAAGGCGATCAGATGCCCCACCTTGAAACCGACGCCATCGACCCCAACAGCCGCCATTGCGGTAAAGCCGAAACTGAAGCCTATCTCGCCGAGCAAGGTCTACCCTTCACCTCTATTCGCCCCACCTATATCTATGGTCCCCAAAACTACAACGACCTAGAAGCCTGGTTCTTTGATCGAATCGTGCGAGATCGCCCCATTCCTATCCCCGGCCCCGGATGTCACTTCACCCAGTTCGGCCACGTTAACGACCTGGCCGAAGCCATGGCTGCAGTTCTGGGCAACTCCAGCGCCATTGGTCAAATCTACAACGTCAGTGGAGATCGCTATGTCACCTTTGATGGCCTCGCCCGTGCCTGTGCTGAAGCGGTTGGTAAACCGGCCCCTAAGCTGATCCATTACAACCCCAAAGACTTTGACTTTGGTAAACGCAAAGCTTTTCCGCTGCGGCCTCAGCACTTCTTTGCTGATATTCATAAAGCGATGACCGATCTTGATTGGCAACCCAAGTTTGCCTTAATCTCTGGCCTCAAAGATTCCTTTCAAAAAGGGTATCTGGCCGCTGGCCGTGATCAGACTGACATTGATTTCTCCCTTGACAATCAGATTTTGGGTCAGTAAGAAGCATAGAAATGGGTGAAGACGACGACCTCAAAAATCGTATCTTAGAGACGATTCCTAAAGGTAATGCCCGATACGGCATTGAGGCCGCCACTATATTCGACCTGCTTAGGGAGTGGATTAAATAACTTATCAAGCTTTAGCTCTGGGTACGCCCTCACCCCAGCCCTCTCCCTAGGGAGAGGGAGCTAGCTTCAAAGTCCTTCTCCCCAGGGAGAAGGATTTAGGATGAGGGCAGCAAGTTAGACCTGTTATTTAATTCTTGATCCCTAGGGAGTGGGTTCAGGAGCAGCTTCAGGAGCAGCTTCAGGAGCAGAAACGCCTGCTCCCGGCTCAGTCATTGTTCCTTTCTCTTCCATACCACCTGCGCCGTCTGTACCCAACTCCGCACCACCAGAGGGTTCAGGGGCAGCAGATTCAGGGGCAGTCGATTCAGGCGTAGCTTCAGGGGTTATAGCAGGCTCAGAATCGGGGGTTGAAGTCTCTACCTGCGGCTCGGCAGGAGTCTCTTCAGGTGCTGCTCCACCTTGGTCCTTACCTGCACAGCGAGAATTCAATGGGAAGCGCTCACATAGAATTTTCATCACCGCTGGTGATAATTCTTCTGGGGCACTCGAATTGGACTGGGCTAAACTCGCACTGCTGGTAGCACCCAGCATTAGCATTGCGCCTAGAAGGCTAAAAAGTCTGGTTTTCATACAGATACCCTAGATATATTGTTGATACATTTTGCCTATTAAAGCATCAAACTCAAAAATTTCGCCCGATATAGAGATTAAAACTCTAACCAGAGCAAAGATTTTTGTGTTGCAGTTCCACCTTTCAATAGAGATGCCGTATATGCTCAGAAGTAGAGTTTCTAGGCTTGCTCTCCATTGACGCAGTAACTGAACAAAACAGGATAGAACCAAAAAGCGAAGATCTTGGGGAGTACATCATCAAATGGAGCGAGATCTCGATATTCATATGCGTTACAGGATTTGTGGGGAAGGCATTCTGCCTAGAGCAATCCTCGGTAACGAATAAACACTAAAATAGCGGCCCACGACCCTAACGCAACTTTGAGGGCAACCAAAATATTGAGAATCGGAATCCACCCGCCGCTGATCAATCGACCCAACTCCCCCTGCGGCAGTTCTAGACCGATTAAGGTCAACACCGCTAGCACGATAAATATCAGCACCGAGACTTTTTCCCAGGTCGCAGCCTGCCAACGCTGATAGATATCCTCCATCCATGTTGAAGATGAGGTGATTGCAATGAGGCCAATCGCAGTGCCGCCTGCGACGCCTGCAGCAAATCCACCCCCTGGACTCAAGTGACCTCGGATCGCAAGCTCAATACTAATTAGGGCCGCAATTGTCGCCCCCAATCGGGCCAACACAATAGAGGGGGAATCGGTGAATTGGTAGATGCTGGCAGAGGGCTGTTCATTCGCGAGTAGAAATTTGGCCCCCATGATGGCAATGGTAAAGACAACAACCTCAAAAATCGTATCGTAGAGGCGATTCCTGAAGATGATACCTGAGACGGCATTCGGGACGCCGCTATCTTCGACAATCGACGCAACGATGGCAAGATCAGCGGATTCGACTTCTAAATTCGGGAAGACCAACATCTTGATAAACAGCGCGATGCCTGCCGCAATATAGATCCACTTCATGGTTTCTCCTCCACCAGCTTGGGTGTGGTTGCTGCTGAGGGGGAATCATGGGTGTAGGTAACCTGAACGTTCGCGCTGGCCGGAAGTTCAGCCGTCATAATGTCGTAGAGCCGTTGAACGCGGGTTCGGAGGTTCACCTTCGTCAGACCCTGTTCTATAGAAAATTGCTGAGTCTGCACTGAGAGGGCGGCGTGGATTTCTTTCTCGTGGAGTGCGGTGTTGAGTTCAGCAAGGCTGGTATAGAGGGTCCATTCGAGGCGTAGATAGTGTTTACCCATAACGTTCTTCAATGCTGAAACGCAGGGTTCAGCCGATGACGGATAGTCTGAGCTGTTGACCTGATCTGACGCTGGGTTTTTCGTCATTGGGGTCTCCGACGGGGTCTCTAACTCTTCTTGCAGAACACCCACGCGCAGACTCATGGACGATCGCACTGCCACGGCATACAGCGTAATCGACAACATGGTACCCACCAGTGCTTCGGTGAGCGCCACGTCGGCAGCTCCAAACAGAACATAAACGAGGGCAGCAATCGCTCCTAAAATGCCGCGAATCACGAGGGCATGATAGGGGTTGACCTGCAGCACTAGCATGCCCGCTGTTAGGGGCAATAACGCCGTGATCGCAATCATATAAACCTGATCAGTCATAGCGCCCTCCGGTGGCACAATAAGCCAGCACGTAGCCGAGGACTGTGTTCCAAATCGCGAGGGAAATGAGCGCCAGCAGCAGCAGCGGCCACTCGCGAGGAATTTTGAGCAGCAGCCCGACGATCATGAGCATTGAACCGAGGGTGTCGGAAACTGAAAGGCTGTGGAGTTTGAAAAGGAGAGAGCGATCGCCCATCAGCGGCCAGGTTCCCCACAGCCAAAAGACCAATCCCACTCCGAGAAGGGCATAGCTAAGGGCGTTAATCATACTTCATTCATCCGTCTAAGAACATGGGCCAACAGCATCAGGGAAGCGTTCCCCACGCTCAAAATTAGGACGCCCACCACCCCAATCATCCAGTCATCGCGGAGGACAGAGATTACTAAAATCATCATGGAGGTTTTGGTGGCGATGCTGGCGAAGGCTAACATTTTTTGCCAAATATCATCGGCCTGACAGGCTTCATAGAGCGGAATCAGCAGGATCGCAATCATGGCAATAATCACCCAACTCATGGCGCTTTCCTCCGGCGGACGTGATGCACTTCATAGGCATCGTCGCGATATTTTAAGACGATGGTTTTGGGGGTAAAGGTAATCAAGAAAATGTCTAAGAAAACAAGGCCGGGGGTGCGGTTGGGTTTAACCCGCTCTAGGGCGATGTTTTCTTCGTTATGGGGACGCAGCATCATCTCAATCGCTTCAATGTAGGCCTGCGGAATCGCCAGCATAATCTTCCCCAATACCTTTAGCCCCTCCTTTAAAACAATGGGTGAGGTATAGCGTCGGGGCAAGAGCAGGGATACGCTGATGCCGATGACGATGTTAGCAGGTCTTAAATCCGCAGTCAGCAAAAACCAGATGGTCAATCGCAGGAGCAAGTCAAAATAGCCAATCATGCTAGCACCATCCAAAACAGCAGGGACAGCACCAGCGTCATCACGCCAATCAGATGCTCTAGTTGCTCCATCATGCGCGGCAGTTTAATTGCCAGCCGCCGCACTACCACCCAATAGATCAGCCAACCGATGCCGATGGTAACTAGGGGCTTGACAATATTGATCACGGTATAGGCATCGAGGTAGATCACGTTCGCCAGCACTAGGCCACCGAGCAGCAACAGCATGGCGGACCAAAAGCCGGGTTTAACGGTTCCAGTGCCCCCTTGGGGTAGAAAAATAAATTTGGCAAAAGAAATAGCGGTGCCCAAGGCCGCGACGTTCATGCCGACGACCTGCCAGGGTACCAGGGCTTTCATGGTTAACACCTTGGCTCCAAACCCAGACAGCATCGGAAAGCCAGAGATGGAAAAACTTGCGATCGCAACCGCTCCCCAAACCGGCGTTGACAGGGGTGTTTTCTGCAGGTCTTTGAAATTACGGCTGGGTAGATTGCCTGCAATCAGAAATAATGCTGACTTCACGAGGCCGTGGGTGAGGGCATAAAAGCCGCCCACTTCGGGGGCTGCGAGGACAAACCCCAACTGGGACACCGTATGAAAGGCCAGCATCCGCTTGCTGTCCTTTTCGAAAATGGCATAGCCCACCCCCAGCAGCGCGGTACCCACACCGAATAGACGCACGATGGGGTCTACTTCAGGCACCATGAGCGCCAAACGCACCAGCGGGAAAACGCCAGTTTTGACCACAACGCCGGAGAGCATTGCCGAGACGGGTGTGTCCGATTCAGAGTGGGTGAGGGGGAGCCATAGGCCCGATACAAAGATGCCGCCCTTGGTGAGCAGCCCCAAAAAGATCAGTGCCACGGCCTCTGTGGGAGCCTGCCCTAGACCCGCAAAGGCAAAGGAATGGGTGGCCTGATACACCAGCAGCGCCCCCAGCAGATAAAACAGCATGGCGGTATTGCTGACAAACAGATAGCGCAGCCCCACCCAAATAGAGCGATCGGTGCGGGGATAGGCAATCAGCAGAAAGGAAGCAACCCCGATAATCTCTAGGGCAACATAGAGACTGATAAAGTCGGCGCAGATAAACACAGCATTGACGCTGCCGTGCAGAATAATCATCTGCGTATAAAAGAAAGCGAATTTATCGCTATGCCAGCAGTAGAGAATGACGGCGGTAGTGATGAGGGCATTGGTGAGAATAAAATAGCCGCTCAGGGCGTCTACGGTGAGCGTGACGCCAAAGTGATCTAAGAGCTGCAGGTTCAGAGTAGAGGGAGAGAGGATCCGTTGCAGGCCATAGGCGATGGAGAGGAGAGCGGTTGCGATCGCAAGCCATCGATCCAACTTTGGCAGCAAATAAATGCTAAACCCCACAAAAAAGGGCAGCGCAATCCAGATGAGTGTGATTACATTCAGACTCACGGCGTATTGCTCCGCTCAATCTCACGGCTCTCTAAGGTCGGGTTATCCCGCGACAGCTTCATCACCCCTACCAGCATGAGCGCCTGGATTGAAAAGCCAATCACAATGGCAGTCAAAATAACGGCCTGGGGCACCGGATCGGCATAGGCTACGGCAGACTCGGACTCTCCGGCAATGGGCGTAAAGAAGCCGCTGTGCGATGCCACGAGCACGTAATAGGCAATCACGCCGGTACTCATCACATCCATTGAAATGATTTTCATCATCAGGTTTTGCTTCAGGATGATGCCGAAAAACCCAAACAAAACGGTGGCAAAGACGAAGGCTTCAAGAATTGGCATAGCTCATGGGTGACGATTGACTAGCGAGTGGAGTGAAAGGTTGCGATCGCTCCTTCAACAACGGTGTATATTCCTTTGATCCTAAGGAATTGCAGGCATACACAATCAGAAAAGGGCTACAAGTGTTTTGCTAGCTCTCCACTTCTGGAGGAAATATCCTGATCTTTTAGATTCATGCCCCAGAATTAATCCTGTTAGCGAAAGATCTCTTCAGCAATCTAGCCCGCCCGCGAATGAATTGCGGGCTAGTTTAACAAACCCATCAAAATGGGTTAAGACCTGATCGAAGTATTAAGTAGGTGGAGATAATTAAACGTTGCCCTGAAGCCCAGAAAGCCCTGCTGCATCGGGATCGGGATGTTGATTAGTTTGAAGCATCTACTTACGTCCGTTTCTCTTTAGCCGAAGTGAAAGGCTCCTCAGCCCACTTGAGTGGGCTTGATCGGGTAGCCCGCAATTTATTCGCGGGCGATAGTATGGCCTACCATTCCTTCTCTTACTTCACCACAGGCACAGGGGCGCTTTCACCTTCTTCGATGGTGTCGGCCTCCTGTCCTTTCAAAGCCAACTGCAGCAGAGGAGGCGCTAAAAAGGTTGTCAAAATAACCATCACAATAATGGCCGCTTCTAGGGGTTTACTCAACACACCGCTAGCAGAACCAATACCTGCAAAGACCAGACCCACTTCACCCCTGGGAATCATGCCAAAGCCGATGGCTAACCGATTGACGCCGGGCTTCCCAAAAACAACCCAGCCTGTGATTACCTTGCCAATAATCGCAACGACAATTAAAAAGCTGGCAATAATCAGCCCTTCTCGGTTCTCAGCAACGATGGGATTCAAAACGCTGAGGTCGGCTTTAGCCCCAACAGTGACAAAAAATATCGGCACCAAAATATCGGCAATGGGAATAATTTGCTGGTCGAGTTCTTTGCGTTTGTCGGTTTCATCCAGCACCAGACCCGCCGCGAAGGCACCCAGAATCGCCTCCAGATGGATGATGTTCGCCAAGAAGGCCATCACCAAGGCAAAGGTAATAGCCGGAATCACCAAGGCTCCGCGAGTTTGTAAACGATCTGCGATCGCAACAAAGCTCTGGTTAAAAAACTTACCCAACAGAATCGCACCGAGCAGAAAGCCAGTGGCGCTAACAATCAGATAAACAACATTGAGCAAATCAACTTCGCCCGTTTTCGCCAGACTGGCGACCACCGCCAGAACGATAATACCCAGCACATCATCAATGACCGCCGCACCAACAATAATCTGGCCTTCCGTTGATTTCAGATGGCCTAGCTCAGAGAGAACCTTAGACGTGATGCCGATACTAGTCGCCGTCAGCGCTGCCCCCGCAAACACCGCCGGGATAACGGGAACATGGAATAGTGCAACTAGGCCGACCGTACCCAAGGCAAAGGGAGCAACAACGCCTACCACCGCAACGATAGCCGCTTGGTAACCCACCTTACCCAGTTCCCGCAAATCGGATTCCAGGCCGATTTCAAACAGCAACACAATGACGCCCAACTCCGCCAGCACCGAAACCACTTCGCTTTGGCTGGCAAAAATATGGGTAACAGCTTCGGTATCAAGATTGCCCAGCCACTGCAGCACCGTCATCACCACAGACTCACTGGCAACGGCACCATTTTCAGGGAAAACGATCAGGTGGAACGCCGAGACGCCCACAATGACGCCCCCCACCAACTCGCCTAGAACAGGGGGTAACCCCAATCGCTTAGACAGTTCGCCGCCAAACTTACTCATGGTGTAAACCACCACTAGAGTCAGCAGCACTCCAGCCAGGACAAAGGAACCATATTCAGCTTCAGAGGTTGCCGCGATTAAGGGAACAGGAGAGAACCAGCGATCTGGTGATTCTAAAAAATGAAAACCAATGTTTGAGAGCATCATAAATCGTCTTAGGTCGTAGATTGTTTTTAAGCCAAAAGCCCCAACGGAGCAAGTCGAAAAGGTAGAGCTTGGTCAAGCTTAGATGCAGTAAAATCAGACCCCATAGGAGACTAAAGCATTTTCAACTTTTTTCTTATTCCCTAGCCCACCCAAAGGAGCGGGGGCATGGGCAATCACGACCAGCGATCGCCCATTATTCTTCATCTAGATCGCGGCTGAGGCTCCGAGATTAGCAGACTGATCCGGGGTGGCTGCGATGGTCTCAACCGCGCACCGCAGAGCTTCAGCCAGATCGGTGTGCAGATGATGCGCGGGCAGCATTCGCAAAACCTTCATCTTTTCAAGCCGCCGCTTGGTCTGCCCTGCAGCCCCGACGATGAATACATGACGCCCTTTTTCTACCGCTTCTTGCACTGCATTTTCAAGCGCCAGTGAAGACGTTACGCCCATGTGGGGCACTTCACTGAGGTCAAAGACAATAGCATCACAGTCCTTAATGGCGTTGTGTTCACGGGCGATGGCTTTGGCAACCCCAAAGATCATGGGTCCACTTAACTGAAACAGCAATACCCGACCATTGGCCTCATCGAGCCAGCGCTTCTCATTGGCATTGAGCGGAATCGTATCATCAGCATCGCTAATCGATTTCACTGACTCAGACTGCAAGCTGCTCATGCGATCGATGGTGAGGATGTTGGCAATAAAAACGCCAATACCAACCGCCACCATCAGGTCCACCAAAACAGTGAGGATAATGACCCCGTACATAATCAGGGCACCCTTGACCGAAATTTGGTGGGCACGCTTCAAGAAGCTCCAATCCACAATATCAACCCCCACCTTGAAAGCAATTCCAGCCAGAACCGCTAGGGGAATCGTTGCGGTCAGATTCGCCGCCCCCAAGATCACAATGAACAACACACCGGCCCGCGTCAGACCAGAAAGAGCGGACTTACCACCGGCTTGAATATTGACCACTGTTCCCATGGTGGCACCTGCACCTGCAAGTCCCCCAAAAAGACCAGACATCACGTTACCTAGCCCCTGACCAATCAGTTCTTTGTTGGAGTTATGCTCTGTGCGCGTCAAACTATCGGCAACCACAGAGGTTAACAGAGCATCAATACAGCCCAGCATCCCCAAGACAACCGCATCAACAAACATGAGGCGCAGCTCACCCAACTCAAATGTTGGCACCTGCAGCGCCGGGAAGCCCATTGGGATTTCACCAATCCTGCGAATTGCATCAGGATTTGGGAAAAGTATTAATCCAAGAACTGTACCAACAATCAAGGCAACGAGTTGAGGTGGAATAACTCGCTTAAACCTTGAAGGCATGAACCAAATAATTGCGACCGTGGCGAGTGCTAGCCCTATCTCTCCTGGCTTAATGTCAGAGATGAGACTTGGTATAGCCTGAAGCGTTCCAATCACGCCTCCTGGCGGGTTCTTATGCCCCAGGAAAGGAGGGATCTGCAAGATCACCAGAATGATACCGATGCCAGACATAAAGCCTGAAATTACGGTATAGGGCATCATTGTGATGTATTTACCCAGCTTCAGCATCCCAAACAAAATCTGGAACGCGCCAGCCATCATCACAACAGTAAAAGCCATCGCTAGACCCTTATCAGGATCAACGGCAATGAACTGAGCGATAATCGCCGTCATCACCACCGTCATCGGTCCAGTGGGTTCAGAGATCAAGGTGGGGGTGCCCCCAAACAAAGCAGCAAAGAAGCCCACAATCACGGCCCCCCAGAGACCCGCTGCGGCTCCGGCCCCGGAAGCCACACCGAAAGCCAGGGCCATGGGCAAGGCAATAACGGCTGCGGTAACGCCCCCAAAGAGGTCACCGCGTATGTTCTTAAAATTGATTTGATTGGTTATTTGCATAGATTATTGCTGAATGCGGCTGGGCTGAATAAATGAGACAAAAAGAACGGAGCTTGCTTCAAGGGTGCAGTGACAAAAAATAATGTCTCGATAGATAGATAAATCAAAAAATATTGATATTTCTAAATAATAAAGGCCAAATGGAATAGACTCAATACAATTTTTTTAACTTAATTTATAGACTTATGTCTATCTCACATGCAGCCGTTCGTTGGCTCATAGGTCAGAGCATCGAGGTTATGGCTGCAGTCAGAGAGGCTTGGCCGCTGTGCAAAGCTTGAGAGGCACCAAGATGCGCGATGAAGGGATGGGCACCTAGAAGATGAGTATAGAATGATATATGGATGCCCCTCTAGCCAGAGACTGACTCTCTTGCTGAGGGGCATATTCATTTAAAGATGAATTGATGTAACTAGAGGCCGCCAGCAGCTCTCAGGCCCAAAATCATGCCCGCACCAAGCAGATGACCAAAACTTACAGTGGCGAGAAATTCAGGCCAGCCAAAGCCTTTGAGAATGTCTGGAACCGGGGGGCCGGGTAGCTCTGGTCCGGCACCCTGATGTTGGATGGCGTAGCGACCAATTGCGATCGCAATTAAATTGCACACTATCATCAGCACCCCCGTATTGAAGGTCCAGTGATACTCAGGAAACGTCGTCAGCAGTATAGAATTCATGAAAAATGGTTCTCCTAAACAGTGAAATAACTGTGATCGGTAGAATAGCTGTCAGGATTATAGAAATTGGCCTGTACCAAATTCGCATTTTGTTTGAAGAGTTAACATTCAGCCCATGAGCCAATCGATTAGTCCCCGCATCCAGGATTGGCCGACTCCGCTCCGGGTTAAGATCTGCGGCATTACAAGGGCCGATCAAGGCATTGCGATCGCTGAGCTAGGTGCCCACGCCCTCGGCTTTATCTGTGTCTCTCAGTCACCCCGCTATATTGCACCGACTCAAATTCGCAGCATTACAGAGCAGTTGCCTAAACGCACGATTGATGGCGTGCCATTAGTCCGTATCGGTGTCTTTGCAAACGAAACGCTCTCACAGATTAAAGAAACGGTCAACATCGCTCAACTGACGGGGGTGCAGCTTCATGGCGATGAATCTTTAGATTTTTGCCAGCAGGTCCGAACAGCATTGCCCCAAATCGAACTCATTAAAGCGTTTAGAATTCGTACCGCCGATACCTTAGCGCAGACAGACCCTTACCAAAAAGTTGTTGATGCCCTGTTGCTAGATGCCTATACACCCCAAGCCCTAGGTGGCACAGGCGAAACCTGGGACTGGTCTATCGTAAGACATTTTTCACCGGCCTGCCCTTGGTTTCTAGCGGGAGGGCTGACGCCAGACAATATTGTTGAAGCCCTCCATCAAGTCAGTCCAACGGGTGTCGATCTCTCCAGCGGTGTGGAACATCTGCCGGGCGATAAGGACTTAAAGAAAGTGACGCATCTATTTAAGCGGTTACGTTCAGCAGTTACGTTCAGCAGTTACGCGCCTAGATCGATTCAGCTAGAGGGTTTCTAATCGTCCATGAAAAAACTGGTGCTGCTGTTTGTTCTCTGTGCCCTACTAGTGATCGGCTGTCATCGGGTTAGACCGCTCCCCTCTATCTCTGCTCCCGATACTCCGCAGTCAGCCGTTACTCAAGCTGAGCCTAGGCTAGATAAACAGCGAGGCATCTCTTGGACTGCAGGCCGCCAGATTATTACTCCAGACAATCTAGCCGTTCTGAAAGATAACAACGTTAACTGGATTGTCCAGACCCCCTTTGGCTGGCAGCGAGACATTGACTCCCCTGACCTATTTTTGAAAACAACGGGCGTTTATTGGGGAGAAACCGATGAGGGGCTAACCCTAACGACTCAATATGCCCAAGATATAGGGATACAAACGCTGCTCAAACCCCACATTTGGCTCACCCAAGCCAAAGAAGGGAAATGGCGCACTGATATTAAAATGCGCTCTGAAGCAGACTGGCAGACCTGGTTTAAAAACTACCGCACGTTTATTCTTCACTACGCCAAATTTGCAGAACAGCAAAAGATTCCGATGCTGTGCATTGGCACCGAACTCCAGACCACTGCAATACAGCGAGAACAGGACTGGCGCACATTAATCGCAGATATTCGTCAGGTCTACAGTGGGCAGCTCACCTACGCGGCTAACTGGTTTGAAGCCTTTGAACAAATCCAGTTCTGGGATGCCCTAGATTTCATCGGAATTCAGGCCTACTTCCCGCTATCGACCCAAAATGAACCCACTGTGGAGCAACTTAAGGCAGGCTGGCAACCCCATCTAGATAACATTGCTGTGATCCAGAAACGGTATCAAAAACCAGTGATTTTCACTGAGATTGGTTATCGCAGCACTGAAGATGCCGCCATTGAACCTTGGAAATGGCCCGATTCGTCTGAACTGAACCCTAGTCAATTTGCAACCGAAGCGGGATTGCAAACCCAGGCAAATTGTTACGAAGCCTTCTTCCAAACGGTTTGGGATCAAGATTGGTTCGCTGGGGCGTACTGGTGGAAGTGGTTTCCGGCCATTGAGCCTGGGTCGCAGCAAAGCGTAGGGCAGGGTTTTACGCCACAGAATAAGCCTGCGGAGCAAATTCTTCGGTCTCAGTATGGCACTGCATCCAAAACAGGGTAAGGAATTCCTTCACATCCAATCGATGATGAGAGATCACGACTCAGCCCACCATGCGATTGCCCATTCAAGCAACATAATAAATGGCAGCACTGAGACCCTAAAGATACTCCTGTACTGCCATTCGTCATTTAACCCGCAGGTCATGTTTCAGAGCTAGTGATTTAAGCTGTTTCTTCAGCAGGGGCAGCAGCTTCGCCCGTGGCAGCAGCCTCACTGACGGCTTCCTCTTCTTCAGCCTCAGATACGCCAGATGGTGCCAAGATAGACGCCACTAGACGGCTATCTTCTCCGCCGGAAAGAACACCCTTTGGAAAACTCAACTCGTTGACGTGAATGGCGTCTCCCACCTTCATCTCTGTGATATCAACATCAATGGTCTCTGGAATATTTTGAGGTTCACACTGCAGCTCAAGCGCATTCAAGCTTAAATCCAATGAACCGCCTCCCGTTTTAACGCCAACGGGTTCCCCGATGAAGTTGAGGGGAACAGTAACGGTGAGGCTGTCTTGACCTGCGATCGCAAAAAAGCTCAGATGATAAACCTGTGACTTCCACGGATGGGTCTGCACATCACGCAGTAGAGACTGACAGTTTAACGACAGTTCAGGAACATTAACGGTGATCAGCGTGTTATTCACTTCCACCGCCGTTAACATTTTGGCTGCAATCGATTCAGGTAAAGTGAGAGAAACAGACTCAGTCCCTTCGTGGCCGTATAGCACTGCCGGAATCTGCCCCATGCGACGCAGTTTCCGGGGATTAATTTCGATTTTGCGGGGTTCACACTCAACGGTGAATTCCATAACAACAACTGTCCTTTTGAATAAAAATGATCATTGATAGACCGTCAGCTTGAAACGCTAGCCTCTTGAATTTTCTCCGCCCCATTCCACAAACAGAGCGTGCAGGTCGGCGACGAGGACTATCAAAGCGATGTTCTACCCCAACACTATAGCTTTATTCTGCTACAGCCCTATCAGGGAGAATCTTCCCCAAGTCCTTATCCCACGCATTAAATCGATCACCTGCCGTCTCATTCACCCCCATCGGGAGGCGATGCCGGTGCCGATGGACTGGGCGCAGAATTCGGAGCGGTACCTTGCTCAGCCACGGCTTTAATCTGTACCTTTTCTTGTTCGGGCGCTAGCGCGGCGGCGGACTGAAAGAAGGTTTGTGCTTCTGCCGTATTTCCCTGCGCTCTAAGCGCCACCGCCTTGTAATAGAAAGGCCGAAAATCCTTGGGACTCGCTTTAATCAGATCGTCATAGATCGTCAGAGCTGGGGTGTAGTCCTGCTGTTCAGCATAAACCTGAGCGAGGAGAAGGTTGATCGCTAACTCGTCAATCTTTCCAGGCTGAATTTGATTTACCTTTTTGGCGGTGGTCAGCGTCGTTTGCAAAATCTCAACCGCGACCTGGGGCCGTTTTTGTTGCACCAAGACTTCCACTAAGCCCTGCATCGCCCTGAGGTTGCCTGCATCCTTCGCCAAGATGGCCCGAAAAGAGTCAGAGGCCGCGTCGAGATCGCCTGCCCCCGCCTGAGATTGAGCCAGGGCCACCTGATAGTTCGTTCTCTCAGGAAACAATTTCACGAGTTTGGTGAGGGGATCTACCAAGTCAGCGGGTTTCTTAAGACCCAGCGAAATCATCTGCACACGGGTATCGACTAAAGACTCTAAAACATTGGCGTTGTCGGGTTCGCGTTCTAAAACAATGAGATAGCTTTTCTCTAGATCCTGCAGCTCTTTTTGCCGACTGCTCAACGTTGCAGTAGGGTTAGGAGTCGAGGTTTGAGCCGGGTTGCCGCTGAATAGCTCACTAAAGATGGGTACAAAAGAAACGCCTGCCAGACCGACCACCGCTACGACCAGAAAGACCAAGACAAACCAATTTCGACCTTTTTTTTGCTGTTTATTTTGCACCAATTGCCTCTGAATTCTGCTGCTATTATCAACGATTGTCCCCGTCTCCGCCTAGCATTGGTGGGGCAAGTTCATCAAATGAGGGCGATAGACCCACCCCATGAACGCATTTGTAGACAATCATCAACACATTATTTTAGTCACGGGACCAGCTCGATCTGGCAAAAGCGAGTGGGCTGAAGCCCTGGCTGTAAAAGCCCAAAAGCCGATCACCTATATAGCAACCTCCTACTGCAGTGAGGCCGATCTAGACTGGCAGGCGCGGGTACAACGGCATCGTCAACGCCGCCCTGCAGATTGGGGCACCCTGGAAGTGCCCATCAACCTCGCCACCTCCATTGAGCAAGCAACACCTAACACCTGCCTGCTCATCGATTCGCTAGGCACTTGGCTCGCCAATGTTCTCGACCAAGACGAAGCTCTGTGGCAACAGACCTCAACAACGCTATGTCACAGCCTTGAGAACTGCCCCGCCACCGTGATTCTGGTGGCTGAAGAGACGGGTTGGGGTGTCATTCCTGCCTATCCTGCAGGTCGGAGCTTTCGCGATCGCCTCGGTCAATTAACTCAGCAAATAGGATCCCTGGCCGACGCCGTGTATTTAGTCACAGCGGGGCATGCCCTCAATCTTAAAGTTTTAGGAACTTCTGTATCTGAATTTTTAGAACAGTAAACTACCTGTAACCTTTGTCAAGAGAGGATTAAATTGATCTATGCATCAGTGCCATTATCCGATCTACTGGGTTAGGCTCCTTAGTAAGTGATGCACAATCTAGCATCTCTGTAGAAGGAATCGATATGGCTGATCCAATACAAGTTAAGCAATACCTTGCCCAGTGGCTCCAGTTGGGGAAAGCCCTGACCATGCAAGGCGGTCAATCCGTCAAGCCCCGTCCTGTCATTTCTAGAGACCGGTATAGTTCAGAATTTGAGGCATCTTGGCAGCAGGTCTGTGCGCCGGAGTCTGGTGACTGTTATTTAGAGGGAACTGACCTAAGCGTCAAACAACTGTTGAGTGAGCAGTGGGACATCATTGACTGCGGTCGTTGTGCAATGCCTATCCCTGCGCCCCATACTGGAGCGGCGTCGGCTGACTGTCCCTGCCACGATCTACCGACTTGGCCGAATACTGAGCTGCCTCAGCCCCGCTTGCCAGTGCATAACGGTACCCATCTAAAAGATATTCACCAGCGTTTGACTCAGTCACACTCCTAGGGAGAGTCTACCGGACCTTTATCATGGATGTCCTTTCCTGATTTATCGTTTCAAATGAAGCAACAAACTCTTATCAAAAAGACCCTATGGATTGCTGTAACAGCTATTCTGCTGAATCCTGTTGTTGCCTTGAGTCAGCCTTCTAAGGAAGCCTTAACCAATGATGATGTGATCAAGCTCATTAAAGCGGGCATTCCTGAAGAAACAATTATTCTTTCTGTCCAAAATAGCCCTGCAAATTTTGACACTTCTCCTAAAGCCTTGATTGAACTTCGTCAGCAGGGTGTAAGCCAGAAAATCATGAACGCGATGGTGACTCCGAAACAGCCTGCCGAGGTTACTGATGTTGGCACTCATCAAGATAGTCAAGGAAATACCGTTAGCATTTCCCTGAGTTCAGTGAAATTGATCGCAGGGGAGCAGGAATATATCATGAGGCGACGCAAGCCCAACGTTCAGATCACTTCGGGTTCTAGACTTTTGGCACCTTGGGTCGTGCCTGCTAAGCAAAAAGCAGTTATTAGTGGGAGTCGGTCAAATTTGCGAATCGCTGATCACGCCCCTAGATTTGAGATGTCTCTACCCTCTGATATCTCCCCTGATGATTATATCGTTCTGGTTAGGCTCAATTCCAAGAAGGATTGGCGTGAAATTGAGACGGGCAGAGCTGGCGGCGGTGGACTGAACGAATTCTTTGGAGCGGGTGTCCGTGTTAAACAGGGAATACGAGAGAAAATAAAGGTTGATCTAGTATACGAAGAGCTTCGTAGTAGCAATAGTGCAGGGCTAACGACATATAGTGCCAAGGTCAACAGTCTGCTAGCACCAGGTGAATATAGTCTCGTCTACCAAGATTTCTTTTATGACTTTGGCTTAGATCCCTAAGTATTCAAGGCTCAATGACAAGTGGCATGGGGAAGCAACACTAACGCCAGATTTATCCCCAACAACGACAAGAACTGCTGTTCGTATTAAATCATCTGTTATTTGGGCTTAGTCGCGCTACTACCTTGTTATTGTCAAGCCAGAACTAGAGCACCATAAAATAACACTCCCCTAGGTGTATATCTAGGAGAGTATTGTCTAAAGTGAAAGTAGAAAAAGATATTGAATCGGAGTCAAAACGCTCTCATCACTTCAATAAGGGCATTTGATGAGGTGGGCTAAAATCGACGACCGCCGTCACCACCATCACCGCCCTGTCGGGGACGAGCCTTATTGACTTTGAGGGTGCGCCCCATCCATTCGGCTCCATCTAGGGCTTCAATGGCCGCATCTTCTTCTGCGGGGGCAGACATTTCTACAAAACCAAAGCCACGCATTCGGCCTGTCTCTCGGTCTGTGGGCAGCTTAACACTCGTGACCGTTCCGTATTCTGCAAAGACCTGACTCAGATCATCCTGAGTCGCGTCGTAGGACAGGTTCCCGATATAAATTGACATGAACACAATCTCCAGAATCAAAAGAAGTAGCCAGTTAGATTCGGAGACAAGCTTAGAGTAGTCATTAAGCGAACTGCACAGCCGAATATAAACTTTAATCCGAGCTTATCATGAAGTGATAGAGAACGTTTCACCCCGTGTTACGAAACGATAAAACTCTTGCGGTCATTGACAAAAACCTGTTTTCGCCGTAATGAAATCTGACGCTTTTGAGGCTGAATTTGCCCATGCTTGTCAAGGGCAAGAGGATCCCTATTATGCCGCTCTGTTAAGACTAATCTTCGAGGTCGAAGATGTTGCGATCGCGACTCGGTGCCGTCGTAGATTTCATAATGGGACGAAGGCCAGCCACTAGCAGCAAACCGCTACTCAAGGCAAAGGCTAGAACTAGGCCCAGGGGTAAAGGAACCGATTGCCAGAATAAGAACTGAATCGTTATAGCAGAGGCGTTCTGAACCGATAGGATGGCCGTGGCGGGAATGGCTAAGCCGATCAAACATAGGAGAAGAAAGGGCATAGTAACGTTGCGATACGACCTCAGCTTTCACCTCTATATCTTAGGGGCATCTTAGGGGTCGCGCTCCAATTTAGGGCAAATCTTGGTCAAGATTGGTGCTGCAGGCAAACTGAAAACTCGTCAAGCTAGGGCTAGGTATAGTATTCTGCCAACGTTACCCTTATACGCACTGCAAGGGGCTACGCCCCTTAACTAGGACTATCATCACCCATGGCAAAACAATTAAATCTGCTCTCAAAAGGTCGGGTGATTGCCACCGCTCTAAGCACCGAGATGGAACAGTCCTACCTAGAATATGCGATGAGCGTGATTGTGGGGCGGGCGCTGCCCGATGTCCGCGATGGCCTCAAGCCAGTCCATCGGCGTATTCTCTACGCCATGCATGAGCTGGGGCTAACGCCAGACCGTCCCTATCGAAAGTGCGCCCGTGTAGTGGGGGATGTTTTAGGTAAATATCATCCCCACGGCGATCAGTCGGTGTATGACGCCTTGGTGCGGATGGTGCAGAGCTTTTCAAGCCGCTATCCTTTGGTGGCAGGGCATGGGAACTTCGGCTCGGTGGATAATGACCCCCCCGCTGCGATGCGATATACCGAGACGCGACTATCTAGCTTTGGCAATGTCGGTTTGCTAGAGGATGTTGGCGAAGAAACCGTTGACTTTGTTGGCAACTTCGATAATTCACAGCAGGAGCCAACGGTACTGCCGGCTCAGCTTCCGATGCTGCTTCTCAACGGCTGCTCAGGGATTGCGGTGGGAATGGCAACAAACATTCCGCCCCATAACCTAGGGGAGATTGTGAATGCTTTAATTGCCCTGATTGACCGGCCCGATCTAACCCACGAAGAACTGCTCAAGATTGTTCCTGGTCCTGACTTCCCCACGGGGGGAGAAATTATGGGCCGGTCAGGGATTAAAGATGCCTACGAGACCGGGCGGGGCAGCATTACGGTGCGGGCCGTCACCCGCATTGAAGAGGTGCAGCCGGGTCGAGGTCGCCACCGCCGTCCGGTGATTGTGGTCACAGAGATGCCCTATCAGGTCAATAAGGCAGGTTGTATTGAAAAGATTGCGGCACTGATTAGCCAGGGCCGTCTAGAGGGAATCGCAGATTTAAGGGATGAAAGCGATCGCGACGGCATGCGAGTCGTCATTGAACTCAAACGCGAAAGCGACCCTGAAGTCGTGCTCTCTCACCTCTATCGCCTCACACCGCTGCAGTCGAACTTTGGCGTTATTATGCTGGCTATCGTGGACAATCAGCCGGTGCAGTTGTCTTTAAAAGAAGTCCTGCAGGCCTTTCTCGATTTTCGAGAAGAGACGCTGACCCGCCGCTACAGCCATCAGCGAGAGCAGGCTCAAACCCGTATTCACTTAGTAGAGGGGCTACGCTTAGCCCTCGGCAGCTTAGATGATGTGGTTGAGATGCTCCGGTCGGCGGCAGATGGCACAACGGCGAAGTATGCACTACAAAATCAGCTTGACCTGAGCGATCGCCAAGCCGATGCGATTTTATCGATGCCGATGCGACGGCTCACGGGGCTAGAGCAGCAGCGCCTGCAGGAGGAGTTTGAGGAATTAACAAGCCAAATTGAGGATCTAGACACCCTGCTAGGGAGCCGGACTGAACTCTTTAAAGCCCTCAAGCAAGATCTACGCACCCTGAAGCGACAGCATAACGATGCCCGCCGCACCCACCTTCATTTTGGGAAGGCTACCAAGGTTCCAGTGGTCTACTCCGCCGATGATCCAGTGACGGTGGAGGTAAGCCAGCGGGGATATGTGCGCGCCCTCCGGTCAGCGCCCCGATCTCGCCCGCACACGGCAGACTGGCAAGAGCAGCCCCGTGACTTGCCAGTCCAGCTTTACACAACGAAGCTTTCCGATGAACTGGTTACCTTTACCCATAGCGGCAAAGCCTATCAGGTGCCGCTCCAGTTGGTGCCCATCACGTCAACAAAGGCGCGGGGGGTGCCGCTCATGACGCTGCAGCCGGAGAGTGCCCACCAGGAAGAAATCGCGACCTGCTTCTTTAGAACGGCCATTGATCCGGCCTCGAATCTGATTCTTTTGACGGCACAGGGACGCATTAAGATGCTGCCCTGGTCAGATTTTACAGAGATTACAGCGCGGGGATTAGGGGCCATTAAGCTTAAAGATGATGATCAATTGCGCTGGGTGGTGCCGGTCTTGGCAGAAGGGGAGGTTGCGATCGCAACCTCCACCAGCCGCATCTTGCGGATTCCGATCGCAGAGGTGCCCGAAATGGGGCGCACCGCTCAAGGTAACCGAGCCTTACGCCTTCGCAAACAGGAAAAGATTGTCGGCATGGTGGCCCTTAATGATGACGGTAACCTGACGCTCATTTCGGGGCGAGGTTACTGCAAACGTCTGCCGATTGATTTCTTTAGAATCGGAAAGTTGGGCGATGTCGGGGCCACAGCGATGCAGTTCGCCACCAAAACCGACGCGCTGATTGCAGCGCTACCGGCACCTGCTGACGCAGAGATTCTAGTGACCACCGATCAAGACCGGATCGCCTACTTATCCACCGCTAATCTACAGATCGCAGGCAAAGAAGGATCTGGGAAACAACTGCTGAAGCCGCAGCGCGGTGAGCAACTCGTCGAGGCAACACTGCTCTACAGCCGGGATGTCACTGGGACAGACTCAGCAACAGCGTCCGATTGAAGTTAGGCACTATCGCAAGAGATCATCAAGGGGGCTAACGACGATGAAAGGCATTATTTTAGCGGGGGGAACAGGTTCACGCCTCTATCCCATCACTCAGGTCATCTCTAAGCAGTTGATGCCGATCTATGACAAGCCGATGATTTACTATCCGTTATCAACGCTCATGTTGGCGGGTATTCGGGATATTCTGCTCATTTCTACACCCCAAGATTTGCCGTTGTTTGAGCGTTTATTTCAAGACGGCAGTCATCTGGGTCTCAATCTTCGCTATGCCGTACAGCCCAACCCAGAAGGACTAGCCCAGGCCTTTATTATTGGCCGCTCCTTCATTGGTGATGATAGCGTGGCCCTAGTGCTTGGGGACAACATCTTCTATGGCGATTCCCTGGCCGAAAGACTGCAAAAAAGCCAGCATCTGCAGTCCGGGGGCATTGTCTACGGCTACTGGGTTCAAGACCCAGAACGCTATGGTGTCTTAGAATTTGACAGGCAAGGCCAAGTCATCGGCCTCGAAGAAAAGCCCCAGCAGCCTAAATCGAACTATGCCGTTACCGGGCTGTACTTCTATGACAATCAGGTGATCGACATTGCAGCGGGTCTGCAGCCCTCAGCGCGGGGGGAGCTAGAGATTACCGATATCAACCGCACCTATTTAGAGTTAGGGCAACTGCAGGTAGAGCGCTTGAGTCGAGGCGTTGCTTGGCTCGACACCGGCACCCATGAAAGTTTACTGAAGGCTTCAGTATTTGTTGAAACGCTAGAGCAGCGGCAGGGTCTGAGAATTGCCTGTATTGAAGAGGTTGCCTATCGAATGGGCTATATTGACGTGGACCAATTGCTCCGCCTCAGTCAAACCTTGCTGAAGACTGGATACGGCCAGTATTTACAGCAGCTAGCAACCACTGAGACTCAACCGTTTTAACCTCATTTCCCTTTGCTTCTGGTGCTACGCCCTGGCAATGTAGAGGAGGTCGAGATGCTATCGGTAGTTTATGCCCGTTTAAACAATAAAAAGGGTCTGACTGAATTACTGTGACACTCTTCAATCAGACCTGTTGATTTATTTGGGAGAGGTCTTTGTGGGAGGGATGCGATCGCATCTCCCCCAAAGCCCCTATCGTCTAAACCACAGGAGTATAGATCTCGAAGGAGAGTTCATCTAGTGTGGCACTAACACCCTCAAGCACCGCCAGCGTTTGATGGATTTCCAGGAGCTGAATGAGCGTACTATCATTATTGCGCTCAGAAACGCCTAGCTGAGCCACCGTGAGACCCTCAGAGAGACCCAGAGCATCAAAACGTACATTGAAGTCATGGATCGTATCTCGACCTTGACCCACGTCCAGAACAAACAAGTCACTGCTGCTACCACCATAGAGATCATCCCGGCCTGCACCCCCGATCAGGGTATCGCTTCCTTCACCCCCTTCAATACGGTCGTTTCCAGCACCGCCAGCTAACCAGTCGTCTCCTTTGCCACCAATGAGAGTATCGCGACCATTGCCACCCAATATAGTGTCATGACCACCGCCCCCGTTGATATCATCCCGACCGTTACCGCCATCAATGAGGTTAGCGCCATTGCCGCTCAAGATGGTGTCTCTACCGTTGCCGCCTTCAATAGTGTCATCACCGCCAAGGCTTCTGATGGTGTCAGCGCCAGCGAGTGCCTGAATGAAGTCAGCACCCTTGGTACCTCGCAGAGTATCAGCGCGGTTAGTGCCGATAATCTCGTTTCTGGGATCCTCCAAGTCAGGAACTTCTAAGAAGACCAATTGGCCCCCCTGCACAAGATTTTCCGCATCAATGACGCCCTCGCCAAGGCTATGGGCCTGCACATCAAATAGAAGTAGGCGACCGGCTTCTTCACCAAATAGCTCGGAAACATCGAGAATACCAGAGGTCTCCCAGTTGCCAAGGTCGGTGGGGTCGCTGTCAGTTTGGCCTAGTGGTAGGGCTGTGCGATCGACTTGGGCAACGCGAGTCAGTTCACCGGAATCTGGATCAAGTCTCCAAATCGAGGTCTCTTCTCCAGAGGTTTGACCAAACTCGTCGAAGGAGCGGTCTTCTTGAATATAGATGTTGCCATCATCGGCCCAGTCTAAATTATCGGGACTCCGTAAACCGAAGTCAGAGCCAGCAAATTGGCCGTCACCCGCATCATCACCGTCATAAATCGCGTTGATGGTGGCTGTCATCGGTGTGCCGTCTGCGCCAAAATCAGTGTCGATAAGGTAAGTCGTGCCCCAACTATCCGACGGGAAGAGGCTGTCCCGACCTGTAGAAGCCAGAACCGCCTGAGTTCCCTCTTCAGGGTTAGTGGCGACATCTTCTGGACGAGAGAACTGGAACGCACCAGCGGCTGCAGCAAGGGCATCCTGCTGAGCTTGGGTTGCAAAACCCTGGGCGTCGTAGCCTAAATCATCTTGGATATCGCCGTCAGCATTGGAGTCAACGGCAGTGCCAGCTTGAGCGGCATCATAGACCGGAATCTCAACCCAGCTTCCGGTACGACTCTCGCCTGTGCCGTTATATTCTTCAGGGGTTGTTTCGCCACTGTCTGCGGCCCAGACGTAAAGCTGACCGCCAACAAGACCGTTGCGCTCTAGAACGCCTGCGCCATCGCTAGCATCTTTCGTGCCGACATAGAGCAGAAGTGGCGCGCCTTGTCGGTCGTCTCCGATGAGTAAAGCAATCTTATCGGTGGTGCCCGTATCTAGCTCAGTCACACTTTCCCAAGCCGCACGGCCCATCCAAGGAACAGCATGGAGGGTATTGGTGGCGGGGTCGAGCACAAATTCAGTGCCGCCGTTGGCCTCTTCTCCAGTGAAGAAAAGACCATCAACGAGGCCGCGTCCGCTGCCAAACTGCTCAGCCTCAATATACTGGGCTGAACAGAGACGATTGAGTCCTCTGTACTCAAGGTCGGTGATTTCATCGACTTCTTCACCTGCTCGATTAATGATGGTGTCGTAGGCTAAGCCTGCATCTACCACCGCACGGCTGGTTTTGTCGATATCGAAGTAGCTGACTCTGGCTCCCACCAGTTCGGTGCCGTTCTCAAGCTGGTATGCATAGCCCTGATCGGGTCTTAGCTCGTGATTGGCAAGGACGCGCACTGTGTTTTCATCTAGCTCAAAGGCACCCAAGCCATCCAGAATTCCGGGGGGAGTGTAGCCGCCGTAGGTCTCACCGATAGTGAAGACGGGGTCCACCACATAGTCTTCAAGACCTACAATCTGCGCTAGTTCCACTGTATCAAACTGATTACCGCTGATTCCAAACCGATCGAGACCAGCTTGACCGACACGGGCATCTAAATCGAGGGGCTGATCGAGCTTAATTTGAATGATTTCGTTATTGTCGATGTCTGGTCCCCGACCAACAGAGAAGGGATAGTTGTTGTCGTTGGCAACCAGGATGGTGTCAGCATCTAAGACTAAGACATCTTCGATGGTGACAAACGGGAAGTCAAAGGTGGTGCTGCCGTCTCCGTTAAGGTCGTTAGGGTCTCTGATGTTGAGTAAGTCAACCAGCTCTTCTTTGAGGACGTTGCCGTTCTCGTCAACCTTAGACAGATCCACCTTGAAAATCTTTTTGAAGGCGGCATCTTCCCCTTGATTGCCGTCACGCTCAATGACGAGGTACTCGTTGTTATTGATTACCGAGAAGTCACCAATGGCATGGCTGGGATCGTCGAGTTGATAGCGACCGACGAGTCCTTGATACTCACTGGAAGCGACATCGAATTCGTAGATGCGGAGTGACCCTTCTGGATCGCCTTCTACTGTTCCTTCTAGGAGTGGATAGAGAGTTTGACGGTCTGGGCTGATTGCCATGCCTTCAAAACCACGGGAGCCAGCGATATTAGCGACGGCATCGCCGGATTGGACCTCTGGGTTCTGAGGCGATCGCACCTGATCCGCCACCAGCAAATCTCGAACTTGGTCCCCTGTACCGGGGAAGTCAGTAAAGAATCCATCGACGCCAAGCTCGATCAGTTGCTCAAACTCTTCTTCAGGAGTTTGGGGTGTCCCGTCGGGCTTGAGCGTCAAGAATCGCTCTTCATTTCGGAGCGTGTAGGGGTGAACCTGCAGTCCTGCATCGTGGGCGTCATCAATGAAGGAAGTCACTTCCCCCGTGAGCTGAGTTGTAATCTCAGCGACACCATCGCCATCACCGTCAACCGGGGCACCAAGAGCCTCACGGAGCAGGAAGTTATTCTTCCAAGGACCGGCACCCTCTGCATACCGCTGGCTGATCAGTTGCAAAAATTCTGGACTGTCGAGGTCGCTATAAATTGTGTCCTCAGATAGGGGGTTTTCAGCCGCATCTAGAAACGCTTGGCCGTAGATGGCAACAAGGTCATTCTGCTGCTGGACGTTAAAGCGAACGTCATAGGGAACTGAGAAGGTGTCATCGGGATTGGCGCTATCGGTAGTGTCACCATAGAGCTGCACCAGAGGAATATCGCCTAGTCCTTCAGCATCTAGCATTGCTTGGAGTTCAATGAGGTTCTGGAACTCAAAGGACTGGATAAAGATGCGATTTGGATCAGTGAACCCCGTTTCTTGAAGTGTGGAAATAACCTTCCTTTCGAGAGACAATCCCTGCAGATCAAAGAAAGTGGGATGCTTGGTTTCAGGATAAATGCCGACGGCCTGACCGGTCTGGGCCTCAACCTCTTGAACCAGCTCAATCACTTCTTTGAAGGTGGGAATTTCAAAGGCACCGTTGAAGTCTTGAGAACGGAAGTCTCGCGACTGGACCGCCCGCAGCATTTTGATTTCTTCAAGGGTGAAGTCTTCCGCGAAATAGGCTGTGGTTTCGACGCCATCTAAGAACTTAGTAGACATCCGCTCTGGACCGAACACCTCAGTGACGTTGGTGGTGTCATCTAAAATGGGTTCGTGGCGAGCGATGAGCACGCCGTCTTTGGTACTCACTAAATCTGGCTCAATGAAGTCTGCGCCCTGTGCGATCGCAACTCGATAAGCCTCTAGCGTATGCTCAGGCAAAACACCACTTGCGCCCCGGTGACCAATCACAATGGGGTCTTGACCATTAAGCGTATTCAGCTCGACTGGATTAGGCGTCGGAATAGGAGCATCTAGAAGGGTTCCAGTGGCATCGAAGTGGAGCAGATAGGGACCAAACTCTTCACCAATCCAGATCTCACCATTACCGTCGATGACAAAGGACTCCACATCAAAGTCAGCGCCAGTCAATAGACGCTCTACTGTATCTCCGTTTTGGATATCAAAGCCAATCAAACCGTTGGGGTCGCTAAGCTGAATAAAGTCTTCGATGGCAACGCTGCCGTCACCCCCTTCAGAACCGGCAAAGCTAGGATCAGCTTTGTAGAGCCTGAGCAAATAGTCAGAGCTATTGTCTTGACCACCAAAGCCATTATCAGACAAGAACCAGAAACTACCGTCGCTGTCTGCAAACTGCACACCGCTGAATCCCTGAATCGGCTGACCATCAAAGGGACCCGTTCGACCATTAGCATCAATGGGGCCGCCGTTGCCGTTATCTCCGCCCGCCGGTGGCCCCTCAGCAAAGGTATCCGCTGGTAAAGAAGCGTAACCCTCTAGCTCCGCCGGACGGCTCAAAAACGCAATCTGGCCTCCCTCAACGAGATTTTCGGAGTCAATCGGGCCTCCACCCAAGCTATGGGCTTGAGTATTGTAAATAAACAGACTGCCAGCTTCTTGATCAAAGAGTTCAGAGACATCTAGAATGCCGGAGGACTCCCAATTCCCGATATCAGTAGGGTTACCATCGCTTTGACCGGCAGGCACTGCAGAACGATCAAGCTGGGCAATCCGGGTCAGCTCACCGGACTCAGGGTTAAGCTTCCAAATCGAGGCTTCTTCTCCCGAAGTAAGGCCGAACTCACTGAAGGAGCGGTCTTCCTGAATGTAGATATTGCCATCATCTGACCAATCCAAATTGTCAGGACTCCGTAGACCGAAGTCTGACTCTTCAAACTGACCGACACCGGCGTCATCGCCGTCATAAATGGCTTTGACCAATCCTGTGGCGGGGGTGCCATCAGCGCCAAAATCTGTATCGATGATGTAGGTGGTGCCCCAACTATCAGAAGGGAAGAGGCTGTCACGACCTGTGGAGGCTAGAACGGCCTGGGTTCCATCTTCAGGGTTGGTGGCGACGTCTTCAGGGCGGGAGAACTGAAACGCACCGGCGGCTTCAGCCAAGGCATCCTGCTGAGCTTGAGTGGCGAAGCCTTGGGCATCATAGCCAAGCTCGTCTTGACTAACTGCAGTACCTGCCTGAGCTGGATTGTAAAAGGGGATTTCAACCCAGCTTCCGTCCCGACTCTCGAAGGTACCGTTGAACTCTTCGGGTGTGGTTTCACCCGTATCTGCAGCCCAGACATAGAGCTGACCACCAACGAGACCATTGCGCTCTAGAACCCCTGCGCCTTCACTGGTGTCCTTGGTGCCGACATACATCAGCAGCGGTGCCCCTTCGCGATCATCTCCGACGAGGAAAGCTACTTTGTCCGTGGTACCGGTATCTAATTCAGTGACGTTTTCCCAAGCGGCCCGACCCATCCAGGGTACTGCGTAGAGCGTATTACTAGCAGGGTCAAGCACGAACTCCGTGCCGCCACTGTTTTCTTCTCCGGTGAAAAAGAGGCCATCGACTAAACCCCGTCCTTCGCCAAACTGATTGGCCTCAATGTAGTGGGCTGAACAAAACCGGCTCAGACTGCTAGATTCTAAGTCAGAGGCTTCATCAACGATTTCTCCGGCTCTATTGATGATGGTGTCGTAGGCTAAGCCTGCATCTTTAATATTTCGCGTGGTTTTATCGATATCGAAATAGCTAACTCGTGCTCCTGTGAGTTCAGTCCCATTTGCTAGTTGGTATGCGTAGCCTACATCGGGTCTTAACTCATGGCTGACGAGAATGCGAACGGTATGATCATCCAGCTTGAATGCCCCCATTCCGTCTGGAATTCCAGCCGGAATATAGTCATCGATCGACTCGCCAATGGTGACAATAGGATCAACGGTATATCCTTCGAGACCGTCAGCCTGAGCAGGCTGAAATGTATCAAAATTTGCATCCATGAGGCTCTCTGACTCTCCTAAAAATACTGGCAATGGCAGATAAAAATCACACACAAACTGCGATCGCCCTGTACAGAACGATCAACGAAGTAGCAGGCCCGACTACTGAGTGACACAAAATCACTGGGGCCAAAACAATAATTCCATTGAATGATTAAGAGACAGATATGAACACATTAAGTACTCAGTAATGTTCAATTAATCCAGTCACGATCAATGATCTCCTCCTCCTAAAATCCTAGTATCATCTCTGTGATGCTAAGGGTCTAAAAAGAGTAAAATTAATTTTCATCTTGATCTCAAATTGATTAAAATTAGCAGCGCTCTATCGGGTTATAGATTTTTTCTTCTAGCCCTAAAACAGATTTAAAAGTTCAAGATATAAACGTTAATCAGCACATAGCAAAGTCTTAACCTTTTGCAGGTATACTTTTTCCTCTAGCCGCTGATAGCTGTGCAGAACTTCTGATTGAATCGTAAGAGGTGCGCCTATCTGAATCGCTGAATCGGGATCGCGTTAGCCCAGAAATAACTTATAGGTGGGATTTTGGCTCTCATCCCAGTATCGATAGCCAAGGGTCTCCAGAAAGGCATGGAAATCCTGCATTTCATGGAGAGGCACCTGCATCCCCACGGCAATCCGGCCATAGTCTGCGCCGTGATTGCGGTAGTGAAACAGACTAATATTCCAATTCGGGCTCATGCAGCTCAAGAACTTCATGAGCGCACCGGGCCGTTCAGGGAACTCGAAGCGATAGAGCAGCTCGTTTTCAGCGAACGGTGAGCGCCCCCCTACCATATAGCGAAGATGGAGTTTCGCCAGTTCATCGTCGGTGAGGTCCAAGGTGCTAAAGCCTTGTGCTTCTAGGGTGGCAATAATGGCTGCGGCGTCGGCTCGATTTTGAATTTTGACGCCGATAAAAATATGGGCCTGGTGGGAATCCGTCATCCGGTAACTAAATTCTGTGATGCCGTGTTTGCCCATACTGCGGCAGAGTTTCAAAAAGCTGCCCCGCTCTTCAGGAATCGTGACCGCCAGGATGGCCTCGCGGCGCTCGCCAAGTTCAGCTCGCTCGGCCACAAACCGAAGACGGTCAAAGTTCATGTTGGCTCCGCAGGCGATCGCAACCAAGGTTTGATCGGTGAGTTGTTCCCGTTCGACATAGGCTTTCGCACCTGCGATCGCAAGTGCCCCTGCCGGTTCCAAAATAGAGCGGGTATCTTCAAAGACATCTTTAATGGCCGCGCAGATATCATCGGTACTCACGAGCAACACTTCATCCACATATAGCTGACAGAGCCGAAAGGTTTCCTCACCCACCTCGCTTACCGCCACACCATCGGCAAATAGGCCCACTTGGGTCAGTCCAATCCGTTGCCCAGCCGCTAGCGATCGATGCATTGCATCGGCATCGACTGGCTCTACCCCAATGATACGAATCTCAGGCCGAAGTCGTTTGATGTAGGCTGCAATTCCTGCAATCAGACCACCCCCACCAATGGCAACAAAGATCGCGTGAAGGGGTTTCTGATGCTGTCGTAAAATCTCCATGCCAATGGTGCCTTGGCCCGCGATCACATCAGGATCGTCAAAGGGATGAATAAAGGTCAGCCCCTTTTCTGCGGCTAATGCTTTGGCATGGGTACAGGCATCATCGTAGGTGTCCCCATAAAGAACTACTTCTGCTCCCCGTGCCGCCACGGCATCTATCTTCATTTGGGGCGTTGTGACGGGCATGACAATCAGAGCCGTTGTCCCAAGCGTTTTAGCGCCCAGCGCGACCCCTTGGGCATGATTCCCGGCGGAGGCAGCAATCACGCCTTTGGCAAGCTCGGTGCTGGAGAGCTGAGCCATTTTGTTATAAGCGCCCCGCAATTTGAAAGAGAAGACCGATTGCATATCTTCTCGCTTTAGTAAAACCTGGTTGTGCAGCCGACTGGACAGGCGAGGGGCAAATTCAAGGGGGGTTTCTTGCGCCACATCATAGACACGGGCGGTCAGGATGCGTTCAAGGTAGTCTGGATGGCTCACAATGGGTCGCACTGAAGAGAATATTTCTACTGTAAGGGGTCAGAGCGATAGTTGAGACAATGAGTAAGTAGGCAGAGGATGGTCTCAAGGGCCATCCTCTGAATCCAGCGATGGGGCAGGTCAATTACCCGCTTCTCCGATCAGAGTGAAGGCCGCCCAATCCACTGAGTTAGGATATTTTTTCGAGTTTGAAGCATAGCCTACCTCAGAGCCTGAGCTTTATTAAGGTTCGATTTGAGTTGCTCATAAAAAGCCACCATTAGGTCAACGGTTGCTTGATCTGAAACCTTCCACAGCGACACCACAATGCTAGGGGCACCCGCAGCCACACCAACTTTTTGAATGAAGAATTACCATTGATTATTGTTCCATGCGATACCGTATGGAAGTAGAGTAGTACCCATTGCAGGGTAATGTCAATACGCAGCCGTATGGTAGAGGGAAAAGATCGTTCAAACCTCAGCCGTCACGATTGGATTAATCAGGGACTCAAGGTGCTAGCCGCAAGTGGGGTAGGGGCTGTGCGCGTAGAGCCGCTGGCAAAAATAATGCAGGTGACAAAAGGGAGCTTCTACTGGCATTTCAAAAATCGAGCGGAGCTTTTAGTTGCGATATTAGAAGAGTGGGTTAGTCGACAGACCTATGGCATCATCGATCATGTTGAGGGTGCGGGGGGTGCGCCCCATGACAAGTTGCTGCATCTCTTTGAGTTAGCCATACAAGACGAAGGACGCGAGGAGATTGCAATTCGAGCTTGGGCAACAAGTGATGAGGCAGTTGCTGAGACCCTGATTCAAGTAGATCGGCAGCGCTTAGGCTATACACAAGAGTTATTTGTCAACATTGGCTTTACCTCAGATGAAGCCTTGGTTAGGGCGCGGATGGTTTACTATGCCCTTGTCGGTGAATTCGCGATCGGTGTTTACCCTAGAGCATATTCTAATCAAGCAGAGCGGCTCACTGAAATACGCCATCGGTATGCGATTCTGACTCATCCTAATGAACAGTAAGAAACAGAGAGCCGAATGATGCTGTGTGTCTAGAGGGCTGAGTACCGGTACAGATCTAAGCCCACCTGCACCGCACAGGCGATCGCAACCAATGCAATCAAAGTAAGGGAGTTGAGAGAAGTCGGTGCTATTGCAAGCACCCCCACAAATGCTGCCGACCCTAAGCGATAACTCCCCACAATCCGATGAACGTGGGGATGTCCTAAGGTTGAAGTAACCCAATGAATCGTACTTAGTAAACACAGACAGAGGGCCACCGAACCACAAAAGAGCCAGCGATCTGCCGTCGAGGGCGTCAGATCCACCCCATTGGTCACCATTCGTTCAACGCCGACCCCCATCGTAGTCAGACCAATCGCCAGCGGCATGTGGGCATAGACCCAGCCCATCGCCATTCTGACATTGCCGTCCTTAATCGCCTGCAAAGGGGAGCCATCCACCGAATCAAAATAGAGCCACCACAGACTAAAGGCCACGCTCAAGCCCAACAAAGCCCCCACAATCGACAGCACGCCCCAATCATGTTCTGAGAGGCCGCGCACCACTGCAACAATCGACTCCCCCAAAACGATGATGGTAAACAACCCCACCCGTTCAGGAATATGGGTCATGCTGGGTGGAAACTGTGTCACCCATTTCGTCGCCATAAATGGGGTTGCCAAGTCTAGGCCCATTCCCACGACCCAAAACCCGACACGCCACGGCAGCGGTACAAATAGCGATATCAGCCAGAAGGTTGCCCCAGCTCCGAATCCAAGGGCATAAATGGTGGTCAACCCGCGCACTTCAGGGACGTGATACCCTGCATTGAGATGCTGCAAAATCAGCAAGACCCTAAACAGCAGGTAGCAAATGGCAAATTCTAAGGAGGCATCGGTTAGACCCGCGTGAATATTAACGGCCATCGCAGCCACAATTGCCATCTGAAATAACGAGGCCAGCCGATCGGAGAGATCATCAGTATCAAAGCGGGTGGCATAGAAGGTCGCCCCCAGCCAGCACAGCCAAATAGGGATAAAAAAGGCAATGTAGCTGCCCACCCCTCGCCAGTTAAGATTGAGGCTTAAATAGTGGGCGAGTTCACCAATGGCAGCGACAAATACCAGGTCATAGAATAGCTCTAGCCAAGTTGCGCGACGTTCGTGTTCATTATCTTCATCACGTCTTAAACGAGGCGGTTGCCAAAGGGTTTGGGACATACTGTGGGGCTAACGGGACTGCGCACCTTCGCATTCTATCGGGGATCTGGTAGGGCTAAGACAACAGTTCTACCGCAGACCCTGACGGATCACAAGCATTTGATTGCCGCCTTTCTGAAATTCGTAGAGAACCTGCGTTAGATTCACCCGATAGCCTGCCGTTTTGTAGGTGTGCAGGATGGCATCAAGATAGGGCGATCGCTCCCGCATCAGCGTCAGCACCGGAAAAATACGCACCTCTTTACTGACCCGCAGCATTTCTTGAATGGCCTTTTGGTGAAAGGCTTCGTCCAAATGGGCTGAGTAAAGAAACAAAAAATGAGAACACAGCGCCAGATCAAACTGATGATCCGTAAACGGAAGCTGAGGGAGTTCACCGACAAGGTAGCGTCCAGCTTGTTTACCCGGCTTATAATCTTGCAAAAATCGCTGCATTACCTGCATTCTGTTGCGGCGGAGATCGTCTGGAGACTTGTGGTACGACCATACCCAGTCATCGGGAGAGGCTTTAACCTGGGCGATAATGTCATCCACGACGGCATCAAAACGCTGTTGAATATCGTTGCCGCTGAAGGCATAAACCGGATCAATGGATATGATCGGGTGTCCTTGGGCGGTGGCTTCAGCATTAAAGCTAGCGGGTCCATCGCCGACACTCAGAACTGGCTTCTCTAAATCTTCAGTGGTTAGACTGAACATCTGCTGATATTCATCAAAAGATCGTCCAAAGGGAACGACCTTCGCAAGTTGCATTGCCATAATTGAGCGAATGGTTGAGGGTTCGGAAGGCAGCAGATGGGAACTAGTTTTGCAGAAGCTGGCAAGTCCGTATAGAAGGAAGCCGCCCAGGCAGGGACATCTTTTTAATGTTGCGATCGCAGCAATCCTCGGCCCCAGCACAATAATCAAACCGCATTAAATGAGACCCTCTTTAGCTGTGGCGACGATGATCGTCACAATGCGCTTGCACAGATTTGGCAAGGGAGTTCACTGCTTTTTGTAGCTGTAGCTGAGTTTCGATCACCACATCTATTTGTAGCTGTGTTGTATCTGCACGGCTGGCGAGGTTCTCAAGTATTGCTTCAATTCTGTCTAGACGGTCTGACATGGGAGAAGTGTGGTAGCTATTGTCTCTATGCTATACCGCCATGCCCAAAGACGCCTTCATCAAATAAAGATCAGCAGCGCTACGCTAGAGTTAACTTTGCTCCTGTGTTTGCATTGATCTTGCCTTAAGCCGCGTGCTCCCATGCCTCTTCCTGCCTCAGATGATTCGCAATGGAACCAGCCCGATTTGACTCAGCTCGAAGCCGACTTAGATGAAGCGATTCAAAGCTTCGAGCGCATTCAGTCTGATCTGGGCTATCAACATGCCCAAGAGTCGCTACAGACTCTTCTTAAAAAGCTTGACTTATCGAAGCGAGAGCAAGCGGGGTTAGAAACCGAGGTTGCCAGCCTCCAGGCAATGCTCGACAAGCTTGAAAACCAGATTGTTCATATCGCGGTGTTCGGTTTAGTGAGCCGTGGCAAATCTTCCTTACTCAATGCCCTAGTAGGCCAATCGATTTTCGCCACCGGTCCGACCCATGGCGTCACTCAAACCACCCAGCAAACGGGATGGAATATTTACAACCATCCGACGGATGATCTCGTCCGAGTTGCTTTGGCAGGCAGCGGTAAATCACAGGTTGAACTGATTGACACGCCTGGAATCGACGAAGTGGGCGGCGAAGACCGAGAGCGGTTAGCCCGTGAAGTGGCCCAGCAGGCCGATCTCATTCTGTTCGTCATTGCGGGGGACTTAACCAAGGTTGAGTATGAGGCGTTATCGAGCCTCAGAAAGGCCAGCAAGCCTCTGTTGCTGGTATTCAATAAAGTGGATCAGTATCCTGATGCAGATCGGCAGCTCATCTATGCAAAGATTCGCGACGATCGCGTTCGAGAACTGCTTTCCCCAGACGAGATTGTGATGGCATCAGCCGCGCCCTTGGTCGCCAAGGCGGTACAGCGCTCTGACGGGAGTCTGGGGGCAGAACTGGTGCCGGGGCCACCCCAAGTCGAAGATCTTAAACTCAAAATTCTAGAGATTTTAGATCGAGAGGGCAAAGCTATTGTGGCCCTCAATACGTTGCTCTATGCCGATGATATTCATGGGCAGGTGGTGCAGCGCAAAATGGAAATTCGTGACCGGAGCGCCAATCAGATCATCTGGCAGAGCGTCATGACCAAGGGCGTTGCGATCGCACTTAATCCCATTACCCTGGTCGATATTCTCAGTAGCGCCGTCATCGACATCGCCATGATTTTGACGCTATCGAAGCTCTACGGCATCTCCATGACCCAACAGGGAGCCGTGGGCCTCTTGCGGAATATTGCCGTTGCCATGGGCGGCATCAGCGCCAGTGAACTCCTTGCCACCTTTGGTCTCAGTTCACTAAAGGGACTTTTAGGTCTCGCCGCGCCGGCCACCGGAGGCGCGTCACTGGTGCCCTATTTATCGGTCGCGCTTACCCAGGCAGCGGTGGCCGGTGTCTCGTCCTATAGCATCGGTCAAGTCACCAAAACCTATCTCAGCAATGGAGCCTCTTGGGGACCGCAGGGACCCAAAACAGTCGTGACCGAAATTTTGGCATCGTTAGATCAAACCCATATATTGAACCGAATTAAAACCGAACTACGCCAGAAACTCGATCCCCTCTCCCGGACTTGACGACCCTTTGCCCCTGAGAAGTTTTGTTGCTCTCCGCGTTATGAAGGCATGTGATTGCGATAGATCCATACAGGCTCTAAGCGTTCAGGGTTGATTTAAAAAATCTAGTACCGTTGTCGGCCTGCAACCCGGGAAGAGGTTTTTGTATGAAACGATTAATTGTCTGTTGTGATGGCACTTGGCAAGATTTAAACACGCCCTATCCCACCAATGTCGTCAAGCTCTCTCAAGCCATTAAACCCATTACCGATGACGGCACCCCGCAGAGCATCTTCTATGGGCGAGGCGTCGGAACAGGGAAACTCGATCGGCTGCGAGGGGGAGCCTTTGGCGAAGGGATCGACCGCAATATTCAAGATGCCTATTTGTTCTTGTGTCTCAACTACGAGCCGGGGGATGAAATTTATCTATTCGGCTATAGCCGAGGCGCTTATACAGTGAGGAGCGTGGCTGGTTTTATTAACTGCTCTGGGCTGCTGGCCCGTCAAAACATTCGTCACTTGCGACGTGCCTATGACCTGTATCGCAGCAAAGCAATCAAGCCCAGCCATCCCGAAGCGCAACAGTTTCGGCAAGAGAACGGCGATCGCGTCCCCATTACCCTATTAGGCTGCTGGGAAACAGTGGGATCATTGGGTATTCCTGATGTGGTTCCCTTTTTGCCCATCAATACCTGGCTGAATCACCGCTATCAATTCCACGACACGACGTTGAGTGCAATCATTGAGCGGGCGCTCCATGCCGTTGCGGTTGATGAACGGCGACGAGTCTTGAACATCACGCCTATGAAAGCTAGCCCGGATCTAACGTCTCAAATTCTGCATCAAGTTTGGTTCCCTGGTAACCACGGAGCCGTAGGTGGCGGCACTGAAGCCCAGAGCGCTCTCTCGAACGCAGCGCTGGTGTGGATGATCGAGCAAATGGGGCAGATGGGACTGCCGTTAGCGCTTGACCCCAAAAATATTGAAGGCGGACTGCAGCAGAACCACGCAGCGCCTTTCGATCAAAATTTAGGGCTGCTGGGATTAGCCGGAGCACGCTGGCGAGAGATCCGTGATGATTTTGATAATATTCATCTCAGCACGAGGCGGCGCTGGTGTGATCTGCCTGACTATAAGCCTCTTAATCTCGCCGACAAATATAAAGAGGCTCTCAAGGCCTATTGCGATCAAAGCTGAGTCTTCAACTAAATCAGGGCATTTTGCTGCTCTTGTAAGACCTCCAATAATCTGGGTGATAGCCAAGATTGCAGGTGGGGATAGACCGGCAACCGAGGGATAAGGGACCAGCCAGCGATCTTTAAAGTTGCTGATAGATGCTCAATCGATAGGTGATCATAGTCAGGATTTACTTCATCACGGGGCACGATGCCCCCTAGATCTTTGGCTCCTGCGTCAATGCAGGCCAGTAGAACCTGAGGCGTCTCGATCAAGTTGGGCGGTACTTGAATTGTGATGTCGTGGGGCAGAATTTTACGTGCGATCGCAACTACCCTGACCAAGTCCTCCGCATTAAATGCTTTACCTTCCCAGCTTTGCCGTTCCCCTGGGCTATGGGGCTGCAGAATCACCTCTTGAATATGGCCCCAGCGTTGGTGGATCGCTGCGATCGCCACCAACGCTTCCTCACGTTCAGCCTCCGTTTCTCCTAAACCCAGCAGCAGGCCCGTCGTAAAGGGAATCTGCAGCTCTCCCGCCCACTCGAGTTGCTGCAGCCGCAGATGGGGGATTTTACTGGGCGCATGGCGATGCACCGTCTCCATGAGCTTAGGGCTGATCTGCTCTAGCATTAACCCCATAGAGACATTCACCGAACGGAGCTGTTCCATTTCAGCGAAACTCAACGGCCCTGCATTGGTGTGGGGTAGGAATCCATAGCGAAGCGCGAGTTCACAGAGCTGATAAATGCGTTCAAACCACTGCCGCCGTCGTAGACTTTGGGGATGAACTTCTCCACTGAGCAGCAAAATCTCGATCACGCCTTGACCCGCTAGAGATTGAAGCCGTTGCTGAGCGTCAGCCAGCGTCAGCCAATTATCCTGGCCAGGATCGACTCGAAAATTGCAGTAGGTACAGCGATTGAAGCACTCGTAGGTTGGAACGAGAGTATAAGCAGGGCTATAGGTAATGGTGTGAGGAAGTGAAGGAGACAAAGCCAAAAGAGAAACAGGGCACTGTTGCTATTATCCCAAATGCATAACGTCAGTGTCGTGCTGTCATGGATTGCCCTCAGTTTGAGTCACGCTCTAGGATGTCTGCTAGAGCTTCATAAGCTGGCTTGGGTTGATAGCGGCGGTCAAACAGCAGGGGTGAATCTGGATACCCAAAAAAAGCTGGAATCCAAGAGTGATGATCGGCTAGCCCCCAGGTAATCAAGGCACTACAGCGCTTAGCCTTGAGACAAACCGCCATCATGTCGCGGTAGACTGCAGCCTGCTGCTCTAGTTTTTCAGAGGGTGTTCCTTGTCCATCATGGAGACCCACATCCATTTCAGTAATCTGGACCTCTAAGCCCAAATTAATGAACCGCTGCATATTCGCAGCAACCTGTGCCACATCAGGCGGGTCTTTAATGCCTTTATGCATTTGTAAGCCAACCCCATGAATAGGAACGCCCTGGCGCTGGAGTCTTTGGACTAGCTGATACATCGCCTCCGACTTGCGATTGAGTTCTTCGGTTTGGTAGTCGTTGTATAGAAGGCGAGCTTGGGGATCAGCGCGGTGTGCCCAGCGAAAAGCCATCTCGATATATTCAGGGCCAATGCCTCGTAGCCAAATTGAGTCCCTGAGAGAACCATCCTTTTCTAGGGCTTCGTTGACGACATCCCATACGGCGATGCGACCCCGATATCGACGGACGACGGTTTCAATGTGCTGCTGCAGAATGGTGATTAATTCGGCTCGACTCCAGGTTCTTTCGGTTAACCAGTCGGGTAGGTTGCGATACCACACTAGGGTATGACCGTGAACCTGCATTTGGTGCGCTTCAGCAAAGGCCACGAGGGCGTCGGCATCTTTAAAGGAGTAGCGATCGCGTCCCTGACTCACCTGCCCAAACTTCAAGGCATTCTCAGGGGTGAGCACATTAAATTCACGGGCTAAAATGGCTCGGTACTGAGCATCCGTATAAAAAGGCTGCATCTGCACCGCTGTGCCAATTTCAAGTCCTCTGCGTTGGGCTAGCGATCGCAACGGCTGAGTTCTTGAGATCACCGGAGTCATCTGGGGCATGACCGACGGTTTTCTGAGCCGATCTGCGCCACGTTCTTCTGCTGGCCGAGAAGGGAGCAGCCAATGACTGGATACACCGGCAAGTAGAAGGACCGAAAGGCCCACGCCGAGCACTCTGAAGCCCACGATTAGTGCCCCAATGACGGGATGGGCCGCAGCGTCATCGCATCATAAAAGGTTTCTAGCTGCCTAGTTTGTTTCTTGATATCAAAGGATTCACAGACAAACTCTCGTCCTTGTGCCCCCATTCGCCTACCCAAATCTTGGTTAGAAAGCAGTTGATCGAGCTTGACGGCTAACGCCTCTACATCCTTTTCAGGGACCAGAAAGCCGGTTTTACCGTCTATGACTGCTTCAGGAATACCGCCATGCCTCGTTGAAACAATGGGAATACCACAGGCTGAGGCTTCATTAAAGACAATTCCCAACGCTTCACAATCACCATCATCAGCTTGATGACTGGGCAAGGCAAATATCTCTGCCTGCTGCATAAGCTTTAGCACTTTGCTGTGGGGCTGCTGACCCAGCAAACGAATTCGGTCTGCTAGACCTATGTCTTGAATGAGTTTTTTGAGCATGTTTGTGAGTGCTCCTTGACCCACCTGCAGTAGAGAAACGTCTGGATGCTGGTTCGCAATCCGGGCAAAGGCTCGAAATAAAATATTAATGCCTTTTTTATCTGCATGTCTGCCCACGCATAGAATATAGCGTTGGCTAGGGATAGAATCTAGGGGCGAAAACTTATGGGTATCTACGCCGATATAGTGCTGCACGATTTTTTCTGGAGGGTATTCCGCTTCAATAAGCTTTGTTTGAATGAACTTAGAGACGGCGATAAACGCGGTGGCCTGTTGCTTCAGTTTAGCCTCATGCCAAATGAGCTGATAGTACAGGGGGCGGCTAAACAAGAGGTGTTGTCGCTTGATCGTAATGTCATAGCCATGAAAGGTGACACAGAAGGGAATCTTGAGCGCCGCCGCAATGGGCATCGCATAGACGCCCTCTGGACCAAAATGGGCATGAATTAAGGAGAGATCTTTAACAGAGGGATGCTTTAGAAAAAATTGAGGAGATCGGCTGATCAGATAGAAAAGCTGCTCCAGTTTGCCAGCCTTCTTACTGCCGAGGGCGATGTGATCAAAGGCAATCGGTTTGAGCAGACGACACAACAAAAATATCGGTTCATATCGCTGCAGATTCACCGCCTGCTCATGAATAAAGGTTTCCGATGCCTTCGGAAAGACCTTACGGTAGATGCCAACCTTTTGGATCATGGGTTTAAATGTGGTAGACAACAGCGCATATCCAACAGACCAAACTATCGATTTAGGCTTTACCCAAAGCTTGCCTCACCACTTGAATGACGAGACGAGGGATCCGTCCCCAGGAGGCGATCGCTAAAATGCTGACATAGCCAATCACTAGCACAATGGGCTGTAGCCACCATTGCTGGTCAGCAGAAAACGGCAGGTCAATCACAGCGGCCATGACCGCCAGCGTTGTTAGCGTTGGCAACACAACGGGCTGGACTAATCTTCCTAAATGCCACCCGGCAGTTTGTGCTGTGGCAATCCAAAACCAGAGCGCGGCTCCTACCCCCATCAACACAGCCACCGTAATCGCAACCCCCATCACACCGCCCCACCGGGCGCTCAGCCAAAAGGCAGGGATGCAGAGGGGAACGAGCACCCAGTTAATAGCCGCATTGATTTGGGGCTTATTGAGGGCGTTGAGGGCTGTGCCCAGAATAGCCATAAATCCCCGTGAGTAGGCAAAGAGCAGCACCACCTGAAACAGCGGCACCACGGGTACCCAATTGGCACCATAGCATAGGGGAATCAGCCAAGGAGCCACCACAAAACCGAGACCGTAAATGGGGGCGGCGAGCAGGGAGTATAGCTCTAGGATTTTGCGAATATACTGCTGCTGCCCCTGCTGGTCTTTTTGAGAGAGGACGGAAAAGTTGACGGTGTTAATGCGAGAGAGTGCGTAGAGGGGCAGCATGGCAAGCTGGTAGGCCATGTTGTAATAGCCCAGGGTCGCGGCCCCCAAGAGCTTGCCGACGATAAAGTTATCACCGTTGGTGTTGACGTAGACGGCTAAGTTCGTGCCGATGAGGCTACTGATGTAGCCCCGTACATTTTTAACCGCCTCAGCATCAGGCTTAAAGCTGTACTGAAAGTGGTACTGGCTAAATCGACGCTTTAAGATTGCGTCGACCATCATTCTGGCAATTTCTGCGATCGCAAAGGACCAAACCCCCAATCCATAAGAGGCGGCGATCACGGCACCCCCCAGTCGCACTAGACCTGAGAAGCCCTCTGCGATCGCAAGCTCTCTAAACTTCATCTGCCGCTGCAGGACAGCATGGTGCGATCCGGTGCCGGCTCCGATCAGAAACACTAAGCCCGTCACCGCCGTTAACGGCCAAACAATAGGCTGATCAAATATCCAGGCTAGGGGGAAACCAGCCAAGGCCTGCACCCCAAACATGATGATTGAGAGATTAACGCCCAGGCTATATACCGCATCCACGAGGGTTTTATCTGTTAGCCCTCGTTGGACTAGAACCCCTGCCACCGCTGCATCCTGGAATAACTCTGAGAGCGTGGTGAAGACCAAAACCATGCCCCAAATCCCAAAATCTTCAGGGGACAGGAGGCGCGCTAGAAAAATCTGGGAAATAAACTGCGACAGCTTGGCAACAACATAGCTGGCCGTGACAAAGAAGCTGCTCTTCGCAATTTGGCGGGCGTTGGGGGCAGCAGACATTACAGCGTAGAGCGGAGGTGATCCGCCAAGCGTAGGGCCAGTGCTGCTGCGGTGAAGGTGGGGTTCGCATAGCCCCCTGTGGGGAAGACAGAGGTGCCTGCGATAAAGAGATTTTGAATGCCGTGGACCTGGCAGTTGCGATCGACGACGCCATCGTGGGGGCGGTGGCTCATGCGGGTGGTACCCAAATGATGAAAGGCATTGAGGAACTGCAGCGATTCCTGATTTTGACTTGGGGCTATCTCTTGAATCTCACCAATATTCTGGGTCGCAAAACACTGCTTTAGGATGACGTGAAACTGATGAAGATCTTGGATCTCTTGTGGTCCCACTTGCCAATTGAGCTGGAGTTGATTCAGGCCCAGCCGATCGCTTTGGCGGCTTAAGGTGACCCGACTCTCCCAGCGGGGGACTTGCTCGAGATAGTTTTTGATCAATACATGGTCAAACCGGAGTGGTTTTTGAGTTAGCTTTCGATAAAAATAGCGGAGCTTGGGCCAAGGGCCAGACCCCTGGGGAGACACCGTTCCATCTTGAATAAACTGGGGCTGCAGCAACACATAGTGGTTGAGCAGTCGCTTTCGTCGCTGCACGTCGTCTGAGAGGCGAATACCAAACTGTGTCGTGCCCTGGAGGGTGCGGTAGCCAAACAAAAGCGGCGCATTGAATTGTGGGTTCTTAATTTTAAGAGTGCCGTGCTCTACTTTGGGATGATCCATGTAGTATCGCCCCACCACATCATGCTGGTTGCCCAATCCGGCGGCGTTCTGGTGCCGCGATAGCAGTAGGATACGGGCGTTTTCTAAGCCGCCACAGGCGAGGATATAAGCCTTAGCCTTGATTGTAAATTGAACCCCGTTCAGGCAGACCAGTTGAAGACGATGAACGGTTGCGAGGTTTTCCGCCGCATCGATCTCGGTGACATTGGCATTGACGTAAATTTGGATATTTGCCGCTTGTTTGAGGTCTTGGAGATAGGCCGTACGGAAATTTAAGGAAGTACGCCCTCGCAATGAGACCACGGGCGACAGTTTAGGACTGCTAAAAACCTGCTGTTCATCACGGTAGGGCGACTTTTGAGACCAGAAATCGGCATTAATCTGCTGGTAATGGGGCAGCCTGAAAAGAGGGGCTGCTCGTTCGTAGTAGGGCGTTAACGTGGCATGATCAATCGGCCAGCCACTGTTTGCGACCCAGTCACGGGTGGTGAAATCAATTGAATCTAAGGGCAGGCAGCGACCGGTCCAGATATTGGTTGTCCCCCCAAAATAGCGGAGGCGCGAGGGCGATGTTTCTCGAATCGGATATCCCACATTCTCAAAGTCATAAAGGGATTGGGTCGCGTCATCTAGGGATAAGTCGCCACTTTCGATCAGGCTGACTTGATGGGAGGTGTTTTTGAGCTGCATTGCGATCGCAATTCCCACCGCCCCAGCCCCCACAATACAGATATCGGTCGAGAGGCTAGTTTGATCGGGGAGCTGACGGGCGTCAATGGTTGGCGGCATAATCTGTGAGTCTCTCTAACGATGCCGCAAGCGCTGGAGTTTCGAGCTAACTTTGCGGCTCAACGCGGCGGCTCCGAAGGCGATCGTATTGGTAAACGCAGGCCACTGGCGCGCTTGATGCTGAATTTTTTGCACAGCATCTATAATGCCCTGCATTTGTTCAGACTCGGCCAAGAGGTTGGCATGGGGGAAAATCACCACGTCTTGAACCACCTGCTCCACGTTGGGCAAGCTTAAAGAAGCATAGTCAGGGAAAGGATGTCCGCCCCAATCTTTGCTCATTACCTGTCCGCCAGGGCCAAAATTGCGATTTTGAAAGAGGGGTGTTTTATATAGCGGGGGGTATCCTGCCTCGCCACAGGGAATCCCTTCCGCTTCTAAGGCCTTGACAAAGAGGTAGCGCGACAGACCATTGAAGGCTTTGGCATCATAATAAAACATATATAAATATCCTGGTGCTCGATCTTGGGGGTGGCGGTATTGGGGGGTAATGCCATCTATTTGACTCAACCCAGCATCCAGCCGCGCAATATTCTCTAGTTTCTGGGGAATCTGTTGCTGGAAGCGTTCAAACTGAACCTGAACCACTGCAGCCTGAAATGCGGTCATCCGATAATTAGAACCAACGACATAGCAGTTCGCAGGATCTTTCCCCTGCCGTTGTCCACCCTCTCGCTGGCTCCAGCAGTTCTGATAGAGATCCTCATCGTTCGTAGTAATCATGCCGCCTTCGCCAGCGGTGATCACCTTGCCTCCCTGAAAGCTAAAGGATCCTGCATTCCCGAAGCTACCGGCTGAGCGCCCCCGCGACTGGGAACCGTGGGCGTGGGCGCAGTCTTCGATCACGAAGAGCTGATGCTGTGCCGCAATCTGAACAATCTCGTTGATTGTGCCGGTGACGCCCGCAATATGCACGGGCATCACGGCTTTCGTGCGTGGCGTAATCGCAGTCTTAACGGCCTCTGGGTCAAGGGTAAAGGTTTTAGGGCAAATATCGACAATAATGGGGGTTGCTCCCACCATCAGTACAGCAGTGGCGGTGGCGAGAAACGTAAATGCAGGGACAATGACTTCATCCCCTCGGCCAACCCCTAAGCCCCGTAAGATGATCTCCATCGTCTGACTGCCGTTGGTGACGGTAAGGCCATGACAGGTATCGTGAAAGGCCGAAAACTGGGCCTCTAGCTCAGCCACCACTGGATGGGTGCTGTCCCAGATGCCGCTAGCTGCGATCGCCCGCGTCGCTTCGACTTCACGCTGATCAAAAACAGGCCAATCTGAGAAAGGGGTTTGGACAATAGGTGCTCCCCCCAATAATGCAAGCTGACCCATAACAAATGTAGTTCCTGCTGCCTCAACAAAACAACAATCATGCGATGCTGTTGACTCAATCTTAATACCGAAATTGGCATCGTCATCATACTCATTCCGTGGCCGACGAGCTAATACAGTGCCTATGGCAACCACGTTAGCGGGTTGATTCGCATAACGATGATCATTTCAATCAGAGACGCAAACGTAACGACACAAGGCAGAAATGAGCATATAGATATTGCAAAAGGACTAGGAATACTACTCGTTGTGTTTGGTCACAACTGGTTGACCTTAAATCAAAAAGGAGAATTGTTCAATATACTTTTCTCCGTTAGTATGCCGCTTTTTTTCTTTTTGTCTGGCATATTTTTTAACCCCTTACGTTTATTTCTGCCGACGATAATAACAAAGATAGATGCTTTAATAAAGCCTTATTTTGTGACATTGACCCTAGTCGCATTGCCCGATCTTTTGTTCGGAAACCTTTCTTTGTCAGAGTATGTCGTTGGCATGTTTTATGGGAATGGAAGCACTATCAAGTGGGGACCACTATGGTTTTTGCCTCATCTCTTTATAGTCGTGATTTCTGCATGGATCGTCTGTTTCGTACTCGAAAATATCAAGGCAAGAAGACTTTTGAAACATCTGCTGCTAGTAAGTCTGCTACTTGTCGGTACTCTTTCTATTAGGTTTTTTAGGCAGGTAGGTCCAACCGATATAGGATATCTGCATCATGTCCTAGGACTGCCCTTCAGTCTTGATATCCTTCCTATCACAGTATGTTATTTCTTGTTGGGGAATGATTTAAGAGATAAGGTAATGGAGTTCCGGCCATCTAAACAAATTGTTCTTGTATCTCTATCTGTTTTTATCGGTCTTCATTATTTTTTTGACAGCACTATTGATCTCAATGAACGAATATATGGAAATGCAGTTGTCTCAACAGCAGAAGCACTTTCTGGAATATATATCATTCTATACCTTGCGTATTGTCTTCAGGGTCATAAATTTATTTCGAGATTTTTTTTAAAACTCGGTAATGCAAGTCTTTTTGTCTTTATTTTTCATGACTTCTTTCAATCTAACTCATTTGCTGCTGCATCAAGATTTTTGGGAGAAAAACATTTTTTCAGTGTTGTGTTTTCTTTTTTTGTCGGCAGCATTTTCCCTGTACTTCTGTGGTCTTTTGTTAAAAGGGTAGACTTTTTGGCATTATTTTACTTGCCTATTAAATCAAATAAAATGATCCAGCGGTTCGTGGGCAAATAGATGAGCATTAGCTAGGAGTGACGAACTTTTGCCTTAACCACTTTCAGCACTGCGAATTAGCTCAAGAGCGTGATGGCGGACTTTCTCGACGGCCTCAATGATTTTAGTCGGGGGAGGGGTGGCTCCCAAAAAAAACGAGTAGGGTATCCCTACAACGGTCTGGGCGAGCTGTTCGGCACCAAGAAAAGCTTGACGGCCATTATCTGGATATGACGAGCCTTGAATAGCAGATTTGCCAAGACCAAATCGATGGTTTTGGAGCAGGGGTGTTTGACTAAGAGCGTAATAGGGTGAGGGTTCGCACGGCACTCCTTCAGTCTGAAGTGCTTTGATCAACAATGCGATCGGTAGACTCTGAAAAGCTTGGGGATCATAGCGAAATAAATAACGCCAGGTCGGCGCTTGATCTTGGGGATCACGATATTGAGGCATCAAACCCTCAATTTGCACTAGAGCTTGATCCATATGAGCTAGATTTTGTAAAAACTGCGGGAGTTCGGTGGCCCAGCGCTTCTGCTGTACCTGAATCAGTGCAGCCTGAAACGCCGCCATTCGATAGTTGCTGCCCACTTCAAAATACTCGCCGCGTGACTTCCCTCGTCGGCGACCGCAGTTGTGTTGACTCCAGCAGCGTTCATAGAGGTCTTCATCGTGAGTGACAATTATACCTCCCTCGCCTCCCGATACCATCTGATCGCGTTGGAAGTCAAAGGCTCCAGCCGTACCAAGGCTACCCACTGGGCGGCCTTTAGACTGAGCGCCATAGGCATAGCGACAATCTTCAATGACGGGTAGATGATGCTCTTTCGCCATAGTCAAGATGCGATCGATTGCTCCAGCCACTCCTGATAAGTGATGGTAAAGAATGGCTTTCACCCTTGGTGTGATGCTGCCTAGGAGTGCCTCTGGATCCATGGTCATGGTGTCGAGACAGACATCTACTAATACTGGGATAGCGCCAATAATGAGCACGGCTGTGGCCACTGAAGATGGGGCATAGGCGGGTATAACGACCTGATCGCCAACGCCAACCCCCACATTCCGGAGAAGTATTTCGATGGCATGGTTTCCATTGGTGATCCCTAGGGCATACTGGGTTCCCTGAGATTGGCTCATCGCAGCTTCTAATGTTTGTACTGCGGGATGACCTTCTTTCCCCATCCACCACTGACCGCTGGCTGCGATCGCAGTCACTGCCTCTATCGCTTCCTTGCTCACTAAACGCTCTGGAGTGACCCATGCAAGGGCGGGATCGCCACCAAGGAGTGCAAGCTGTTTAATATTCTTTGAGGTTGCCATTACGTTCGAGTCTTGCAAAATAGGATGCGTTTGTCGTTTTCTGTGCCTAAAGATCTAAGTTTCTTAGTGAGCAGAGACTTCATGGGGAGCAACAGATGCTTCTATCCCTATAATCTGCATCATATTACGGGCTTGATGGACAGTATCGCAGTTTTGATATACCCACTTTTGTCCCTCAAGTACAAACTCTGATGTTCTAGGATCTTGCAGGACTTGCAGAACTGTTTGAGCCGCAGCAACAGGATTATGAGGATCCACTCTCCATATCGGTGCAAACTGGCCTAACGTTTCGCCAATTCCCCCCGACGAGCTGCCCACAACCGGGATGCCCGCTGCGATCGCCTCCACAACAATCAACCCAAACGGTTCCCTGGGGGCCAGCGTCACCACAATACCTGCATGCCAGTAATAAGTCTCAATCTCAAAACTAGGTGGCAGAATAGTTAAAGAATCGCTGACCCCGGCCTGTTCAGCATAGGCTCGCAGTTGCTGAACATAAATTTCACCCGGTGTGTCATCTTCCCCCATCAAAACAAGGTGATAGTTCTGTCCTTGGTTACTGAGATGGGCCAACATTAAAATCAGAGTCATCAAATTTTTATCATTCATGATCCCCGGCTCGGTAATTCGAGAGGGATTCAAGATGATGCATGCTCCAGAGTCTAGAATCGGCTGCAGGTCAGGAGGGGGCGGTTGCATCAAGTTAATCCTTTGAAACCGCTTGACATCAAAGGTGGGACGTTGAATACCGGCAATGTTGGAAATCAGCCACTTTACCTGGGTTGCGGTATATTCTGAGTTACAGATTGCGGCAGGGGCTAAACTGCTAAAGGCCAGCTTGCGAAGGCAATACCCTAAAAAATTATAAGAGCGAGCAGAATCATGAAAAAAATGATAGATACGGCGACCGCTCCGGCGTAGCCTTGGAGCTGCGAGCATAAGGGGCACCATTAAACTTTTCTCAACGGTGTTATCGAGCAGTAAAGGCCATGAAATCGGTTGTTGGTTGACCCATCTTATAGCCTGGGTTAGAAAATCTGCTTTACCTTTGGCTGCGATCGCCCTTAAGCAGTCATGATGCCCCGCATTGGTCAAGTAGGTTTCCAGCAGTGAGTCAGACTGAACCAGCACACAAAGCTGCCAGAGAGCTGCACAATCTTTCCACCCTTGAATCAAACCCGATAAAGCCGTGACCGTTCCCCCAAGGGATTGACAATTTCCGGGAACAATCAAAAGCTTGGGGAAGGGGCTAATAGCCATTACGCTCGACTCTGAGACGAAAAAGGAAAGCGAGCAAACTGAAATCGGGCGTAACCCCGTAAACCGAGACGCAAAATCTGCTTACCCTGCTGTGGGAACAAAGCCCCCATCGCGCGGTAGAGCAACCGAGTCAATGTGTCGCCCACACCTCGACCAATGGCCCCACTCTCCCTTAAAGACAAAATGATAATGCGAATCCCCTCTCGTGCTGAGCCGGTTCCGCGCTGCATAACCTGATAGCTGCGATAATCTGCATCATTTTGAATATCAAATTGCTCAGATACACCCGACTCAGCGGCGGTTGCATTAATAAAGTGGGCCGTGGCTTCCCGCTGCTGAATTAAATAGTCTAGGTTGTCATTGTAGGCTCTCATATTATTCCCATGCATCCGATAGCACATCAGCGATTCGTTGAGACCGCCAACCTCTCCGTAAAACGGAGCCACAACATTGAGGTAGGTATCAATGCCCCAACCGGACTTGAGAGGCATCACTTGCTCTAGCAGTGAACGGCGACAGGCCAATCCAGAGCTAATGGCAGAAGCATAGCGTCCCCACTTCAGCAATAAATTCTTGACATTACCGCAGCTCAGAATATTGGATGTGCTGCGCCCAATGACGTGATCTTCAGCATCAACGGAGGTATGGCAGTGACCAATCTGCACCCATTCAGGATGCTCCAGAAAGCCTTGAACAATTTTGGCTAGTTTTTCGGGGTGGAAGTAATCGTCGGCATCTAGAAAGCAGATGATATCACCAGTTGAACGCTCAAAACCGGCATTGACGGTGGACTCTTGCCCTGTATTGGGTTGCAAGATAGGGATGATGAGATTGCCATAGGATTCAATAATTTCTTGTGAATTATCCGTAGAGCCGTCATCCACCATGATAATCTCAATGTGGGGATAGCTTTGATTAAGGACACTTGCGATCGCCTGCCTCAAGAAACGGGCATAGTTATAGTTACTGATAATCACACTCACAAGTGGAAACACTGACTTACCGCCTTTTGACGGTAGGTCTTGAGATTGATCAATTAAGGCTGAGTCATTGGGGTGCAGCATATCTAAATAATAAACAGGAAAAATCAGTTGCTAAACTTACGAATTAATCTAGTTCTCTATACTTACAGAAGTGAAGGTTAATAAAATCTTGGGCCGTGCAGCAGGATTAACTTAAAATGCACACTAAATAGCTCTTTCAATATACTCTAGTCAAATCTCCAGAAAAGCAATAGAGTTCATCAGAGAATTATTCTTTGCTTATGCCTTATACTTTACTTAGTTTGCTGCCTAAATAGATCACGCTTGCCTATAGAAATTAGCTTTATAACGAAGATGAATTATTGTTTATTAAGATGAAAAAATACGTTCTCCTTTCTCCTTTTTTAAGTCGACAGAATCTGCTATTTCACTCATTCTATTTATCTCTGGATTTTTGATTGTCCCCATAATTATGCTCAATATTTGGGGAGGGATAGGATTTGATGAATTGACGCGAGATCCAATTTCTTTTTTAGGAGGTTCAATCTACACTGGCATTCTTTCTCAGTTTGGAATTTTAATGTGGGCTGCAGTGTCTTCCATTTGTATCTTTGGTAGCTATAGTCTGCCAAAATCTGCAAAAAATCGCAGGATTAAAAACTTTCTATTCACTTCGGGCCTAATCACTTTTGTGCTTGGTATTGATGATGCATTTTTGCTCCATGAAAAATCATCTACCTATTTTGGTTTCTCGGAAAAACTTATTTTCTTGTTTTATATTCTCTGCATATGTATATATATTTATAAGTTCTATGATTTCATTGCTTCAACAGAATATATTCTACTGATTATAGCCTGCACTTGTTTCTTTATTTCGATTTTTCTAGACGTGATTGAGCCGCACAGTATTAACTCTTATTTGTTTGAAGACGGTGCGAAGTTAACTGGAATCATTAGCTTTTTAGTTTATTACTTTAGACTAGGTATTACCTCAATATATCAAGATAGTTCTCAGCGTGACTTATTCCCCTAATAGAATAATATCAGTCACTCTTAGCATAGATGAATGATATTATCCATTACTCATTCACTCATTGTAGACAAGGAGAGCCTGCTTGTCTACAATGAAAACTGTTTTTTGTGCTAGATTTTCCTGAAGAGTTGAATACGACAATATCCGCGTAGTCCATGACGGAGTAAAAGAATTCCTTGCCCAGGAAAAGTAGAAATAACTCTAGTTAAGAGTCTAATTGAAAAATCTCGAAAGCTGCGCTTAATATCAAGTGACTCACGAATAGAAAGCCAAATGATTCGGAGAATCTCTGTTAATGACGCTTTGCCCTGAGCCACAATTTTATAGACTTGGTGGTCAACATCATTATAGATATCAAAAGTCTCACTTAGACCCTGTTGTTTTGCAGCCTGATTGATGAAGGTTGCGATCGCCTCTCGCTGTTGAATCAGTCTGCTAATATCTGTGCTATGCGCCCGCTGATTGCTGCCATGAATGCGGTAAAACATTAAGGGTTGATTAATCCTGCCGATCTGACCATAAAAAGGCAAGGCAGCATTCGCATAGGAATCTAATCCTAGATTTCCTGACACGGGCATGATTTGGGCAAGAGCCGCACGACGGAATGCGAGTGCAGAGGTAATACCAGAGGCATATTTACCCCATTTCAAAAGTAGAGGGCGTACATCTCCATGACTTAGAATAGTGCTCGTACTTCTGCCGGTAGGTCTTCCCGTGCTATCCACGGTAATCCAAAGGTGACTCAACATAATCCAGTCTGGATTCTCATTAAAGGTCTCTACAACTCTACTTAGCCGGTCTGGCTGATAAAAATCATCAGCATCTAAAAAGGAGAGGAGTGTCCCTATCGACTTTCTAAAGCCCACATTTCGAGCGGCACTCATGCCATGATTTTCTTGAAAAACTGAAATAATCTCATTGCCGTAAGAGTTGATAATTTCAATGGAGTTATCTGATGAACCATCATCTACGACAATGAGTTCAAAATTATTGTATGTCTGTGATAAAATACTGTCGATTGATTCCCTAAGAAAGCATCCATAGTTATAGTTAGTGATAACAATGCTAAACAAAGGAGAATGGTCAACTTGAGGGGTAATATCAACGTCTTGACGATTCATGGGCAATGAGAAGTTTGACTCAGCGATGACGTCTTTTTTTGGTGCAGGCCTGAATGATCTAGATTTTTACTAATAACGCCTGAAATTAGGAGAATAGGAATAATCGTTGATTCAAATGCCATTACACAGAAGGTCAAACTGAGAAGAATGATAATTAGAAAACTGGCTAGATATCTATCTGTTTTTGTTTGATATAGCCACTGTATCCAAGCAATCCAGAACACAGCGAAGCTGATGGTTCCTACAATGCCTTGACGATAAAGGAGAGATCCAAGATAAAAACTATGTGTTCCAACTCTAGCTGGCTCATATCCGGGCAATACGGTCTCTCCCTCAATAATATGCCCCAGCCAAAATTGAGATTCAGAGCTATTACTAATTCCATCTAAGGTTCTTCGATAGATCTCCCCTCGCACTTCAGTCGAGTCAGCACGTAGGTCTGCCGTTGTTTGGGCTGTATTTTGAACGGTGCCGAGCACAAGATTAGTCACCGGCGGAACACACAAAACGGTAAAAGAGATCGCTGCTAACGCCGCACAAAGCCAGACCATGCTTCCTGTTTTACCCGCTTTAATGAGATACCTGATACAAAATACAACCGCAAAGGCAATCCAAGCTGAGCGTGTGCCACTGAGCAAAAGAAGAATAATAGTGCTGCTTAAAAGCGTGAACGACCATACTCTGTTTTTAAGATCAAGGGCAAGTAAGCTCACAAAGCCTGTTACCAGTGCAAATGACTCCGGGCCATGAAAAAAGGATACATATCGCACTAATCCTGGTAATGAGCTATCGTCGGGCCGATAGGGAATTAAATAATTTGAGTTTCCAGCCCCATTGATATAAAGTTTGCTTTTCCCGGTCAGCAGGCCAAACAAGCTTTGGGGTGGGTTGTAGGCTCCTTGTTGTCCGATAAAATAAATCCAGAGCCACATCAAAAACATGAGGCCCACCAAGATAGAAAAGGCCCATGCTACAACATTAAGGCGAACTCGAATATTTTTTGACTGGACAAACCATAAAATAATGCCCGGAGCAACCCAGGTGTCTAGGTCACTTATCAAGCTTCTCGGATTCAGTGCTAAATGATTCCACTGGTAATAAAAATAATTACTAAACAGCCCATAGAAGCCAAAAATAAACATTGACACCACAACTACGCTGGGGCGTTGTAGATCTAATGTTCTAGTTTGTCTTAGCTCATAGGCCAGCAGTCCTGTCGTGAACAGAAGTTGGAGATAGCTCCATCCCCATAGCCACCAGATCGGTGTGAGCAAAATGCAGGCACAAACAACTTGCTCTGATCGGGTGAGTGCTTGCCACTGTATCCATATGCCTGAGAAAAGAGGAGCAAGGGGTTGCGATCTATTTTGAAGGTGTGATTCCAGCAAGGGTTGCGATTGCCTCAAAACTTCGACTCAAATTATGATGAACCATCAAGGTCGTCATTTCGGCTGACCTTAGCATCGACATGCACGAGTGTTTTTGCTAATCCAGCCATAATTCGATACTGATAGCGCTCACGGGGAGCCGCTTCACCATTAATCACGAGGCCCATAATTTGGGCATGATGACGCTTTAACTGATCAATCCCGTCAGCGAAAAACTTGCGCTTACTCTTCCCAGGCCAAACAACAAGCAGAACTTGGGAAATAGCCCTAGCCATCAGCATGGTCTCATTGGTTAAGCTAATGGGGGGGCTGTCCACTAACACGTAGTCATAGCCTCCTCCTGTCTGAGCTTCACTCAAGTGGTGGGCAAAGGTACCGCTGGCAATATATTCCGGCATCCCCTCAGGGCGAGGGGTAATGGGTAGCAGGTCGAGATTAGGGCGAATTTCGACCGGCAATCCTTGGTAATCGGATAAACCATAGTTCCCGTAACCGAGCCGTTGACTCAGGTCAGCTTGATACCAGTCCCCATCGACCACTAACACCCGAAATCCCAAGGTTGTGAGTGCGATCGCAAGTCCAATTGTGATCGTTGTCTTGCCTTCACCGGCTTCGCTACTGCTAATTAATAGACGACCTTTGGGTAGAGGCGTCATGCTAATGAAAGAAGCGAGTCGCTGTAGCTCTACCGCAGTTTCAAATCTTAGATCGGTGCTGGCCTCTAGACCCTGAAATTTAGGAATTCTTCTGAGAATGGGTAGAGCCGTTGCCTCTAGATCAGAAGGTCTGAGGAAAGGATTCCAATTTTCTAGCCAGAGAATCACTGCGAGACTACTGAGACCAGCACTGAGCAAAGCTCCTAAGACAATTAGGCGTCGGTTGGGGCTAGTGGGACGGGGATCGACATCAGGCTGATCTAGCAACTGGACACTAGGGTAAGTGCTAAATGAACTGAGATTCGTTTGCTCAATCTGAGCCACAATTCCCTTATAAATGCCTTCAGCAATATCATACTGTCGCTGTAGATCGAGCAAGCGACTCTGCTGGGCAGGAAGGGCTGTTAACGTCGCCTGCTTTTGGTCAATTTGGCTCTGCAGTTGATTTGCCTGCCGCCGTAGTGATTGCGACTCGCTTTCTGCCAGAACCAACTGCTGAAGTAATGCGGCAGAATTATCCCCTGAGCCTACGTCTGTGTTCTGCGCTGCCGCTTGGTTCAGTTGACTGCTGAGCTGTCGTTTAAGGGATTGACGTTGCTCAATTAATGTCTGAACTTCTGGGTTCTGGTCGGTCAACTGTGTGCGTTTTGCAGCAAGTTGGGCCTCAATATCTGAAAGTCTCTCTCGGTCTTGATCATAGGTCTTATTTTCGCCTAATTTAAGGGAGCGAACGGCTGCTTCAGGGCTAAGGTTCAAACGGGCCGAAAGCACGTTGACCTGAGTATCACGGGCATCTGCTTCAGCTAAAAGCTGAACTTTTTGATCGGTCAGCGTGCTGAGCGTTTCAATCAGCTTTCCGGTTTGCTCATCACTACTCACCAAGTTGGAGCGTTGCTTAAATTGAGTGAGGGTAGAACGACTTCTATTTAAGTCTTGACGGGCTTTGTCTAGTTTTACCTTCAAGAACTTTGCTCTCTCGCTGACGTCTCCTGCGCGAAGCTCACTTAAGCGATTTTGTAATGTCTCAATGAGATCACTTGCCCGTTTTTTAGCAAGGTCGGGGCTAGATCCGTCAGCCTGCAGGGTTAAAACCGTGGACTGACTTTGGGGCGACAGCGCAAATAGAGCTTTATAGCTTTGGAGTCGTGGGTACTCGTTCTTTTCAGGATCGCCCTGCCATACAGACCGGATCGTATCGCCACTTAAAATGACCGAAGTCAAGCTGTTCAAGGGATTTATTTGTTGCGTGTAGGAGGCACCATCGCTGTTGCTGAGGTTACCTAGGGTGCCTAAATTGGCCTCAAGATCATTCGTTGTGTCCGGTACGATCAGTTCAGCTTGAGCCGTCCATACTTTAGGAATGAAGATCATGCTGCAGGCTGCCAAGGAAAAGATCCCAACATTGATTCCGGCGAGGGGCAGCCAATGCCTGTGAAGAAGTGAAGTGATTTTATTCATTCGTCTTGCATCCTATCTACACAGAGATGTAGCTCTACTGGGCAGCGGTGGATAGGTCTTTAACAGGTGATCTGTCAACTTTGGCCCTTCAAATAAAGGACACTGCAATATCTCTGGGGGAGAAAGAACAGCTTGCTCTAATTGCTCAATGGAAGTGCAATAGCACACCCCCCATTGAGCAACTGCCTCTGCAAACCAAAGCTGATGATCATCAATATGCTCACCAAATCGAGCCAGTCGAGGCAGCAGGATAAAAGGGACTTTAGACTCCGCTAAAGAACGAGTTAGACCCTGCCCTGCATGAGAGATAACCAACTGAGACTGTCTAATACATGACCTTACCTCTTCTGAAGTGATGAATGAGGCAGTGGCAATTCTCGACCCGTGCTTTAACTGAGAGACATCGCTAGCACCATACTGAATAAACACTTTAGTACGGATCAGGTTCTGCTGCTGCAGAACCTTAACCCAAGACACAGCCCGGTCAAAGGGGAATGGACTTGTACCCAGCAAAACGGTGATCACTGTACATATCCAGCGAAGGTTGCTTTTGTATACCTATGGCATAGTTCAGGCCATTGGACATAAAATTCATCTGCAAGGGGATACACCAATTGTCCCGATAGGCTTAAATTTCGTCGACGAGTGACGCTCTCAATGTAAATAAAGCGAATGCCCAGCAACTTAGCTACAATGGCAAAGTTGACGGCGATACTGGGTCCTGTTGAAATAACGATATCGGGTCGTTCATTCACTAAAATTCTTATTGTTGCTGGGATATTCTGCACAAAAGCCCAAAAATCACGAGATCCCTGATATGGAAGCCAAATCACTCGCTCATTCATGTCTTTGAGCTTCGTTGTATCTGCTTTCAAATCAGTCACCCAAGTTCTGTCATGCACTTTCCAAAATGCTTCAAGGCTATTCATCGTTGAAAAATGACCGCCTGAAGATGCTGCCAAAATTAGTTTCATAAACTCAGTTGAGACCAAAATCTACCGTTTCTCGCTACACTCGATGTGTTTGCATGACATAGGCAAATCAGACTCAATATCAACACGCTTCATCTGCTCATTAGCAAAGAAGTTCAGAGCGATCTATCTTTGAAGGCCGACTGTGATTATGTTGATCCCTCGCCATCGGATGGCTATATAATCAGCAAATAAATCATGGGAAGAAAAGTAAGCCTTGCTAAAAAATGGACAATATATAAATGAAAAGTCGTGAAAACGACCCCTGGTACTTACTTTTAATCTTCCATGTAAGCCACATCTTATCAAGGTTTCTAGCTAGATGCTACAAAAAGGTATGGAAATATATGGAAATATATGGAGGCTGACGAGCAGTCTATAGAATAAGCGCGCAACAAAGCTAAAAGGCCGCTATCCTAGAACAAAATTTTCAAGGTCTATGAATAAAGATCGGCTGTTTTAAGATGACAGCGGGGTTGAAGACGCTCACGTTGCCATTCCAGGTCTTTGATGTGTATCAACCTCCGATACTTTGTGATTTACTCTTCTTGGCAAACGCTTGAAACCTGCTCAATGAGCCACTGCTCGAACAATTCTGCTTGAATTTGCGATTGCAGCTCCTCATTTAAAACAGGCTCTATCAACTCCTCGACCAAAATCAGATGAATCTGTTTCTTGTTGAGGACGGGCTTCAAAATCTGGGGCGGTCGAGCGGCAAACACAGCAGCAGAGAGGGCCGGGGGGAGATCCGTCCGAGATAATGGTCCACGATATCCGCCTGTGCGTCGTAGATCCGGGTCTGGGATATATTGATTCGCAACATCCCAAAAGCTGATTTCACGCTCTTGTAGCGCACAAAAGAGTTCCATTGCCAGATCCTGGTTAGGCAGCACCACATTGCGCATGATGATCTGAGTATAGTCAAGCTGATGTTCGATATAAAACGCTTCAACTTGAGATGCGAACAGATGATCGGACAATTTAGCCGTAATCACCTGCTGACGAACCACCTGTTCTAAATCCTGAACGGATAGATGATGCTTTTGCAGCCAGTCCCAAGTCGCTGCAGCACTCAGAAGATTTTGGTCATGGCGAAGCTGATCTGCGGCCTGCTGGAGTGCTTCGTCTTCAACTTCAATTCCCTGCTGAGCAGCCGTTTGTAGAATGACTTGCTGTTTGGCGATCTCAAGGGATATCTTCGGAATTTGGCACGACAGTCGAATATGACTTAAAAGCAGATCCGGTGAAAGATCGATGGGGCTAAGCATGGGCAAAATCAAATGCAGTAGGAGATTAAGGAAGATTCACAGATGGCGACGAAAGAGGTGCCCGGTTCTTAGAGGTGAGGAACAGGAGGCCCCTACGGAGATGGAATGACCGTACAGACCCTTATAGTTGAAGGCCGTTTTTCTGGAGTTGGCGAAAGGGGTCAATCAGAAAGTCCATCAGACGACGTTGACGCACAACCACTTCTGCGGTAGCTGTTTGGCCGGGAGTGAGCGCAATCTTTTTGCCTGCTGATTCGATGTAAGCCTGTTTTAGCACTACTTCTATCTCAAAGCTTTCTGGAGTGCTGTCGTTTTCTGCAGAAGGGGCATTTGCTGTTTCGGGAGGCACCGAACGTTTTTTTGAATTGGGAGAAATCCAGATCAGCTGACCAGAAACAACCCCATAGGTCTGAAACGGATAGGCATCAAACTTAAGCCTCACCGGCATTCCAACCTTAAGAAAACCACTTTCTCGACTGGGCATTTCGGCTCTGAGCACCATCTGCGCCCCCTGAGGAGCAATCTGAGCCACCAACTGACTGGGCTGCACCACCGCACCGGGATGCTGAATCGGGAGCTGAAAAATGGTGCCTGCAATCGGCGATTTGACCTGAAGCTGCTTTAGTTTCAGCTTCAGAGACTCGATCAGCTTTTTGGTTTGGGCAATTTCTGCTTGTAAATCAGAGATTTGAGTCTGGAGTTCTTTGATTTTACGGTTGGTTTCAATGGTGGCGAGTTCGCCTTCGTGCTGGATGAGATCGCGTTGTTTCCGACGAATCTTCAGGTCTGCTTGAGCCTGAACAATCTTGGCTACAGACTGCTGTAAGAGTTCTCGATTGCTAATCATGGTCCGCTCTGCCTGATCGACCTGTACACCTGAGACCGCTCCCTCCTTGCGTAGGGCTTTGAGTTGCTTGACTGCTTGCTGATCCTTGACAATTAATTCCTGGGCTAGGCCAGTGGACGTTCGCTCAGAGTCGATGCCTTCATTAATTTGATCCATTTGGGCGGCTATCTCTGAGGTTTGAGCCTGATACTGCAGACGTTGGGTCCGCTGGGCCACTTCTTGCTGACTTTTAATCCCTTCCAGTTGGGTCAAACGGTTGAGCTGACCTTCTAATTTGGCTTCAGCCTGCTGGAGATCGGCTTGGGCAAGTTCAGGTTCTAAAACCATGAGGTCTTGTCCTTTTTTGACGATGTCCCCTTCCTTAACGTTGACGCCTGACACGGTTCCAGAGACAGGGGCGTCTAGGCGAACTGTTTTACCGCGAGGCTCCAGGCGGCCTCTAGCGGTCCCCGTTTCATCGACCTTCGTGAACATTGTCCACGGCAGCACCGCCACGGTGAAAAAGATCAAAATGCAGAGCAGGGCTTGGGTCCAAACCCGGGGTAGCTCATTCATTTGGGCTTGAGTCGCCTCTGCCCATTCACCGAGTTCCCCTACAGGTGACGTGACCGGCAGAGGTGACTCGCCCAGTGCTAGCTCCTGTCTCGCTGAGCGATTGGGCAAATACGATCTCATCTGATCCGCTTCGAGTTCCGCTGTAGGGCTGGCCGCACTAAACCCGCCATGAATCTCAAGAAGTTCAGGCTCTAGCTCTATGCTTGGATGCTCGGAGGGACTGGCCTCCCTAATCCGGTTGGCTCGAACCTCAAATAACCCTGGACTCAGTTGAAAGTAGCCGGTGTGGATGGACCGAATCGCTTGGGCTAACTCTTCGGGGGGCGTTGTTTTGAGGAGGTAACCTTTGGCTCCAGCCTGGAGTGATGCATTCACGGCTTGTGTCTGGTTATGAATGCTCAACATCAAAACTTTGGTATGGCTGAAGCGATCGCAAATCTGCTCTGTCAGCTCTAGGCCATTCATTCCTGGCATGGATAGATCCACAAGGGCAATATCGGGCTGGTGGTCTGCTATCTGCTGCAGAGCCGATTCACCGTCCTGAGCGATACCAACAATCTCTAGATCGGGCTGAGGGGCCAGACTAAAGCGCAGCATCTGACAAATTGTGTTTTGATCATCAACGACGATCACCCGAATCATGGGTGCCTCTTTCATGCTGCCCCCGCCATGAGCTGTTGCTGGTTTAAGTAAAAATATTGGCCCTGTTTGGCCATCAGTTCACTATGGGTGCCCTGTTCCATGAGGACGCCGTGATCTAACACTAAGATCTGATCGGCGTTTCGCACCGTAGAGAGGCGATGGGCAATAATCAGGGTGGTGCGATTTCGGCGAATGGTATTGAGGTTGGTTTGAATAATCCGCTCAGACTCTGCATCTAGATTGCTAGTCGCTTCGTCAAGAACGAGAAGGCGGGGATTGCTCAAAAGAGCACGGGCGATCGCCACCCGCTGTCGCTGTCCTCCCGAGAGCAGTCCGCCGCCTTCACCAATCTGAGACTGATACTTCATGGGCAATTCTTGGATAAACTCATCGGCCCCCGCCAGCTTTGCTGCGGTGCGAATTTCCTCCAGCGTGGCCGCCGGATAGGCGATGCTAATGTTCTCTTGAATCGTGCCCCCAAATAGGAATGTATCCTGATTAACCACCCCAATCTGTCGCCGCAGCGATCGTAGTGACATCGTGGCAATGTCATACCCGTCCACCAAAACTCGACCCCGATTCGGCGGGTATAGCCCCAACACCAACTTAGAAACCGTCGTCTTGCCAGAGCCGCTGCGCCCCACCAGGGCAAAGGTTTGGCCGGGTTCAATACTAAAGCTGAGGTTCTCTAAGGTATTAGTCTCGCTTTCTGAGTCATAGCGAAAGGTGACCTGCTCAAAGGCGATTGCCCCTCTGATGGCTGGTAAGACCGGGCGCAACTGCTGCCGGTCTTCCTCAGGTTCAGTATCAATCACATCGTTCAAGCGTTCGGCAGCAACAAACACTTCCTGGAGTTCATCCCACAGATCGATGAATCGCTTCAAGGGCCGAATCACGTTCCCCAGCAGCATATTGAAGGCTACCAGTTGCCCCACGGTGAGCTGGCCTTGAATCACCTGCCAAGCCCCGAACCAGAGCAGTGCAGCGGTGACGACAGAATCGATGGTATCGCTAAACACCTGCAAACTGATATTAAACAGCTTGCCAGAGAAGTTCACCTTGATCGATTCATTAAAAAGATCTTCCCAGCGCCAGCGGACCGAGCGCTCAATGCCCATCGACTTCACGGTATTAATGCCGCTCAATGCCTCAATGAGATATCTACGCTCAGCGGTTTTTGTGTTGAAGATTTCGCGCGAAATGCGGCGCAGAATGGGGGCAGAAATCAGCGTAATGACAAAATAAACCGGAATCACTGCCAATCCCAGCAGTGACATCTGCCAGTTGTACCAAAACATGAACCCGGCATAGATAAAGACGGTGAAGATATCAAGGAAGACCCCCAATGCTTCGCCCGTCAAAAAATCACGAATTTTGCGAGCCTCTTGCAACCGAGAGGTAATATCCCCCACATAGCGAGATTCAAAGTAGCTCAGGGGCAGTTGGAAGGCGTGGTTAATGAATCCGACCACCAGCGACAGATCAATTTTGTTGCCGGTATGGGCGATCAAATAACGCCGTAACCCGGACATAATGACCCGAAACACGCTAAAAATCATTAGACCCACCCCCACCGCCATCAACGTAGAGGTACTCCGCTGAACCACCACGCGATCGAGCAAAAGTTGTGTAAACAGCGGGGTGACGAGGCCCAATAGCTGCAGGACAAGGGCCGCGAGTAAAATCTCTATGAGGACAAACCAATGGGGCTTGAGCAGCTCAACGTATTTCCAGAAATTGTTCTTAGCGTTGGGGGTTCGCTTCAGGGATGGCGTGGGCTTCAGTAGCAGAGTATATCCGCTCCATTTTGCCTGTACCTCTGACCATCGCAGGGTTAAACGACCCACCGCCGGATCGGCGATATGAACACGGCGGCGCGTCATTCGGTACGCCACCACGTAATGATTACCCTGCCAGTGCAAAATTGCAGGGAGTTTGTCTTGATTGAGGGGAGCCAACTCCGCTTGCACGGGTCGAGGCGAAAATCCCAGATATTCTGCGGCGATCATTAAGCCTCGCAGAGACGTACCATCCCGACTCACGTTGGCAAGCTGCCGGAGATGATTGACGCTGAGCCGTTTGCCCCAGTGACGGCCAATCATGGCTAAACAGGCTACCCCACAGTCCATGGCGCTTTGCTGAGCCATGAAAGGATAGCGTCCCGTGAGTCGATGCAACCAATGCCCCAGCGTCACGTTAGGGCTAGGAAAATAAGCACGACTTTTCTTGTGGGGCTGTGGTGCTGCCATGTTAACCGTGGACGACTCTGCGGCTGTCAGCCGCGCTAAGTCTGGGGCGGGGACACGGTGCCCGTTACGATGATGCCCCTCTGTCTCTTTAAGCAGATACAGCTCTGTGGGCTGCGTAATCTGCCACCCTCCAGGTTTTAAGTTTTGCGGGACAGGGTAAAGATGACCAGGAGACACGCGAGGGCCAGAAGTATGGACCAGTTCTCCCTCCCGCAGTAGCCAGAATTGGGCTTGGGTTAGCTGAGCAGGCAGCCTCCCTTTGCGAAGCTGATGCTCTATCCGCTGGGCCACCATCGCTTGGACTGCGGCTGGCTCTGAATTCAGAAGGATGTCTGAGCGGCGACAAATGGTCTGCAGATCTTGGGCGATCGCCTGTTTATAGAGATGGTCCTGAATATTGGGATGCTTTTGGATCAATGGTTGCAGCGCAGCGGGCGGCAAATAGCAAAGCCGAGCGCCCACGGAAGCCCGGACCGATAAGGACTGAAATCCTTGCTCAGGGAATAACGTTAATGCGCCGAAAGATGACCCTGACGATAGAGACATGACGAGATTGTCGGCACTATCTAAAAGACGAACTTTGCCCGCCACGACAATGCACAGAAGGGATGCCGACTGGTTGGATTGCCAAACCGATTGGCCCACAGCAGGTTCTGACATCGTCGCCTGCTTCAGAGAGTGAGAACACTCAGCGGTAGAAAGCTCTTGCCCAAGAGCCTGAGATAAATAATGATGGAGCTGTGGATTAGAGACCATCTGGAAGTGCGGCTCAGAGAGATATCAAGGATGCAAGGGATTGCGTTGGGTGTAAGGTCTACTCAGGCTGCAGGTCTTGAATGGTAATGGAGCTGCTGCGATTTTTTCCCTGAGCCGATCTGCTGCTTTTATGGCGATAGGGGCTAGAGATATGCATCTCGTTGAGCAATCGGTTGATGTGGCGATCGCTCACGTCAATCCCTAACTCCTTTATCAATTGTTGTCTGAGATAAAGCGCAGTCCACTGCTTCGCAGCATACCCGTAGGTTTTAGGACTGTGACAGACTAATTTGCGCAGCCGAGCCAAATATTCAGGACTGACTTTTTGAGGGCGACCAATGGGGGCCGATGCCCAAGCATCAATTTCCCCTAGCTGCATCATCTTCATCCAAAACCGCGCAGTCCCTGGCGCACAACCCAATGCAGCACAAATTGTTTTCTGCGACTCTCCTCGGTCAGCACGCAGCATGATTTCTAGGCGAAGTCGATGCTCAGGCCGCAGATGATGGTGTGACCCTTCTTCTAGTTCTATACGATAGGTCTCTAGTCGAGTACGCCAGATGGCCGGGTTTGATGTCTGCATGGCAAAAAGGACGAAAATGATAGTCGAAACACAAAGATGTATTAACTAGACTTTTGTCTTTGCCCCCGCATCGCTGATTGCAGCCATTACCGACTCCTCTCAGCACCATAATGTTCTCTGTGGTGCTGATCATTAATACTGGAATTATGTATGTAAGTCAAGGGGCTGCTCCGGCCTCACCTTCTCCCAGCAATCCACCAAGACCTTGTTGAGAAAGGGCTACAAGCATAAGCTTGCGTACCTCGTTTCCGAGACTCTCCCTGGGCAGAAGAAGCTTCAAGTCGGCTTGGGTCCGAGTGCACTATTGAAGAATACTTCACACAAACTTATTGGTTTAGAGCAGCAGTGATTCTAGCCCTAGAGCTGGTCATCGATGACGTCAGAGAAAGACTAGCAGATTCTCTCAAGCGCCCATGAATGAAATTGTCGAATTTCAACAAAGACATAACTGCTGCAGTTAAATTCCTAATCAAGGCCATCTCGCTTGACCGTCGATGTCAATGATCTTAAGATTCGAGAATATTTCTTATGGTTTTAGCAAAGAGTTTAGCTCCACTAAAAAAACTTTGGTTCCATAAGTTCAATATCACCTCACTCACATCAGCAATCTAGGAAAGGAAATTCAGGCTATGGAAATTAAAATTAATGATCTGAAGCCGCTTGGCGCAGAGTTATTGTCTGGCTCTGAGAACGTCATGGACGGCCTTCGAGTTCTCTCTGAAGAAGAACTCCGTATCTCAGGTGGTGGCGGCAAGGGCGGTAAAGGCAAAGGTAAGGGCAAAGGCAAAGGTAAGGGCAAAGGTAAAGGTAAGGGCAAAGGTAAGGGCAAACGCTACTACTATCATTGATGTTGGTAATAGACCTCCTGCCGCATCGGTGCACAGGCTCAGATAATCCTTGAGACTCACTAGCATTGTGTATTGATCCCTCAGTCTCCCTAAATAGGGGGCTGAGGTTTTATCTATTTTCAGAATAAAGAGTCGAAAGAGCGAAGGTCACATCACTATCGTCCGTTACCCAATAGGTGCCGAAAAGAATGTCTGAGTGTGGGAGCAGGATCAAAAACTGAAGATCTCTCCTTGAGGCCATGAATCAATGGGGATTCAAGTAGAGGTTGCGATTACCACAGGACGATCTACATATCCCCGAAAAAAAATGCCCCTTTGCTTCGCGGTGAGGGACAAAGAAGCTAACTCATTAGGACTTAGATTGATGGGACTGATCTTGAGCGCAGATAACGTGGTTGCTTTCTTGAAGCAGTCCAATGTCTGTTCTCTAGACTTTCAGCCCATTTATCCAATCATCACAAAAGAAAGTAAAAACTTTAATTTAGTGGTTAGGTCAGCTCTAGATAAGAGCTTTATTGTTAAGCAAAATCGAGTCAATCACGAGGGTAAAACATCAGGGAATCTCTTTAGTGAATGGATTGTTCAAGACTTGCTCAATCACTTTGGTGATTTAAGAACTATTCAACCTCTTATGTCTGAAGTCGTATCTTTTGATCGAGAGAACTCTACTATTGTCTCCGTTTTCTATGATCAATATATGGCTCTTGATGATTATTATGAGTCTCATCAAAGTTATCATCCTAAGATCGCAGATACCATTGGTGTTAATTTAGCTAAAATTCATCGTGCAACCTACCAGAATCAGAAGTATCGAGATTTTTTAGGCCGACACTGTAACCTAGCGCGTGCTAAAGAACTACCGAGATTTATTGAGCGATTGAACAACCTGAGTCCGAGTATTTTTAGTGAAAGCTGCCCTGATGGCTTAGATTTTTATAAGCTGTATCAGCGCTTCCCTAGTCTTAATGATACCATCGTCGAGTTATATGAACATCTGCAGCCAAGTTGCCTCACGCATAAAGACCTCACTCTCGATAATTTTATTGTCGATTCTCAGATTGACCTCAGTTTAGACGCTATTGATATTAGGCCAGAGCAGATAAAAATAATTGACTGGGAATTTAACTTTTGGGCAGATCCTGCTGAGGATTTAGGGATGCTTGTCTCTCAGTACTTATCTGAATGGCTCACTAGCCTAGTGGCAGATCCCAGTCTTGATCTTAAGACTATTCTCAGTTTAGCAACTTGTCCCCTAGAAGCAATTACACCCAGTCTTGAAGCACTTTTACTAGGATACCTAAAAGCTTTTCCTGAACTACTGCAGCACAGAAGTGATTTCGTCAATAGAGTTGTTCAGTTTGCGGGTATTGGCATTATTAGTCGATTAAGTTATTACGTTGAATATCACTATTATTTTGGCAACGAGGATATATGTAAGTTGCAGGTTGCCAAGAATCTAATTTGCGCTCCAGAACAGGCTGTCGAAAATCTTTTTGGTAATGCTGTAGCTGAATGCACCAACTTTCTGCAATCAAAACCTATCGCTAGCTCAAAAGTAGCTGCAAAGATATGAATTCAGTATTTAGCTCGATCAAAAAAGAGTCTTTAGAAATATGTGGCTCTCGCTGCAAGCAGATATTACAAGATCTTGTCGAGAATATCAAGATTTCTCCTTCTCTTACTATCGGCTATAAAAACTATGAACCCTTAGAAGTTGCGTCTAATCTGCAAGCATATTTGAATAAAGGTACCTTGCTACACCGCAATCAATATCTAGCAGCTAAGCTGCAGGGGTATATATATCATATTTTTTGCACTGAATTTGGAGCAGAGATAAACTCTGACTCAAAAGAAATTGATGATGCAGGGTTAGAGGATGAAGGCGATCGTGAACCAGCCACTAACTACGTCAAAAAATGGTCTCGGACGAAATTCTATCAGCAGCTTACTCAAAATAATTATGGTCAGGGCTATAGCGATTATGATTGGTCTGTGACAGCACAAAATGATAACGATTGGCAGGTCATAAAGAATGGCTTGACATTACACATTGATCCTCAAAAGCATCTTTTAGAATCTCTAGCAGCACTACCGTTAGGTGCAAAAGTGGCGATTAAAATGCCCTCTAACTTGGTAGAGCATGGGAAATATATTGCTGTGGGAGATGCTGGCTCAGCTACTGTTGCTGGCTCTTCTCGAAACACTGTGACAACCCAGCTATATTTTAACGTCAGTGCGGAGGGGGCCGTGATCTTGCTAAAGCAGTTAACTCAAAAACTCAACTCAATTAGAGTTCCTTTTGATTTTAGTATTGCTTATTCTGAGATGGCATTCGATAGCCCTGATGCTGCTGTGCTAGATTTTCAAAAGTGTGATTTTGAGCAAGTGAACCCCCTCATACAGTCTATTTACCAACAGAGTCAGGCTTATTTTAAAGAAGGCATGCTTTTCTTCTGTAAACCTCTGGCCTCCGGGTGGGGCTTGGCAGAGAAGCCTGTCGTTCCAAAGTTTGAGCAAGAGAATATCGGCCAGCATTATTCTGGTGCTATTGCTAAAATTCTCATTGAAACTTGGCAGCAAAAGAAGCTAGGTTGTTCAGATAGATTCGATGCTATGCTTGACGCTTTAGCAAAGAGGGGAATCAATCCCCATTGTCTTTATCTCAATCCTGACTCAATAGACGTCTACTAAGATCGCAAACAATGCCCATTGAACCCTGGTTTCCCCTCGCTATTTATTATGCAGATATTGATGGTGCGGCAGCACAAAAAGAATCTTTGATTTCTGCTATTTTAGAGCTTGAACAGAATGGTCATGAAAGACGGATCGATTCTGAAATTGCCTGGACCGGTGACTTTCATGGTGTTGGACGAATCCATGAGGATCCTCACTTCGTCTGGATTGTCGAGCAGATTGAAACTCACGTTCTCCGGTATCTTGAAGAGCTAGGCATTGATCTGAGCAAAATAGATCTATATATTCAGCGGGCTTGGCCTGTTGTCTCTCGGGAAGATCAGGGCGTCCCTCCCCATGCCCATGAGAATGCCCATGTAAGTGCTGTTTACTATGTCTCTGTACCAGAAAATGGCACCACTAAATCCGGTGCCTTTACCCTTCACAATGATGCAAGCTTTAATGAGCTGGTTGCAGGCATTGGAGACAGTCACACCAACGCGATTAAAAAACGAAATCCGTTTAATTATGAAGAAGGATACTATGCCCCTACAGAGGGACGTGTATTGATCTTCCCTTCTAAACAACGCCATAGCGTAGAAGAAAATGAAACCGGGGCAATGAGAATCTCCCTCTCCTTTGACATTGTCGTGACATCTGCAGAAGATGGGGATCCAGGATTACATGAGTTTTTATCTCCGCCGCCGAGTCAGTGGAAAAAATTTTCAAAAAGAAAATTAGATGCGTAAAGATCACAATAAATTCTGAACGGTTTCATGTCTGGCAAGACTATTTCTGGCGATACAGCCTCGCTAGGCTTTGTATTGCTGCTCGCAATGGCCTAAGGGTTAGTGATGCTTAGGATTCATGGTTGCTCTGGCTGCCTAGAGTATTTGCACAACTGCCTTTCAGCATTCTAAGGCTTTGACGAATTCCACCTAATACATTTAGTATGAGATGGGGATTCATTAGAACCTTTGGCTTTATTGCATCGGCGGCTTAAGTTTTGCCCTGTCAACTATCCTTCTGGCTTTACGTTGGGAGACGCTGAGGGCTAGTCTTTTTCTTATAAAGACAGAAGATAAAACTTTCAAGTCTTTTCACGAGACTGAAGAGATACACCGTTCTCGCCAGTAACCACCAAGGATGGGTTGCTAAATATTAGTTTTAATGTTCTCGGAGCATCAATAGTGAACTTAGAAACTGCAGTTGCTCTTGTAGACACCATTCTTTTTGAATTAGGTGGTAAACATCTACGGGTGTCAGAGATCATAATTCTGCGAGGAACCCTGCAGGGGTTTACCTATGAGCAAATGTCAGAAGCCTCGGAATATAGTACTAACTATTTGATGCGAGATGCTGCCCCAAAATTTTGGAAGCGTCTTTCTCAGGCTTTAGGCGAACCGGTTTATAAAACTAATATTCGGTCGATCCTTGAACGGCTGAGTCTCTCTTCAGATATTTCCCCCACAGATTTAGAGCCTAATGTAAAGGCCGAATCAGAAGTGGAAGGTGCGTCCAATGCCTCAGTGATTTTTGAAGAGTCGTCTCAAGCTCTATGGCCGTTAAAGCTAGTATCATCTGATGTCTGCGAGATACCACTATCGTCGTTTTTTCACGGTCGGCACTCAGAGTTAGCAACGCTGCACCATTGGATTGTGGAAGAGCAAGCCCGTCTCTGCGGTATCTGGGGACTCAGCGGCATGGGTAAAACGGCACTGCTGAAGCAGGTGATGCGGCAGTGCCAGGACCGTTTCGATGTTGTCCTGTGGCGATCGCTCTGTCAAGCTCCTTCTTTATCTGAGCTTCTGAGTAGTTTGGTGGTTCCTACGGAGACAGTGCCAGAAGAGACCCAGCAATGGACCGCAGTCATCTCGGCAATGAACCAGCAGTCGTGTTTGCTGATCTTAGATGACGTTGAGAGCATTCTCGAAGCTGGGCAACTTTCGGGTCATTATCGAGAGCGTTATGAAAACTATGGTGCGTTTTTTGAATATTTTGCTCAAGTGAGTCATCAAGGTTGCATCGTGATTGCTGGACTTGATCCGGTCCGTGAAGTGACACAGGGGCAGGGCGTACAGTCATTGCAGCTCTCGGGTTTATTGCAGGAGGCTAGTTGCGCTCTTTCTGAAGCAATGCAGCTTAAAAAGGTTAAAGACTGGGAAAAACTCACGGAAATTTTTCAGGGCCATCCGGCCGCTTTAAAGATTACGGCGAAGCTGATCCGAGATCTGTTCGGGGGCAATGTGAAGGAGTTCTTGACTCAGCAGTCTTTCATGTTTGAAGAGCTTGAGCAGTGTCTGCGCCCATCAATTGAACGGATATCAGTTCTAGAGAAAGAAGTAGTCTATGACCTTGCAACTCAGGAGCGACCGATTTCGGTTTCAGATTTTGAGCTAATGATGCAACCTGCACAGCTTCTAGAGGCACTAGATTCGCTGCGGCGACGCGCACTGTTGCAGGTTCAACAGACCAAGGGAAAATCTCTATTTTGCTTGGCACCCATGATTTCGTCCTATGTGAGGCGACAACTGTTCACCCAGGTCAGTAATCCTGAAGCCAGTCAACCCCAACACTCCGTTTCGCCCCAGGGGGGACTTTACCTCTCTCAGCTATCCAGCCAACCCACCACTTTAAGTCAATGGTTTGACAATAATTTTGGTCCGACATGGCAGCCCATTGACGCTCTGTTTGATCACCGTTCTAATCCAACGGCTCTAAAATTACGCAGCGTTTTGCATCTCAGAGATCAGACCATTTTGAAGCGATGTAAGCAAATTTTAATCGGAAATAGGTCGATGATCATGCTCATTGCGATTGAGCAAGACATGAATTCGATCTATAAAATGTCGGTCCAAGTGCAGCCAACCTCTGATCCTGCACTGCCTGCGGGGGTGGCGCTCAATTTACTCAATCCAGCCGATCAGGTGTTAGCCACCATTGTGTCAAAAGCTCAGGATAGTTTTATCCAGCTTCCTTATTTTTGGGGCAATCTCAAGGAACAGTTCAAGATTCAAGTGTCTTTGAAGCAGACAAGTCACGTTGAAGCCTTTGTCATTTGAACGGAGGAGGGACATGCAAACAATTACCCTCGATCTGGGCAACGGGGATTTGCCGTCAGGATGTACCACGGTAACCGTTAAGCTGCACAATGCCCAGGGAGTGAGCGAAATGCAGTGTACGGGGAGTTTGCCACCCGCACCTGCTCTGGCTGTTGCCTACGCCCAGTGGAAAGGTCAATACCAAGCCCGTCACCAGAACCAACTCATGCGAATTTGGGTTGATCCGCAGCCCGGAGTCCGCTATTCAGAAGCTGATCTAAAAGCCGCCTGTCAAAATCTAAAGATTCAACTCAATGCATGGTTAGCTGCTGATGCGTTTCGCCCCCTTGAGCAGGCTCTCCGACGCGCACTTTCGCCCCATGATCAGGTGCAGTTTGTGCTGTCAGCAAATCAGAGGGAGTTGCGATCGCAACCCTGGCACCTCTGGAATTTTTTTGCGGACTATCCCAACATTGAGCTAGCGTTAGGGGTATCCAATTGGCAAAGACTTTCTAAAGTACCTCAAACTCGATCCCAGGTGCGGATTTTAGCTATTTTAGGTGATCGCCAAGGACTCAACACCACCATCGATTCCGAAGCCCTGGCTACACTTCCTAATACCGAGCTAGTGGTTTTAGAAGAACCCCAACGACACCAGCTCAACGAGTGCCTCTGGGATGAACAAGGCTGGGACATTTTATTTTTTGCCGGTCATAGCCAAACCCAGGATCAGGTGGGTTATCTGAGGGTCAGCGCTGATTTATCGCTCTCCTTGACGGAGCTGAAACATGGATTAGGGAAAGCGATCGCCAATGGGCTACAAATTGCCATCTTTAATTCCTGTGATGGCCTTGATTTGGCCCATCAACTTGCAGAGCTATCCATGCCCTATACCATTGTGATGCGAGAGGCTGTTGCAGATCGGGTCGCTCACACCTTCGTTCAATATTTTTTGCAAGCCTTTGCCCAAAACAAACCCTGTCACTTGGCCGTCAGGGTGGCAAGGGAACGCCTCGAAGGTCTAGAAACTGATTTTCCCTGCGCCAGTTGGATGCCCGTTATTTGGCAGAATCCAACCGTGCGGCCCCTACGTTGGTCTGACCTCCAGCCTCAAAATAATTCGCTCTCTAAGGCCGCTCAGGCATTGTCGTGGACTAAGCTCCTTACCGTCAGTCTCTGCATTACCGCTGCCATCATTGTCGGAAGAGGGGTGGGCCTCTTTGAGTCCCTTGAGCTGAACGCTTACGACACTCTCTTGCGTCAACGGACTGCAGAACCGCCAGATGCTCGAATTCTCGTTGTAGAGATTGGTCAAGATGAGACGAATACCCATGGCTACCCCTTGCCTGATCGCGTATTGACAGACTTACTCGACAAACTGCTGCCCCTTAAACCGAACGCCATTGGATTAGATCTCCACCGTGCCAAGGGCGCTGCGGATAGCGGCCTGATGAAGCACTTCAGTCAGGCAGAGAACTTGTTCCTTGTGTGTTCTTACAGTTCCGGTGATCAGCATCATGCTCAACCCGCCAATATCTCTGGAGATAAGCAGATCAACCAGATGGGGTTTAGTGATTTATTAGTGGACGGCTCTCGGCCAGCCAATGGCCTGCGGGGTGATTTTGCATCTAGTACTGTTCCGGTCGGATCACAATTGATGGTTCGCCGCCAGCTACTCTCTTACGAACCCAGTCTTTCCTCGACACCCTCCAGTTGTCAGACCCCCTATAGCTTGAGTTTTCAGACCGCCTATCAATTCCTAGACCATGCGGGGATTAAGCCACTAGAGGTCACAGAACAGCAGCAGTGGCAATTCGGCCCGGTGGAGCTATCTGAGTTACCGTCTCGGTTCGGAGGGTATCAGCATCTTGACGGTCAAAGTAGCCAACTGATGATTCATTACCGATCGCAACAGCCCGGTCAAAAAGTGTCACTTCAGCAGGTTCTGGATGGGCAAATTGATCCAAAACTGATTCGAGATCGCATCATTCTTATTGGCTACAGCGCCCCCATTGCCCGTGACTACTTTGAAACCCCCTACGGTCCAATGGCGGGCGTTTGGATTCATGCCCATATGACCAGCCAACTGATCAGCGCCGTATTAGATCAGCGTCCCTTGGTTTGGACCCTTCCCCAGTGGAAAAGCTGGCAGTGGGGAGACTGGCTCTGGATCGGTCTGTGGTCTGGTATGGGCAGTTTGATGACTTGGCCGTTAGCACGCACATCCCAGCTTTCAGTGCGTCCCTTACTGTGGATCGCGCTCTCCGCAGGGCTTGCCTCCTCTGGCCTCTATCTCATTTGCTTCGTGGGTATCACGCAGGGCGGATGGTTGCCGCTGGTCCCTGCCCTGCTGGCGTTGTGGGCATCAGCCGGAGCCATGACCTTACTGTTTAGCTATCGAATGCTATACCAGTATCAGAGAGCCGCAACATCATTGCCGTCCAGCGTGAATTAATTTCCTCCTTCCCCTTGAATCAGCCTTTGTTCTTTGCTTTCCCTGTCCTATGCAACGTTTCATAATCGGTTTAGCCTTTGGTCTATCTCTACTACCCGGATGGCCTACCCAGGCTCAGACTCCCCAGCCGAACCTCAACGCCAAGCGTCCAGCCCCCCCACGCCGTTTGCCCCCTAACAATTCCAAGCCAGGAGGAGGGCTAGACCCTAGTGCTCAATCCTGTGGGGCAACTCAGTATCCGCTGACGGCGCTTATTCCCACCCAAAATCCTGTTCTTACGGCCACGCCCCATCCCACCTTTCTGATCTACGTTCCTGATCAACCCCAAGATATTCAGACTGCAACGTTTTCAATTCTGTCGGCTGATTCAAAACAGCGCCTTTACCAAACCACCGTACCGCTAACCGCCCCAGGGATTGTCAAAATCCAGCTTCCTCAGACGCCACAAATGGCCCTAGAGCAGGACAAATCCTATCACTGGCATTTTGATCTTGACTGTCAGCCAGGACGTGTCACTGAGCGTCTCAACGTGAATGGTTGGGTGACGAGAGTTGCCGCCGCTAGCAATGCACTGCTGTGGTACGACGCGCTGGCCGATCTGTCCCAAACGCTTCAGTCTGAGCCGGGTAATGTAGAGGTGCGCGATCGCTGGCTATCCCTCTTGAAATCGGCAGGTCTAGAGAATCTACCTCAAGCAACAACCTTCACTCCGCAGGTGCAGAACTGATCGCAGCCAATAGACAACAATCATTGTGAAGCTGACATGCTGCAGCCTCCACAGTCCAAACTTTGATTTCCTAGGTTTTGCCTATTTTACTTCTTTAGAATAATATGGCTTCTGTACGAGTGACTCATTTTTAATCAAAGGTCTGCTTGGATTCGTGACGCGGGGTAGCGGTTCATAGAAACTCCAGCCATTTTGATTTATCAAAAAAATTTAGTACCATACGGCATACACTTTTGCCGTGGGTCGTCAGCCACGCTAGACGACTGAATTCAGTTATTGCCGGGGTCTGCTTGTCCATAGCTTCTTGAGGCGGAGGTTTGACAACCTTCACCGTGAAGGCTAGGTTTTGTATCTTTGTCCTTAGAAAAGGCAAGATTGGGGGGAGGTACAAGTCATCTGTACCAGATAAATTGTAAGGAGTCGAGAATGGCAGAGTTTAACTTCAGTTATGAACCTGGCACATCTTTAGAGCAGATGATCGGGTTCGAAGTCGCGGGTCAAATCTGGTCTAGCTACCTTCAGGACAATACTGAAGTCAATATTCACATTGAAGGGACCAATCAACTTCCTAGCAATGTCATCGGTGGGGCACTTCCTGCGATTGAGGCCAAACAAAAGTATGAAGATATATCTGAGGCTCTTAAGAAAGATGTAACTTCGGCATTAGATACCACTGCAGCAGAGCATCTATCGACACAGAAAGAGTTTTCTGTGGTGGCAAATGGTGACACCGATTTAAAAAAGACAAAGCAGCTGAATGCGACAACCGCCAACTCCAAAGCTCTAGGGTTGATTGAGGGTGATCCCAGCAAGCTAGATGGGTATATTTTATTTAGCGATCTGTCGCAAACCCCTGTTGCCCAGTGGGACTATAACGTTGCTCGTGATGCCGCTGCCGGCACAAATAGTTTAGATTTTTTGAGCGTTGCGCTTCACGAGATCGGTCACGTTCTTGGCTTTGTGAGTGGCGTTGATGATCCGGGCTGGCTTAATACTGTCTTAGAAGGGCAGCAGAAAATCGAAAAGGAAAGGCGAAAAGGCAAAGAAAAAAGTATTGATAATCTCTTCAAGGATGAGGCAATGAAGTTTGCCCATCCCCTGGATCTGTTTCGATATTCTAATGAGAGTGCGGCGCAGGGCAAGCAAGATCATTCCATCGGCGGCGACGCTTACTTTTCTGTTGACGGTGGCCAAACGGCCATTGCCAATTTTTCCTCTGGGAAAGCAACTAATTTGGGTGGTGATGGATACCAAGCGAGTCACTGGCAACACAGCAACGAAACCCCCCTTGGAATTTTAGATCCAGCCCTAGCTGCGAATCAGCGACGCAATATTTCCTCCATTGACTTAGCGGCCTTCGACGCCATTGGCTGGGACGTTGCTGAGCATCCTTTAGAGATTAATTTTGGCGCATTGAAGGCAGCCGCTGAGGTCAAGCTGGCAGATCAGCTTGGTGTTTCATCCCAGTGGCTTGGCGAAAACGCAGAGTCAGCAGCTCAGCAACTGGCTGAAAGCCGGATAGAAGACATTGTCCAGTTTATTAAAGAAAGCGAGGTCTATGAGTGGGGGAGAAGCACAGCGTCTAGCGGCTGGGGCTGGTATCGACAGGAGATTCTTAACTTATTTGAGCAGCAAAGCTTATTTGCAACCCTCGATGAAAATAGTTTTCCACCTTCTGAGAGTCAGGAGCAACCTGCGGGTGATGGTCTGTTTTATCCGGCAAGCAGCGGGGCAGAGGTGCCAGAACTGCCAGAGGTAAAAAGTTTGCCTAATTATCCAATCGCCTCAGCCCGTAATATTAGTAATCCAGTGCCTATTGAGACCTCAACTGTAAGTGTGGGACTTTCTGATGTTCAGACCCAAGACTCAGCAGAGAGTTTACAGTCTTCATTGCCTGATGTTCTGGTCTCTGACCCCTTGTTATTATCGACGACCGATCAAATCACAGCAGCGCTTCTATGAGTGCAGTGAGCCACGTTCAAACGCAGGTCATATCAGATGAGTCATCCAAAGCAGGTTACGACGACCTTTAGCGATTGGACAACATGCCCATCACGGTGGGGTCTGGGAGTTCCCTTCATCAAAAACGGTATTGTTAGACGAATCCAGATGGGTGCATATGGGTCAAAGATGTACAGCCTCAGAGTTCTCATTCTAGGACTTTACCTTTCTGTCCCGGCTAGAGTTGCCGCTCAATCCGTACCTGCATCGATCGTTCCAGATCAGACGCTGCCCACTCGTTCGCAAGTAGTTGCAGCCCCCAATAGTCAGCAGCTTCAGATTCGGACAGGGACTCAAGTTAATCAAAATTTGTTCCACAGCTTTAGTCAGTTTTCTGTTCCCAATCCCCAAACGATTGTCCACTTCCAAAATGGCGTAGATATCAGCAACGTTATTGTCCGAGTAACGGGTGCTCTAGCCTCAGATATTCAGGGGACGCTTCGGGCTAATGGGCAAGCCAATTTATTCTTGCTCAACCCTAATGGCATCCAATTTGGCGATCAGGCTCGTCTTCAAATCGGGGGGTCATTTGTTGCGGCTACCGCTGACCGTTTTCTCTTTGATGGGAATCAAACCTTCAGTGCAGTGAATCCAGAAGCCCCGTCTCTTCTAACGGTGTCAGCGCCTATTGGCCTACAGTATGGTCAGAGTCCTGGACCTATTGCGCTCAGCGGCCCTGGCAATCAGTTGGAATTTGATCCGATTACCTTTGAAATTGTGCGTACGAATCGCCCTCAAGGTCTAGCGGTCCTGACAGGAAAAACATTGGGACTCCTGGGCGGCAAAGTCACCCTTGCCGGGGGAAATCTCACAGCACCGAATGGGCGAGTTGCTCTGGGCAGTGTTGCCAATTCTGGCATCGTCACCCTCAACCCAGACAATCTAGGTTGGCAGTTTGACCATACTCAAATCGAGGCATTTGACACCATTGAAATCGGTGAAGCAGCATCTGTCGATATCAGCGGCAGCGGCGGTGAAATTCAAGTTCAGGGGCAATTTGTGTCTGTTAGCGACGGCTCTGCCCTACTAGCCAATGCGTTAGGAACGTCTGGTGGAGGACAGCTAACGATTCGAGCTACTGAAGGGTTAGAGGTCGCCGGGACTTCAATGAGTACCCCCTTTGCCAGTGTGCTCTCAACGTATGTCGGTTCCACAGCTTCAGGCCAAGGGGGTACCTTGCGGATTCAGACGCCCTATCTATTGGTTCGTGACGGGGGACAGATTTCAAGCGGTACCTTTGGGCCAGGAGCCTCTGGGAATATAGAAGTTCAGGCAGGATTGATTGAAGTTGCAGGCGGGTCAGACTTTGGACCTAGCGGTTTATTTACCCCTGTTGCGGCGGGGGCGACAGGCTCAGGCGGTAATATCTCACTGGTGACTGACCGTTTAGGGGTATTTGATGGGGCACAAATTTTTGTTAGCACCTTTGGGGATGGAGATGCAGGCAGCCTCAACATTACAGCTCAAGATGTGCTGTTGGATGGTGCAGCTTTTGGCGTCTTTCCTAGCAGTTTGCTAGCCAATGTTGAAGCAGGTGCTACAGGACAGGGCGGGGATATCTCTATTAAGAGCGATCGCCTCAGCATTCAAGAGGGGGCACAAATTTCAGCCATCACATTGGGATCAGGCAGCGCCGGGAACATTGCCGTTACAGCTCAAGAGATTGAACTTCAAGGGATCTCTCGCGGCAACAGTCCCAGCGGTATCTTCGCAAATGTTGAAGAAAATGCGTTTGGCTCCACGACTGGCTCAGGGGGCACAGTCTTACTAGAGGCAGCTGATCGCATACGAATCAGTGATGGGGCAAGAGTGACCGCTAGCACGTTTAGTCAGGGTACAGCCGGAGAAGTCCGCATTCGAGCAGGTCAACTTACGGTGACGGGAGGCACACCCAATGGTCCCAGCGCGATCTTGGCCGACACCGTTGATAGTGTCGGTGGGTCTATCTTTCTCACTGCCGACCAATTGCAGGTCACTGATGGCGCTCAAGTTGGAACGACCACCTTTGGAGCGGGTCAAGCGGGTGTGCTGGATATCAATGCTCGGCAGATCAATTTAATTGGGGGCGTACCAGAAGGTAGAAGCGGTCTCTTCGCCACCGCCGTAGTCGGCACAGGGAACGGTGGCGATATTATTGTGCGGGCACAGCAGCTAACCCTGCAAGAGGGAGCCGTTATCAGCGCCAGCAACTTCCCAAGCACTAGCCTTTTGCTGCCGCCGGGTGAGGGGGCTGCCGGTAATCTAGAGGTGACGGCTGCAACCATTAATCTAGATAATGCCAGTCTACTCTCGGCGGAGACCTTTGCTGGAGACCGGGGTAATATTCGGTTGCAGACCGAACAACTGACGCTGCGGCGGCAAAGTCAAATTACAACCAATGCCCAGGGCACAGCCTCGGGCGGAAATATTGTGATTGATGCGGGTAATGGCGTAATTGTGGCCGTTCCTTCAGAAAATAGCGATATCAGTGCCAATGCGATCGCAGGCAATGGGGGCCGTGTAGACATCACCACCCAGGGAATTTTCGGCCTAGCAGAACAGGACGCCCCCACCCCTGAAAGTGACATCACAGCTAGCTCGGAATCGGGGATTGCGGGTGTTGTGAACATCAATACGGTGGCGGTCGATCCGAATCAAGGACTATTAAGTTTACCCGAGGCAACGGCAAGTCCTAAACTAGCCCAGGGCTGTCAACCCGGCAGTGCTTCGGTGGCAAGTCGGTTTATCAATAGTGGTCGCGGAGGAATTCGCACCGATCCCTTTGAATCACGTGGCAGCAATCCTATCATTGGGGATATACGCTGGCCTCGGCAGTGGCAATCTGAAACGTTCCAATCGTCTACCCGTAATATTCAAGAAGCCCGAGGATGGCAGCAAAATAAAGCAGGACAAGTAATGCTTATCAGTGAACTGCCCGTTTTGAAAAACTCTAGCTTTTGTCAAGTCAAGCTCCAAGCCAGGGCCGCTTCTAGACGGGCCATCAGGGATTAACCAATGGGTTCTCATCCGTCATTATTGCACCCAAGATTCAGGAAAAATTGCAGTCGCGTGTTTATCCCAATAGAGCGTAGACAACGGTTGCCGTCGGTTGCCATATTGCTTGGATTGCTCCTCTCAACCTTTGTAGATACAGCCTCAGCCCAATCTTTGCCCATCGCGAAGGAACTTCCTCTACAATCGCTGGCAACGCAGAATCTATCCAGCTTGGATCGTTCTGCATTACCCTTAACGTCAGAACCCCAAGCTTGGCAAGATCAGGTTGCGCCATTGGCTCAGTCCCCTGCTTCCAGTTCTATAGGAGCGATTGATCAGGGGATTGCAGCGTATGAACAGGGACGGTTTGTTGATGCGATCGCATCCTGGCAAAACGCACTCAAAACCATTACCCCCAGTGCTAACCCCATTCTTTATGCATTAACCCTTAACCATCTGTCTTTAGCCCATCAGCAACTCGGACAGTTCCAAGCCGCCAACGATACCATTACCCAAAGCTTAAAACTGCTCCAGCCCTTACCAACCAGTGCAGATCACCTAGAGGTATTAGCAAAGGCTCACAATACTCAGGGGCAACTCCTCTGGTCCCAAGGCCAGATAGAGGCAGCGCTCAAAACATGGCAGATCGCTGCAGAACAATACCGTCAAGCTCAAGATCCCACCGGCCAACTTCTAGCTCAGCTCAACCAAGCTAAAGCCCATCAAGCCTTGGGGCTGCAAACTCAGGCTGTTCAGCAACTGCAGACCGTCTATCAACAGCTTCAGCAATCTCAGAATTCAGAGCTGCAGGCCACGGGGCTGCTCTACCTCGGTGATGCGCTGCTCGGTGTCGGACAGTTAGAGAAGGCATTGAACGTTCTTCAGCAAAGTAGAGACATCGCTGACCAGCCCTCTCTTCAGTCAGCGGCCATCCTTGCCACCGGGAATGTAGAGCGAGCAATGAGTGAACGGGCCAACAGTATTGGACAAGATCAAAAAGCCCTAGCCTATGCAACACAGGCGGTACAGTCATATCAACAGGTCTTGAAAGGGACAGATTCACGCCAAGATCAGCTCAATGCCCAACTTAACCTGATGCATCTGTTACCCCAAATGGGTCGCTTCGGTGAAGCACAAGCGCTATGGCCTCGTATCCAAGCAGAACTGGCACCCCTACCGCTGAGTCGGATTGCCATTGATGCGCGCTTAAATGCCGTTCAGGGCATGATCTGCCTTTACCAGACTGAAAAATTACCCGACTGCGGTTATCGTCTCTCTTCTTTTGCCGGTGGCCCTGAAGGTGGGGCGGCACTGGCTAGCCTAGAGCCTATTTTGAACGTTGCGATCGCACAATCCCAAACCCTCCAGGATCCGATTGCACAGTCCTACAGCAGTGGCTTGCTGGGACACCTCTATGAACTCACCGGACAGACTTCAAAGGCCCAATCTCTAACGCATCAAGCCCTAATGCAGTCAGAATCAGCCCAAGCCCCAGATATTGCCTATCGATGGCACTGGCAACTGGGACGGTTACGGATGGCGCAAGGTCAACTCCAAGCTGCCAAGCTGTCATACCAGGCCGCGACTCAGTCCCTAGAAATGGTGCGGCGCGATCTACTCCGCACGAATCCCAATACACAGCTTGCTTTTCGAGATGCTGTCGAACCGGTTTATCGCCAATATGTCGGCTTGCTGTTGACCAGCAGCCCAGAGAAAGCGCCTAACCCTCAAGATCTAAAGCGAGCCATTCAAGAAATTGATGCCCTGCAGCTCTCAGAATTAGAGAATTTCTTAGGATGTGATCTCTCGGCGTTTGCGGCCCCAGGTTCAGAGACCATCGAGCCGTCAACGGCAATTGTTTACCCTATCCTGCTCCCCGATCGAGTGGCCCTCATTTACAACATTCCAGGTCAACCCCTGGCCTATACAGAGACCCTCATTGACCAGGTTCAAGTGGAATCGACAGTGGCCCAGCTCCGGCAAGCACTGACTAGACCCAGCCAAACCCCTGAAGTCTTGACGGCCGCACAGCAGCTTCATCAATGGCTCATTGCACCCCTCGAAGCAGAGCTGAAGCAGTCTCAGATTAAGACGCTCGTCTTTGCGTCAGACGGTGTGTTGCGTAATATTCCTATGGGTGTGCTCTATGACGGACAGCAGTACCTGATCGAGAAAGGATATAGCATTGCTGTTGCACCCCGCTTAGGCTTATTTCAAACCCCACCTTCGCAGCCGCCGCTCAAGATTCTGGCAGGCGGGGTCAGTTTGCCACAGGTGATTGGCGGAGTGAATTTTCCTGCGATCGATCAGGTGCAGAAAGAACTAGATCTCATCCCAAAACGTCTTCAAACTCAACTGCCTCTGATTAATCGTGATTTCACAAAGGCCAATATTCAGGAACAACTCCAGCGTGGGAAAATAACGGGTATTCATTGGAAAACCCATGGTGTCTTTAGCTCAGATCCTAAGGAAACCTATCTGGTTGCCTATCAAGAACGTATCAGCACAACCGATCTTGATCAACTGATTCAGTCGTTCCTAAGTACCCAAACCACTTCTCTAGAGCTGCTCATTCTAAGCGCCTGCGAAACCGCCCTGGGCGATAGACGGGCAGTGCTCGGAATGGCAGGCGTTGCCGTTCGTGCTGGTGCTCGTAGTACGTTGTCAACGCTCTGGCAAGCCAATGATGATGCAAGCACAAAACTCACTGAAAGATTTTATCAAGCCCTAGCCCAGCCCCAAACCTCAAAAGCAGAGGCTTTACGCCAGGCCCAACTTGCGTTAATTCTTGAGGAAGGATATGCAGCCCCCCATTATTGGGGAACCTATTTACTTTTGGGCAACTGGCGGTAGGGAAGGTTAGGCGGCAATGAATGGGCAATCATGACGTGAGCGCCTCCCCCATCAGGATCTGGGCATTAGGACATTGCTGAACTCAAATCCTAACTATCGACGTTTCGCTGACCAAGGGCATGGCAGGGGTTGTATTCAATTGTGTTCACTGACTAATTATCTCAGGGAGCTGGAATTGTTACATTGGACTGCATTTGCCTGCAATTCAAGCCACTATCAGGAAAAATAATTGCAATGAAGCTAGGTAAACAATTTTCACCCCGTTCAGTTGCGAGCGTCTTGCTGGCTTATGGTGTCTTGATTGGGGGCGGGTATTTCCTGGCAAGGCAGCTTGTGATTCCGATTCTGTTGGGAAATTTTGATCGCACGACTGGAGACGTTTCTTCGCCCGTTGAGTTGGCTCAGTTAACGGTCCTCGGCGATACCTTTAGCGGTTACAGCACCTTTCGTAATGATGCCTTTAAAGAGGCTCTCAAAGAATCGGGCACAAAACTGACTTATCGTGACGAGTTCAACCAAGCCGCACGGGCCAAGGAACTCAGCACCGGCAAGGCTGATTTGATGGTCACCACCCTCGATCAATTTTTGCGGCACAAGCCCCAAGGCAAGATTGTCGGTCTCATTGATCGCACCATTGGAGCCGATGCCGTAGTCTTAAACAGTAAAAAATATCCACAACTTAAGTCTCTGTTAGATCTGCAGCAGCTCGTCAATCGCTCCAACGAGAAAAAGCTCAGCATTGTCTATGCCGGAGATACACCCAGTGAATATTTAGCGCTGGTGTTAGATACAAAGTTTGATGCGTTTAATCTCTCTGACTTTAATGTTATTGAGGTCGCTGACTCTTCTGATGCTTGGGCTGTGATGCAGGATGAGTCGAAAAATGTTGCGATCGCAATTCTGTGGGAACCCTTTGTCTCTAAGGCCCGCAAGCGGGGCGACACGGTTGTGTTGTCTAGCCGCGACACCCCCCAATCTATTGTGGATGTTATGGTCGCCTCAGATCGCCTGATTGACGCTCAGCCGGAACAAGTTGAGGGCTTTTTAGAGACGTACTATCGGCGGATTGATGCCAATATGCGGTCAGCGGCAGAACTTCAGGCTCAGGTGGCTGCTGATGGAGACCTTTCCCCTGACGATGCCGCCACTGTGTTGAGCGGCATTGATTTTTTTACGGCCACAGAATCAGCAAACTGGATGAGAAAAGGAACCCTCACCGATCGCATTAAGGCCATCTCATCTGTTCTGGTTCAGTCAAAACGGCTGGACCGTGTTCCCAATAATCCAGAGCAGTTGTATACAGCGAAGCTATTAGACCGGGCTGATCAGAATACCCAAACGCTGATTAAGCTGATTCAAGCCGATAATCCTAAATTGGCCGCAAAACTAGAGGGCACCCTCGCCGGTCAAGGCGATCCGCAGGTTAGCACCGCCCGCATTGAAACCGCTCAAAGCATTGGTAACTTGCAGGTCCAGGGGGAGGTCAAATTTTCCACCGGATCGGCAAACTTAGTGAGCAGCGGCACTCAAACCCTTGATCGACTCACCTCAGAAATTGCCGAATTTAACCCAGACACCGTTGCGGTTCGCGTGATTGGGCATACCTCCAAAACCGGAGATGCCCAGATCAATCAACTTCTCAGCCAGCAACGCGCTAACGTGGTTGCCCAGTATCTAAAAGGGAAAGGGTTGAAGCAGAGAATCATTGCGGTGGGCAAAGGCGCTAGTGAACCTCGCCCTCAGACCTCTCCAGGCGACCCCGAAAATCAGCGCACTGAGATCCGGTTGGTTCGCATTAAGTAAGAGGTTGTGAGTGATTCCTTCTGGGTTTAGGTGAGTCATAGGTAATGAGATTGACTACCCATTATCCATTGCCGCTAAACAAGCCGTCACCGTCGCTAGAACCGCCTGTCCTAAAGCTTCTAGGTGATATCCTCCTTCTAAACCAAACAGGATGCGGTGGGTGAGCGATAGGCATTGAGCCGTCAAGACGCCGTAGTCCTCAGGCTGCAGATTGATGCCAGCGAGGGGATCGACAGCGAGGGCATCATACCCCGCACTAACGATCAACAGATCAGGCTTGAATTGAGTCAAAAAAGGCATGACACGCTGCTCAAAGGCCTGTCGGTAGTCATCAAACGTACTCCCTGCCTGCATCGGCAGATTCAAGACATTGTGGTGATCGCCCCGTTCGTGGGCGGCTCCGGTGCCGGGATAGCAGGGGGATTGATGGAGTGAGCAGTAGGCAATCTGCGGGTGGCTTTCAACCAGCGCTTGAGTGCCGTTGCCGTGGTGCACATCCCAGTCGAGGATGGCGATGCGGATCGCTCCCTGTTCGAGGGCGTAGTGGGCCGCGATCGCAGCATTGGCAAACAAACAAAAGCCCATACCTTGCGATCTCAAAGCATGGTGCCCCGGTGGACGAGCCAACACGAAAGCCGGGGCATCTGTCCCTAAGACATGATCAACACCATCAAGCCAAGCATTAACCGCCAATAGAGCGACATCATAACTTTGGGCCGAGACCACCGTATCGCCATCGAGGTACCCACCGCCGCGCTGGGCCAACTGCGCCACGGATTGCACATAGTCTTTGTCATGAAGTCTATCGATCCAGGCCAGTGGATCTCGCTGCTGGGTGGCGGTGGGGACTCGCCACTCAAAGTGTTCTGCATGGTTTGAGGTATTGAGCGCAGTCTGAACTGCCGTCAGCCGCTCAGGACACTCTGGATGCCCTACCCCAGTCTGATGCATTAAAAATTGTTCAGAGAAAATGATGGGGATTGTCGCCTTCATCGTCAATGCTCTAAGGGGTATGCAAGGGGATCACACAATTTATGATTGGCTCCGTGGCAATCACCCCATCATAGAACAGCAAAAGTTTCTGGCCCATCGGAGCCGTTTACTCCTGTAGAATAGCGGCACACCCTAACCCACCTCCCAAACGATTGGGTCAACGGCATCGGAGAATGACCAGATGAAAAAAGTGACCGCCATTGTTCGTCCCCATAAACTAGAGGAAATCAAACGCTCCCTCGTTAATTCTGGGATTGTTGGGATCACGGTGTCAGAGGTGCGAGGTTTTGGACAGCAAAAGGGGCAAACCCAAAGCTATCGCGGTTCAGAATATACCATTGAATTTTTACAAAAACGCCGCATCGACGTGGTCGTCAATGACTCTCTAGTAGAAACCACCGTCAACTGCATCATGGGTGCAGCCCGATCTGGCAATATAGGCGACGGAAAAATTTTTGTCTCGCCCATTGAAAAGGTGATTCGTATTCGCACCGGAGAGGCGGATCAAGATGCGCTCTAGAGACCGTCTGCCTCTCTCGCTCTAGGCCGCTCACCAGGTCGAGTAAGGCGCTTGAGCTAAGCTGGAGTTATAGTAGCGGGCATCGTGGGACACCTCTTCACCCACCCAGTCAGGCCGATGAATGGTTTGGGTCGGATCGGATAGCTCAACCTCAGCAATGATCAACCCTCGATTGAGTCCTGAGAACTCATCGACTTCCCAGATCAGATCCCCGATAGGAATCTTGTAGCGAGTCTTTTCGACAATGAGCGGGGCACACCACTGATTGAGCATCTGCTGAGCATCTGCAACAGGGATCGGATATTCAAATTCTGTTCGCGTTAGATTTACCACCTTGCCCTTCAGCGTCAGGTATGCCACCTCTCCTGCTACGCGCACGCGCACGGTTGCCTTGGGGGTAGCGGCAATGTATCCCTGAAGATAGACGGTGCCTTCGCTACCTGCTCTCCAGGCATCGCTGGCGACCAAAAACTTGCGCTCAATTTCTAAGGCCATGTCCTAGCCAGGACTGTGGGCTTTGAGGAGTTTGTTTACCGTTTCAATCATCTCTTTAGGATTAAACGGCTTTGTCACATAGGCGTCACCGCCCTGTCTCATGCCCCAGTGTCGATCAAAGTCTTCACCCTTAGTGGAACACATAATCACGGGAATACCGGCAGATTTTAGCTCATCCTTAATCCAGCGGCACAGCTCATAGCCATTCATGTGGGGCATCACAATGTCGGTAATCAGCAGATCAGGATAGCTGGTCATCGCCGACAGCATTGTCTTGGCCTGCTCACCATCCACCGCTTCAAGAACATTGAACTTATAGTGCTTGAGCAGGTCAGTTATCATGACGCGCATCGTTGGGCTGTCATCGACCACCATGATTGTTGTCATTCTACGTTACCTTCTCAAGACCCACAGCTTTATCTTTCTATAAGGATGCCCCAATAGGTAAGGGCATATACACTTTGATATGAGATGAAGTTTGGACTCAATGGCGGCAGAGATATCAACCCACCCAGATTGTCCTGTTCCCCTTTGCGATCGCGCCACAGGCAACGTCACAATGTCCGAACGCAAGCTTTCTATACCCTTCAGGATAGACTAAACCTAAGCATGATCCATCAGAATAATTACTGAGATTTTTATACGAATTGCAATAGATATCTCGCTGGGGTCACTTTAGCCGACAAAACGAATAAATTTTTTCTTGCCCACTTGCAGCACCTTCCCCTCTAGCTCAGCGGTAGTGGCAATCTCTTGATCGACTTGGGCTACTTTCTCACCATTGAGGCGCACTGCCCCACCTTTAATCTGGCGTCGAGCATCGCTACTGCTGGCACAGAGGCCACAGGCACTGAGCAAATAAAAGAGCTTGACCGGGAATTCGATGGTCGACAGTGAAAACTCAGGAATAATGTCAGCCTGAGACATATCTTGTTTGACGACCGCTGCAAGTGCCTGCTGGGTTTGCAGTGCTACCTCAGCACCGTGGTATTGACCGACGATATCGAGTGCTAAATTCTTTTGGCGATCGCGGGGATTGTCAGGCAGGTTATCGTTCTCTTGATCTGTCAGTAGCTCAACATACTGTTCAATGAGCGTATCCGGCGTTTTTTCGAGTTTTGAGTACATACTGACCGGGTCTTCAGACAATCCCACATAGTTATTGAGCGACTTTGACATCTTCTGGGCACCATCGGTGCCGATCAAAATTGGCATGAGCACCCCAAACTGTGGCGACTGACCAAAATGACGCTGTAGATCCCGGCCCACCGCGATATTGAACTTCTGATCGGTACCGCCCAACTCAATATCGGCCTGCACTGCCACAGAGTCGTAGCCCTGCATCAGTGGGTAGAGAAATTCATGGAGGTAGATCGGGCTTTCCTGTTGATATCGCTCTGAGAACCCCTCCTTTGCCAACATCTGCCCCACCGTCATGGTCGTTAAAAGCTGCAGTACTTTAGATAAGTCAAGCTGAGTCAACCATTCCGAGTTGTAGCGAATTTCTAAGCGGCCCGGTGTTTCAAAATCAAGAATGGGGTGAATTTGCTCTAGGTACGTTTCAACGTTGTGCTGAACATCTGCTTCTGTAAGCTGTTGACGGACCTCTGACTTGCCGGTAGGGTCGCCAATTTGAGCGGTAAAGTCACCCATGATCAGAACTGCCGTATGCCCTAAATCTTGAAAGGCACGGAGTTTACGAATCGGAATACTATGACCCAGATGGACATCAGCCCCCGTGGGATCAATTCCAAACTTGACCCGCAGAGGGCGATCTGCTTGTTTAAGCTTCAGTGCTAAATTCTCGCTGGGGTTGTCTGACTCTAAATTGTTCGGGAAGATGTCGCTAACGCCGCGATGCAGAACTGCGCTCATGGTTGTCTTTAAAACTCCTTCAAGACGGGTGAACCACAAATTAGTTTAGTTGATGCAATGCTAAGCTATCTTAAAGTTTGCGGCGGCGGGCAATCAATTGCAGCAGTCGCGGCACCATCCATTTTTTCATTCAGGGAGCTAGGCATCGTGTCATCTAAGCGCATTGGCCGAGCTGGGTCCACTGCCCCCGATCAACAGCCCAGTTTTGTGGCGGGGGTCAGCAAGGTGACCAGCGGCACGATCCTCGCAACCGTGATGCTTGCCAGTGCTGGACTGGCCGGTGGCCTAGTGGGTTTAGCGCTCAGTTATCGCAACTTACCGGATGTTCGCTCAGTGAAGGGATATATTCCGAGTGAAACCACCCATATCTATGACATTAAGGGTAAAGTTCTCGCCAGCCTCCACGCCGAAGAAAACCGTGAGGTGATGCCCCTTGATAAAATCTCGCCCCATTTGAAAATGGCGGTAATGGCGATTGAAGATAGTAATTTCTACGATCATCAAGGTATTAACCCCGTTGGTATTCTGCGGGCCTCAGTGACAAACTTTCAAGAAGGTCGGACCGTTCAGGGTGCATCTACTTTGACCATGCAGTTGGTCAAAAATCTGTTTCTGTCTCCTGAACGAGCCTTTTCGCGGAAGCTAGCTGAGGCAGTCTTAGCCATGCGAATGGAAAAGCTGTTCACAAAAAACGAAATTCTAGAGATGTACCTCAATCAAGTGTATTGGGGGCATAACACCTATGGGGTCGAGACTGCGGCTCAAAGTTACTTTAATAAGTCTTCCGCTGAACTGACCCTCGCTGAGTCTGCGATGATGGCTGGTATTATCCAGGCTCCATCAGCCTACAGTCCGTTTTTGGACAAGAAAATCGCCAAAGAACGCCAAAAGCTGGTCCTTGATCGCATGGTGGAGCTGAAGTGGATCACCCCTGCCGAGGCCCAATCCGCTAGCGAGCAACCCTTGACGTTTGGATCAGTGACCTCTTTTCAGCAAAGTAAATCACCCTACGTCACCAATACCGTGATTAAGGAGCTAACGCGACGCTTTGGTCGAGAAGCACTGGTGCGCGGCGGCATGAGAATCCAAACGAGCGTTGATTTTGATATGCAAGAAGCGGCTGAAGAGGTCGTTCGCGATGGTCACCGCCGCGTTTCCTATACCGCAGATCAGATGGCGCTGGTGGCGGTTGATCCCCGCACGCATTACATCAAGGCCGTGGTCGGTGGTGTCGATAGTCAAAAGAGTGAGTTTAACCGAGCCACCCAAGCCATTCGTCAGCCCGGCTCTTCCTTTAAACCCTTTGTGTACTACACGGCATTTGCCTCAGGGAAATACACCCCAGACTCAACTATCAGTGACTCGCCGGTTCGCTATAATGACGGTACAGCCGGTGGATATACGCCTCAAAACTACGATCGCACCTTTAGTGGGTCAATGTCGCTGCGTCAGGCTCTCGCGCAGTCCCGTAATATTCCTGCCGTTAGTCTGGGGCAAAAAGTGGGGATTGAAAGGGTGATTGACGTGTGTCGTGTCTTGGGGATCAAAAGCCCGATCCCGCCCGTGATCTCTTTGCCGCTGGGTTCCGTGGATCTAACCCCACTAGAGATGGCCTCTGCCTACGCCACCTTCGCCAATAATGGTTGGCAGTCACCGACCACCGCCATTGTTCAAGTCACCGACAGCAGCGGTCGCCTTATGCTAGATAACACCCCCGATCCACAGCTCGTTCTCGATCCTTGGGCCGCAGCATCACTCAACAGCACGATGGTGGGGGTCATCAATGGGGGGACGGGTAAGAATGCATCCATTGGTCGTCAAGCGGCAGGTAAGACGGGAACCACCTCGTCTGAGCGTGACGTTTGGTTTGTGGGCTATGTCCCTCAGTTAGCCACTGCAGTCTGGATTGGCAACGATGACTATTCGCGGATGAGCGGTAGTGCCACGGGCGGTACCTTTGCTGCACCGATCTGGCGTCAGTTTATGCTCAAAGCGCTGAAAGATGTTCCGGCTGAGTACTTTACCCCCGCATCGAAGTTCCCACGACCGAAGGGATAGAAGTTTCTTCTCTTATTTGCTCAAGGGTTGGTCTTTGGGTGCGACACCATTTAGGAGCTATCGTCGATGACACAGCTAATTTTTGTCTACAATGCCGACTCAGGTGGACTAAATACGTTGTTTGACATCGCCCATAAAGTTGTCGCACCAGAGACCTATAGCTGTAGCCTATGTATGCTCACCCACGGCGTTCTCAGTGAGAGAACGGCATGGAAAGTATTCCGAGAGTCCAGTTCAATCCCCATGACGTTTTTGCATCGGGATGAATTTGAGAAATTGTATGAGCCTCAACCATCCTATCCAGTGGTTCTACATGAACAAGAGGATCAGCTAGAGATTCTATTGACAACAGAGGCGCTCCAAGAATTGCCCACTGTAGAGGCGCTCATTGATGCTATATGTTTTTTGTAGGTCACTAGCCAGATACTATCACTCTGCTGATAGTTCGATTCAAGCCAAACCCTCCACTGCAACCGGCTCACCACCTCGACTTTCTCAAACTTCTCCATAGCCCATTAGATAAGGACGGCAGCTTACACGAACAGACCCAAGAGTTGAACCGCTAGATTTATACAGTTAGTTTCAACTAGTTTCTAGTACGACCATACTAAAGAAAATGGCGATTCGCAAGATTCTCCACATCGATCAGGATGCTTTCTTTGCATCCGTTGAGCAGCGAGATTTTCCAGAGCTGCGCGGAAAGCCCGTGGTGGTTGGGGGTAAACCAGAGCAGCGGGGTGCAGTGGCTGCAGCCAGCTATGAGGCCCGTAAATTCGGCATTCATTCCGCTATGCCCTCGCGCACGGCTGCTCAACGATGTCCCGAACTCATCTTTGTCCGCCCTCGGTTTGATGCCTATCGAGAGGTCTCTCAAAAAATCCGAGCCATCTTCAAAAGCTATACCGATTTGGTAGAGCCAGTCTCATTGGACGAAGCCTACCTTGATGTCACCAGTAACAAACAAGGCATCCCCTCTGCCACTGCGATCGCACAACAAATCAAACAGGCGATCCATCAGAAAACCCAACTAACAGCTTCGGCAGGGGTCTCCGTTAATAAATTCCTGGCAAAGATGGCCTCTGGACTCAACAAGCCTGATGGCTTATCAGTGATTTTGCCGGAGGACGCAGCTAAATTCGTTCAAGAGCTAGCAATAGAGAAGTTCCACGGCATTGGCAAAGTAACGGCCCGAAAGATGCACGAGATGGGCATTTACTCTGGCGCTGACTTGCTCGAACGCTCTGAGACTTTTTTAGTGGAGCATTTTGGCAAGGTCGGGCACTACTATTATGGTATTGCCAGGGGGCAGGATGACCGCCCCGTCGAACCCAACCGGATTCGTAAGTCGGTGGGAGCTGAGCGCAGTTACCTAGAAGATCTAACCGATCAGCAGCAGATGATTGAGGCATTAGATGCGATCGCACAGATACTCCATCAGCGCTTGGAGGAATCTGGATGTAGGGGCCATACCCTGACACTGAAGGTGAAGTTTGCCGACTACCGGCAGATTACACGGGCACGGACTCTGGACTATTGCATTAATAGCTTTCGGCTGATCAGGAGTATGGGGCGTGAGTTGCTAATGAGCAATTTTGAGGAAGGCAACCCCGTGAGACTGCTAGGGCTGACCGTATCGAACTTTAGTGAGCAACAGTCTGAGCCAAAGCAATTATCGCTGGACTTGCGGGTGTCTGAGCTGTCTGTTCCGGCGAAGTGGTAGTCCTGTCTTCACAGGGCTTATATTTCAGAATATTGGTGGAAGAGACTCCACATATTCTTTAGATCTCTTGAGACTCCAACCCGTTTGTTCTCGAAGTTGTTTAATGGCAGCAATTTTCTTGCCATCAGCCATTAGCTGCCGCAGCTCAGGCTCTAACACTGACAAATCTGGAAGGGAGGCCGTTGTCTCTGAAACTCGCTTTGACGAATTCGGAAGTGACAGAAATTCTAGATAGCCCTTAGCTTGCTTGAGTCCCCAGCCTGTCTCTTGGCGCACTCGCTTGATTGCTGCAATTTTTTGATTTGAAGCTAAGAGATGGCGGATCTCAGCTTCTGTATTGAGTGATGGATACCTTCCAGAACTCGTCTCAGAAACTGAGATAGTATTCTTCAGAGCATCTATCCTAGATGAACTCGGAGCATTAGCAGCTCTTTTCCCTTGTTTTGGCTGAAGAAATAACCAGAGCAGCAGTATCGTGACTGCAATTACAAGTACTATCCAAACTGCAGTCATAGCCAAAGTCCTTAGAACGTCATGGGACGGATCTCTTTCATCAACAAAATAGTTGGAGTGGCAGCTTAGCCTCTCAAAGCGATAGGGAATTCTTGTACCCAAGCTGATTCTTTGCGACACAACTAACTTAGGTGGGCTAGACGCTCTGCGTTGGCTTCCCAGTTTTGACCGTCAAAGGGTTCAATTTTGACGCTATGGGGTTGGGTGCTGAGACAGCGATAGTTAACGCTAATACCACTGGGGTTAGAGCGAGGTGTATAAAAGGGCTTCACACCACAGGTTTTGCAAAAGGTATGTTGGGCAACCCCAGTATTAAAGGCATAGGTGGTGATATTGTCCTGCCCTGAAAGCAGCTTGAATTGTGCTTTAGGAACAATGAGATGGAGGTAGCCCACCTTGCTGCACATCGAACAATTGCATTCCTGGAGGAGAAGATCCTCTGCAGCCTCAACTTCAAACTGCAGTGCCCCACAGTGACAGCTTCCTTGATAGAGCATCACTCATTTACTCCTCTACACAGCATCTCAATTCTCAATATAGCGCCAGGGAACCTTGTCAGTTAACCAAACTCCGTTCCTAGACTGGAAAAACAGATAACCATCTTTGTGCATTTTTTCTGAAGCAATCTGGAGCAAAATCGGTTGACCTCGACGAGAACCCACGCTAATTGCAGTATCTGTTGTCGCGGACAAATGAACATGCTGACGCTCCATTTTACAAAGCCCCTCGGCTTGAATTGAATCTAGAAACCGTGCAACTGTACCGTGGAATAAAAGTTCTGGCGGTTGTACAGGCTTCAGTTCAACATCAACGACAATGGAATGTCCTTGATTGGCTCGAATCTTGAGACCATCAAAACTGAAGGCAAACCGCTGTTTATCATTGGTGAACACCACCTCATCAAGTTCTTGCCGAGAGATAGAACAATGATGCTTGTGCGCCGCTTCTAGAAGTGCTGAGATCGCAACCCAGCCATTACCATCCAAGGTGAGGCCAATAGTTTCAGGCTTGTGTCGCAGAATCAGCCTCAAGAATTTACTGATGCTAGTCAGTGATTTTTTCATGTCAATCAGTTGCCGTTAATGCCAACGAAAGCTGATATAGATGTCGTCGAGAGACGCCCAGGGTTTCGGCAAGCTGGCGGCTGGCTTGAGATGGAGAGATACCCTGATTGATGAGGCTTGCTAATTGTTGGGTTAGCTCCGCATCGGTGGGAACCGTCTGTGTAATTGTCTTCCCGGCAATGATGAGCGTAAATTCTCCCCGTGGGTCTTGGGTTTGATAGAGAGCGATCGCATCTCCAATATCCCCCCGCCAAAACGTCTCATGGAGCTTGGTCAATTCCCGCGCCACCACAATCGAGCGATCGCCTCCGAGAGCCTCACTCAAGTCCTGCAGCGTTTGCCGCAGTCGATGGGGAGATTCATAGAGAATAATGGTGCTGGTCTTGGTCTCAATTTGGGCCAGTTGTGCCCGTCGTTCGGCTCCCTTGGCAGGCAAAAACCCCTCAAAACAAAAGCGGTGGCTGGGCAACCCTGAAGCGGTTAGGGCCGTCAAAGCAGCGCTAGGGCCAGGAATCGGGACGACATTGATGTCGGCTTCTACGCAGGCCAACACCAGCTCATACCCCGGATCAGAAATTCCTGGTAGACCGGCATCGCTAACGACGGCGATAGACTGTCCCTGCTGGAGGCGGTCAATCAGTTCTGGCGCACGCTGCTTGTGGTTGTGTTGGTGGTAGCTCACCTGGGGCGTTTTGATTTGGAAGTGGTGCAGCAGTTTGCCCGTGTGGCGCGTGTCTTCAGATGCGATCGCATCCACCGATTGCAAAATCCGCACGGTCCTAAAGCTGATATCTTCTAGATTGCCTATGGGGGTTCCCACCACATAAAGCTGGCCGAATACCCCAGGGTCTTGGTTGATCATTTTTGAGCGGTACTTTCGTTCTGTTTTGTCGTCTTAAGTAAGACTTGATACCCCTTATTGTCTGGATTTATTTTGACTAGCTTTTCCAGGACTGGCACCGCCTCCTTTACCGCTCCCAATTGTAGCCGCACTTCAGCTAAGCCCTTCAGAGCCGTCTCATTATCAGGTTCTCTCTTAAGAACTAACCCATAGCTCGCTTCCAATGACTTAAGCTGTGCTTCTTTGGAGGATAGGTCTGCAGAGACCGCTGCTGACGCTTGCTCTGTCTTTTGAATACTACCGATCATCTGCATGGCAGAGTAGCCAATCGAGCCAGTGAAGGCAAATAAAGATAAAAAGATGACAAGTCTCTGGGCAGGCTTTTTAGCAGTCGTCATGGGTCGTTCTCTGTTTACAATCGGCGACTTAACGAGTGCGCCAAACGTAGGTTACCCACTTTCAAAGCGCATTAATTCAAGTTTAAGAAATAGCGACAAGAGCATAAATGCAGGCTCGGAAGCATGGCGGCACCGACAGGACGGGATAGGGGCTGCTGTCTCATGGATGCGATCGCAAGTCTTTCAACCTCCATTGTCAAGCACAATGGCTAAACCGAGAGGTCTTTTCCAGAATCCGTAAATGTACTCAGGTGCGTCTCAATAAGCAACGTTAAGCTAATAAAAACCCCCAGCAAAAGCCAGGGGCGGTAAGGTTATTTGGGGAACACCGATTGTTCTGACTCAGTTGCCCTCTGGAGGTAAGGCTCTAGAGCGCAACTGAGCTGCTCTTAATCTGTGTTATGTCCACATAATACCCAACTTCATATCCAGATCAAACATTTGGATAAAATTTTGTGGTGAATCCGTGGATGTACTCAGGTTAACGCCGGGTTACGACGATTAAGCCAATAAAAACCCCCAGCAAAAGCCAGGGGCGGTAAGGTTATTTGGGGAACACTGATTGTTCTGACTCAGTTGACCTCTGGAGGTAAGGCTCTAGAGGTCAACTGAGCTGCTCTTAATCTGTGTTATGTCCACATAGTGCCCATCTTGATTAGCAGATCGATCATTTGGACAAAACTTTTTTGCTTTTTAGTCTGAAACCCTTCATCTTAGGGACTGGGGCGGGTCATTAATTCAACACCATCACGCTGATCAATCCCTTGAAACGATACCTTGACATCTTCTTCACGGGCCGTGGGCAACATCTTGCCGACAAAATCAGGGTGAATGGGTAACTCTCGGTGACCGCGATCGATGAGCACTAAAAGCTGCACCATTGGTGGGCGTCCATAGTCATTCAGAGCATTCAGAGCGGCTCGAATAGTTCGACCACTATAAATCACGTCATCCACTAAAACGACCACTTTGTTCGATAAATCAGTGGGCAGCTCAGTTTTCGCTGGCGTACGAACGGTGATCTGGTCAAGATCGTCTCGATAAAAGGTAATGTCAAGACTGCCGACAGGCACCTCGATTCCTTCTAGCTGCTTAATCTGAGTGGCAATCTCAGCCGCCAGCGGCACCCCCCGTGTATGAATGCCCAACAGCACAACAGAGGACAAGTCACCGGAGCGCTCCACCACCTCAGAGGCTAACCGTCTCACCGTCCGGCGTAGCTCATCAGAACTTAGAATTTCAACGACATTTGTAGACATGCCCACCTCGCATATAGAACAGGAGCCGTGGCTCTATGCCTCTAACTTCAATAGTAAAGCTAGAGCCAACCACAGCAAAAAGCTATTGCGCGTGAGGCGGAGCGCTAAATCGATTTGCTCAGGTGTGATCGGAAGAATAGGATCGCCAAGAAAGGGTTTCTCCTTCAATACCCCTCGATACCAATTGGCCCCTCCCACCTGCACCCCTAATACGGCAGCATAGGCACATTCACTCCAGCCCGCATTGGGGCTAGGATCGTGTGTCGCATCACGGCGACACAGACGTATAACCGTGAAGAGCTTGCCCGAAAGGAGGCCTAGGGTCAAAACCGTTAAACGGCAGGGTAACCAAGTCAAGAGATCTTCAAAGCGGGCGCTAAACCATCCCAGATCGGTATAGGGTGCCTCTTGATAGCCCACCATAGAATCGAGGGTACTGGCTGCTTTATAGGCTAGCGCGAGCGGCACCGGCCCTACACCTGGGATAAAGCTGCCCAATAGCGCGTAAAAGAGGGGAGCCATGACGCCATCAGTGGCGTTCTCCGTCACGGTTTCTAAGATAGCCCGCAGCAGTTCAGGCGACGAGAGTCGATCTGTATCGCGGCCCACGTAGTTTCTCAACTTGAGTCTGGCCTGCACCACATCATCCTTGGCTAAAGGCTTCAGCACGTCTGCGGCGGCATCCCGGAGGCTGCGACCGGCAAAGCAACTGGCGAGTAGTGTCACCTCACACAATAGGCCCAGCGCCCAAGACCTGGAGTAGAGCCACGTCAAGATAGTCCAACTCAGTGCTCCTGTCCCAGCAATGAGTCCCATCCCTAGCCCCACCCCCGCGAGTCGTTTTTGCCAGGGCGATCTGCAGTACTGGAGCGCCCCTCTGACGTAGTGTCGAATCAGCCAACCCATTCCCTGCACCGGGTGGGGCCACCCCCAAGGATCGCCAATTAAGTAGTCTAAAATCGCTGCAGACACTAGCACTACAGAGATCTTCAGATTGCCATCAACTAGGAGGGGTGGCACGGCTGATCTGCCATCTATACACCTGCTGAATGGCTATACACCATGTACATCCCAAACACATACAAAATAATGAGCGTGACTCCATCCCAGGTGACGTACTGCTGCGATTCTTTGACGGCGGCTCGGTAGACCAACCCGACAATGGCAACGGCGGTCATAATCATCGCCACCAGAGCGGTATTCAGATGGACAGGGCTAATAGCCGTTAGTAAATCGCCTTTCCAGTAGGCCAGGTCAAAGAGGCCAAAGATGCCTAGATTAAATAGATTAGATCCAAAGACGTTGGAAACGGCTAGATCAACCGCATTGAGTCGAACGGCTGAAATAGAGGTGACAACCTCTGGCAGTGAAGTGGTCGCTGCCAGCAGTAACGCGCCAATGAAGCTTTCACCTAGGCCCGTCACCTCAGCGATGCGATCGCAAATCAACGCTAGCCAAGTCCCAGTCAACACGATACCAATAGACAGGACGACAAAGCGAACATAGGCTTGGCGAAGCTTCATGTGCTGGTACTGAAAAATTTCTGCTTCTTGGGCCAGAACTTCAGTGCGTCGCTCCACCTCGCAGTTGGCAATCATGCGTCCACTGAGTAAATAAGCCACTAGCAGAATGAGGCTGAAGACACTCATCCATCCCACCTGAAAGGACTGACCCAGATCACCTGCAGTCATTCCCACCGCAGCAATCCCAATGAGGACACAGCCCAGACCAGCCGCCAAGCCATGACTAATCTGTGCGCGCTGAAATAGGGGGTCAGGGCCACAGACAAAATCAAGCACCGCAAGAATCACCAAATTGAACAGACAGCTTCCAAAGATACCCCCCGCAGCGAGGTCTGGTGCATCTAAAAAGGTGACGGCGCTCATGCCGGTAGCTAATTCAGGCAGTGACGTCACCCCCGCCAGCAAAATAGCCCCCACCCAGGTGCGGCCCAGACCTGATTTTTCGGCAATTACATCGGCACCCTTAGCCAACCCTGCCCCAAATACAATCACCAGAACAACGGCAATTGCCAACTGTAGCCAGAGGAGGATGCCCATTGCTTTACCCTATATCTATCTGATTCAGACCGTCTCCTGTAGCTCAGCGACTGGCTTGGCAATCAATGCCAAATCAATCTGCTCAGCCTGCGGCTGCTGGAGCGCAACCTCAATTCCTGGGCCAAAGAAGGTGGTCATCTTTTCTTCTTTAGCCTGCCATGCCTCTAGCAGGACATCAGGAGAGCTGAATTCTAAAACGAGCGTGTAGGCTCCCTCCGTTGTCTTCTCTTGCAGTCCGATCAAGGCGGGACAGTCTTTGCCAGAGGGGTTGAGTCCAATCCGTCCTAGCTGCTCGTCAAGATGCCCGTCAATGCCGTAGCGATAGCGAGTCACATCGAGGCGAACCTGATTCTGGATATCAGTGGCCTGCTGCTCGCGCAGAGCGACAACCTCATCAGAAGTCGGTTGAGTATAGGGAACGGGCTTCAGTTCTGTGATTTTGAGCGCTAGTCCCCCCAAGAATAGAGGGAAGCCATAGAAAAAACCAGCCAGATTAAGGGTGGGGTTGCGAACAATAAAGCCGCCTAAACCCACAATAGCGAGGATTCCCCCGATAATCAGTCCAAGGGTAGCGAGAGAAATCTTACGAAACATAGGTTCAAAAAGGTGTGATAAATCTGAGTGGATAGCTCCGACGGCCTCATCTAGGCTCAGAAGCCAATCCTACCAAAACTTATCGCCCTGCCAATGCTCTCCCCAGAGTTTTACGGGTATTTGAGCGTTGTGAATCCCGTGCTGTTTTACAATGCTGGGGTGTTAGGGAACAAAAGCATGAGCAAGATTGCAGTCGCGATTCTAGCGGCAGGTAAAGGCACTCGCATGAAATCGAGCTTGCCAAAGGTATTACATCAACTAGGAGGGCGATCCCTCGTTGAGCGCGTTCTTTTGAGCGCCACAGAACTGAATCCATCCCGTTCGATGGTGATTGTGGGGTACGAAGCCGATCAGGTGCGTACCGATTTGCAAGATTGGCCTGCCTTAGAATTTGTAGAACAGATTGAGCAGCTCGGCACCGGCCATGCGGTCCAGCAGGTGATGCCCCATTTAGAGGGCTTTGAGGGGGATTTACTGGTTCTCAACGGCGATGTACCGCTCCTGCGCCCCCAGACCCTCCAGGCGTTGCTGCAAACCCATCGAGATAATGGCAATGCGGCCACAATTCTGACGGCTCAGCTTGCCAATCCCACCGGCTATGGCCGTGTGTTTTGCGATCAGAACTATCGACTTCAAGAAATTATCGAGCATCGCGACTGCACCCCTGAACAGCGCCAGAACCAGCGCATCAATGCCGGGATTTACTGCTTCCGCTGGTCAGAGCTGGCGCAGGTACTGCCCAATCTGACGGCAGATAACGACCAGCAAGAGTACTACATCACCGATGCCGTCAACTACCTTAAGCCCGTCATGGTTGTAGATGCTGACGATGAGCAAGAGATTCTCGGCATCAACGATCGCAAGCAGCTTGCCACAGCCAACCAAGTTCTACAAAATCGCGTTAAAGATCACTGGATGGCGGCAGGCGTTAACTTCCTCGATCCGGGCAGCGTCACCATTGATGAGACGGTCACCCTGCAAGCCGATGTGGTCATCGAGCCGGATACGCACCTACGGGGTAAAACGGTTATTGAAGCAGGCTGTCGATTGGGGCCAGGTAGCCTGATTGAAGACAGCCATATTGGCACGAACGCCACGATTTTATATTCAGTGATTACCAATAGTCAGGTGGGAGCGCACACCCAGGTTGGCCCCTATGCTCATCTCCGCCATCAGGCTCAGGTGGGAGATCGCTGTCGCATCGGCAATTTTGTGGAACTCAAGCAGAGTCAAATCGGTCAGCAGACTAATATTGCTCATCTCTCCTATTTGGGGAATGCCACTTTGGGGGAACAGGTTAATATTGGGGCGGGGACCATTACGGCCAACTACGATGGCGTCCAAAAGCACCAGACTCACATTGGCGATCGCACCAAAACGGGGTCTAACACAGTGCTAGTAGCACCGCTGACCTTGGGAGCGGACGTGACCACGGCAGCAGGTTCGACCATCACTAATGATGTTGAGGGCGATGCCCTCGTCATTGCTCGGGCCAAGCAAGTCGTGAAGCCGGGGTGGCGGTTGAAAAAAGCAACTGAGTCGTAACGGTCTCAGCACCGGGGGGATCTGAAACAGGATCGAAGGCGTGATCAAAACCGATAGGGTCAGAGTGCAATCATCGCAAGGCTACCGCCAGACCTACCCAACAGAACGGTCTGGGCGGCAAAGCATGACGATGCGACGGCGGTGTCGATATTACGCGCTTCGTTTGGGGCGGTTACGGGGTTCGAGAGAATCGATTGCCCGTGGTTTAGCCGTGGGGGCTTTTGCCGGGATGTTCCCGATTATGGGGTTTCAGATTCTGGTCGGGGTCTTGCTAGCCATTGCCGTGCGAGGCAATAAAATGGCAGCGGCGGCAGCCACCTGGCTTAGCAATCCCTTTACCTATCTCCCGCTGTTTGCCTTTAACTTTCAGGTGGGACAATGGGTTTTAATGACCCACCACCTGAGCGTCGAGCAACTGGGCGATGTCCAAGATTTTAGACAGCTCCTGCACCTCAGTGGTGAGTTTTTGGTCACCCTCTTTGCGGGTTGCTTTGTCATGGGGGCGATAGCGGCTCTGTTGAGCTACTGGGGTGGACATTGGCTCGTACGGCGACTCCGACACCGTCGCCGCAAGTATTAACACAAATATTTAACGCTGTAACGTGGTCAAAATAGCAGGTGGCTCCAGTAACAGCTCCCCCGCCGCCCCTGATGGCAGCGGTCTAGAGAATAGATAGCCCTGGGCATACTCACAGCCCATCTGCTGCAGACGCATCGCCTGCTCTGGGGTTTCAACACCTTCGGCCACGACCTTCATACCCAAGCTTTGAGCCATGGCAATGGTGGCTTCCACGATGCGTAAACCGTTGCCCTCGTCATCAATCCGATTGATGAAAGAGCGGTCCACCTTCAAGATATCCACCGGGAATCGATGCAGATAGCTCAGGGAAGAGTAGCCGGTGCCAAAGTCGTCAATGGCGAGCTGAATGTTGCGATCGCGCAGAGCGTTGAGCACCTGACTGGCAACATCTGGGTTATCCATTAAGGCACTTTCTGTAATTTCTAGAGTGAGCAAATGGCTCGGCAGTTGAATCTGTTCTAAGACCCGATCAATGTGCTCAATTAAATCGGGCTGGGCAAACTGCTTCACAGATAGATTGACACTCATCTTCAAAGGAGTGTCCTGGCCATGGAGGCCGTGCCAATCGACAAGCTGCTGGCAAGACTCTTGGAGCACCCACAATCCAATAGGGATCACGAGACTCGTCTCTTCAGCAATGGGAATAAATTCCCCCGGAGCGATCATGCCCCGCTCTGGATGCTGCCAGCGCACTAACGCCTCAAAGCCAGTGATGTCAAAGGTATTAAGAGAAATAATAGGCTGATAATGCACCAAGAATTCTTGACGTTCAATGGCACGCCGCAGGTCGGTTTCAAGACGAAGCTGTGATTGAACCTGTTGACGCATCCCAGCGTCAAAGACTTGATAGCGTTTCTGCCAAAGCGTTTTGGCTTTATACATCGCGATGTCGGCATCCCGCAACAGCGCTTCCGGCTCCTCGTAGGTACTCGATCCCATGACAATCCCCACACTGGCGCTAATAAATAGCTCCTGCTGATCAATTACAAATGGTTGAGTGAGCGCCTCCAGCAGGGTTTGGACTGAGGCAATCGCATCCTCGGCATCAGCGGTATTTTCGAGCAGTAGGGTGAACTCATCGCCCCCAAATCGAGCCAACGTTGTCGTGTCAGAAATACAGGCTGTCAGCCGTTGAGCGAACTGCACCAGCAGCTGATCGCCGATTAAATGTCCGAGGGAGTCGTTGACGATTTTGAAGCGATCGCAATCTAGAAACAGCACCGCAAATCGATAGCTCAGATCCTGCTGAGCACGCTGCAAAGACTGCTGCAGCACCTTCATAAACCAAGCCCGGTTCGGCAAATCCGTGAGATGGTCGTGCCAAGCCATGTGGGCCAGACGGTCCTGGGCTTTACGGCGCTCGATGGCCTCCTGCTCAAGATCATACTTGGTGGCCTGGAGCTGTGATGTTCTCTCTATGACCCGCTCTTCAAGCTTGGCATTGAGGCGTTCTACCTCTGCCATCGCCCTGCGAAGCTGGAGGTGATTCTCAATTCTGGCCAGCACCTCCAGCACCTCAAAAGGCTTTGTGACATAATCCACGCCCCCGGCAGAGAAAGCCTTCACCTTGTCTAAGCCTTCGTCTAACGCACTGAGGAAAATAACAGGAATTTCGCGCGTGACTGGATCTTGCTTCAGCCGCCGACAGACTTCATAGCCGTCCATGTCTGGCATATTGATATCGAGCAATATTAAATCGGGCAGAATCGCTCGAACCCCCATCAGGGCGGTAGCGCCGTTAATAGCCCGCCGCACATCGTAACCGGCCTGGGTGAGCATGGCATGCAGCAATCGCAGATTATCGGGGCGATCGTCAACGATCAAAATTTGCCCCTGGGTCTCTCCCTGGATGTCTGGCTCTAAGGTCTCCTCGACGGCGGCATTTTCGTGACCAGGGGCAACCGCCGAAGGGACAGATTGAGCGTATGACTGTTCTATGGCGGCCACATCGGCCTTGAGCACAGGATGACCCTCGGACGTTTGAGCGTTATTCATCAGTTCCATACCCTGCAAAAATTGTCCTACTTGGCCTAGGGTGCCCAAATATCTGCAATTTTCGTCATGCTGATGCGTGATTTTTGCAGGCTTATGGGTTGGAAAAATTCAAGTTTTAGATTGCACTGTTAGCTGGGCTAGCTTATCAAACTGGAACGTCCCAATCAGAGTATTAAGCATTGCCTGCAGGGTTGAATCTTCAACCTGACGGGTGAGCTGGAGCATCTGCTCCTCGTCAAGGCGAAGGGCTGCTTCATGAAACTGCTCAATCCAGGGAATCGGTAAAGCATATAGATGCTCTGCGGTTAGGCCGGCAGACGCAGGCTTCTCTCGATCTAGCGGCGCGGTGGGAGCTGGTGGAGTCTGATACAGATAGCGAACACCCAGATGCTGGGCCATGGCCTCAAAGACATCAGCAACTTGAAAGGGCTTTCTCACAAAGTCGTCACAGCCCATAGCAAGGGCTTGGGTACGCGTCTCTTCAAAGGCATTGGCCGTCAGCGCAATCATGACCGGAGCCGTAGCTTCTTCCTGGGCAAATCGAATCTGCTGTACCGCTTCATAGCCATTGAGCACCGGCATTTGTAGATCCATCCAGATCAGGTGGGGGTGCCACACGTTCCACTGCTCAATGGCCTCTTGACCATTCTCTGCCTGATGAACCTCAAACCCAACACCTTCAAGCAACTGCACCATTAAGTTGCGGCTGTCCCAGGTGTCGTCAACCACTAAGATTCGATACTGAGGTTGATGAGAGGCTAGGCCAACGATTTGTGGTGACGGGGTAACGGGTTGCTCAATGGCAGCAATCGTCTGTACTGGAATCTCTAATTTGACTAAGGTTCCGTGGCCCCGCTGGCTTTCAATGCTGAGATCACCCCCCATTAACTGAGCAAACTTATGGCTAATCGGTAGTCCGAGGCCGGTGCCTTCCTGAGCATTCCGACCCGTTTCGGTTTGGGTAAAGGGGTCAAAAAGGGTCGCTATTTCATGCTGATCTATGCCGTACCCAGTATCTTCAACTTCAAACAGGAGGCGATAGGCAATGCCGTTCGCGGACTCCATTGAGCCTCCATCGGCATCTAAGGGGATCCCTTGAAGCCGCAGTACAACAGCACCAACCTCTGTGAATTTAATGGCGTTGCTGACTAAGTTAATCAAAATCTGCCGAAGCTTACCTTCGTCTGCATGGATAGTGTTTGGTAGTTCCGGCGCATACTCAAATGTGAGGGCCAAGTTCTTGGCCTCCGCCTTAAGCTGCAGCATGGCCTGGATTGCGTTTAACAAGGCATGCAGATCAAAGTCGTTGGCGTTCAAGATAGTGCGACCCGCTTCAATTTTAGACATTTCTAAAATGTCATTAATTAAGCCCAACAGGTGCTCGCCACTGCGATTAATAATGGTGATGTTATCCTGCTGCTCTGGGGTTGTGGTCGCACTGCGCTGCATGAGTTGGCTAAAGCCCAAGATGGCATTGAGGGGTGTGCGAAGTTCGTGGCTCATGTTAGCAAGAAATTCGCTTTTGGCTTGGTTGGCGGTTTCGGCATGCTGTTTTGCTTCTTCGAGCTGCTGGCGTTGCTGAGTTTCTTGTTCTAAAAGTTTGGCTTGGGCAATGGCAATCCCCAGTTGAGCAGCAACGGCTGTGAGCAGGTCGAGGTCGTTTGGGGGCCAGTCACGGCTGCGATCACACTGCAGCAGCAAGATGGCCCCATTAATAACGCCCTTATAGGAGGTCCGAATCCCCACCAGCGATTGCACATGGATCGACGAGAGGAGTTCAGCGAGAGGGTTTAAACGAGGGTCGTTGTATACATCCGTTGACACCACCACCTGATCGGCACCGATGAGCTGATCGATGAAAAGATTACCCGAACGAGGAAACTGAACGCCTCGAACAGACGGCCACGGCCCATCTAGATATTCGGTAATCAACGGTTGCCCGGTGTGGTGTGGGTCAATACTGGTAAATATTAGACAACGACTCGACTTGAAGATCGTGCCCAGTTGGGTCGTGGCCGAGTCAAGAATAATCTGCGGATCTAAACTTTGGCTAATCGCCTGGGTGATTTGTGCCAATAAGCTGGCTCGCTGAAGCTGCTGGTGGAGCGCTTGCTGAGTCCAGTACCGATCTAAGCTCAGGGCTACACTATGGGTGATCGACTCCATCGCTTGTAACAGTTCAGGTGCTAGAGACTGCTGGCTATAGAGCGTCACGATGCCCAACAGTCGTTCTTCATAAATGAGGGGATAAGCCGCAAAGGCCACGATACCGACGTCGGCCATCCAGGGAGCCAAAAGGCCAGACTCGGTGGACAAAGTATTGGTGCGATAGGTCGCTTTCTGTTGCGCCAAATTGCCTAGGGCAGATGTTGCGATCGCAACTTGAGTCACGCGACTCGATAGGTCTGCCTCTAGCCCTGAACTGGCCTGCAGATCTAACGAGGTCTGGGCATCATTGATTGTCCATATCTGCGCCAGCGCAACGGGCAAATGTTGAACCATTGAAGCAGTACAGGTCTTGAACATCACCGGCAACGTTGTGCCTTGAGCCAGGGCGTACCCAATTTCAGCAGATAATTCGGCCAGATCGACCCGTTCTTCGAGGGCAGCTTGCGCCCGTTTGCGCTCAATCTCAGTCCCAGCGCGCGCGGCAAAGATTTTGAGAATCAAATCTTGTGTTTCAAAATCTTGCTCTTCCGTCATGGGGTGCGAATCCATCGCCACCAAGAGGCCCAGGGTATTGCCGAGGGAGTCAACAATCGGCTCACCTAAGTAGGATTCTACCCCTAATGTCCTCAGGCCTTCGTCATGGGGATACGCTTCCTGTACAGAGTGAAGGCAGCGAGACATCCAGCCCTTGAGAACGTCAAGACTAGGCGTACCCGCCACAGTGTACTCGAAGTTTTCTTGGAAATTATTTTGGTCCCAAAAAGCCAGCGTGCGTAAGGTTGTTTTCTGGTCATCGCTAAATTCAGCTAAAAAGACGTAGCGCATCATCAGCAACTTCGTCAGAGACCAAACACAGGCCTGAAAGAATTCATCCCCCACCTGGGCTGCCGTCCCAGCCACAATTAGCTTAAGAGCGCTTTCCTGTCGTTTGCGTGCCGTAATATCTCGGAAAAACCAGATGCGACCAAACGAGTCCCCCGATGGAGAGCATACAGGCGCAGAAATGCGCTCCAGGGTACGGCCATCTTTGAGACTAACTGTATCCTCGCTGGTTATCCCTGGGTGGGCCATTAAATAGGAGATTTTGGCTTGGAACTCCGCTGGTTGCTCTAGCTGTGACAGAACACTCTTAATCAGTGCAGAATCGTTCCGACTGGCAAGCACTGCGTCAGGGATATTCCAAATCCGTTGAAACTTTTTATTGCTATAGATAATCTGCTGATGTTCGTCCACCACCAAGACGCCATCCATCGTGGCTGCGCGTTGAGCCTCTAGCATGGCGTTATTGCGATTGAGGTCGGCTTCCGCCTGCTTTCGAGCCGTAATGTCTTTAATCACATACAAAATAACCGGTTGTTCCTCTAGGGAGATACGCTCGGTAGAGAGCAAAACCGTCTTCATGTGATGCCCTAGGTTGTGGAGCTGCACCTCATGGTTATGCAGCTCTGGCTGGTCCTGTACGATCTGCTGCAGCGAGACAGCGGCATCAGGCGCTTCCCAAGCGGTCCAGTCTAGCACCGCCGACCCCGTCTCGATTTCGGTTTGACTGATACCAAAAAAATCTAAAAAGCTATAGTTGACCTCAATATATTGTCCAACCAGGGTCGTAATCACCATCGGATCGGGGTTGGCGCGAAACGCCTTCGCAAATTTCTCTTCAGATTCTCGGAGGGCGACAAGAGCAAGAGAGCGTTCACGAGACTCTAGCTGTAGGGCTTGGGTGCGAGACTCGACCTGCTCGTTGAGAGACTCGTACAAAAGAGAATTTTGAAGCGAGATCGCCGCCTGCGACGTCAAGATCTGCAAAATTTGAAGCCGATCGGGGCTGAAGACGCCTGCAATCTGCCGGTGTTCGAGGTAAAGCAGCCCTAAGGGCTGCCCTCGGTGATGAATCGGTAGACACAGCAGTGACTGAGGCTGATAGACCATCAGGTAAGGGTCTCTCATAAAGCGAGGATCGGGTCGGTGCTGATCCAGCACAACGGTTTCCTGCGTATGGTTGACATACTGCACCACGGTGGCAGCATAGGACCGTTCAGCCTTAAATGATTGCTGATCCCATTGAGAAACCTGCCCCTCTCGACAATAGACTCGGCACTGGAGTTGATGGGACTCTCGCAGAAACAGTGCCCCTGACTCTGCACCGGCATTTTCTTGAATCACCTGCAGCATTTTGACCAGTAGCGTTTCAATCTGAATATTTTCAGATAACACCTGAGCCGCCTTGGTGATGGTGACCCAGTCGAGGGCATCTAAGCTGGTCTGGTGAAGGCTGGTCTGGGTCGTTGCCTGCAGAGACCCCAGTGTCAAGGGCCAACTCTGAGCATAGGACGGTGCCTGTACCGGTCGCCATTGGGGATAGCGTCGCTCTAAATCAGTGACTTTTGCAGTCGCTCCCCACCGAACATAGCTATAGTAGGCTTCTGTGAAATAGGTCTGGGCAATTTTAGCTTTGTCCCAGTCGGCATAGAACAGCGCAGCCCGCTCGTAGGCAAGGGCGGTGTCCTGCAAATAATCATGATCTTTAGCAGCGGTGATCGCGAGTTCATAGGCCTCCATCGCTTTGATGGGCTGGCCCATAATGCGGTGGTATTCTGCCGTGACCAGATGGCGCTTGTGCAAAAAGTTAATCGGGGCAAAGGTTGCCCATTGGTCAAGCTGCTTTCGATAAATGCGGATCTGTTTTCGAGAGATCGCCTGCTGTGCTGAGTCGAAGTCAGGGTAGACGGCCAGCAGCAAGAGGGTGTGATAGAAGCAAAACTGGGCATACCCAATCGTGGCAACAACCGCTTCCAGATGCAGTTTCGCAAGTTTTGCCTGCTCTAACGCCACATCATAGTGACCCAACAAATAGCTGAGAAAGAGCTGATTGGTATGAAGGACACAGATAGCAGTCCTTGTGCCGTCTTGATGATGCTGGGGCAGCTTATGGCGCTGGTCGTAAACCTCTCCCTGCAGCAGGCAGGCTGCTTCTGTGGCGGTCAAGTTGAGAATAGTCTGCGCGTAAATCGCAGTTAAGTCCTGTGGACCCGATTGGTGAAGCTGAAGAATGGCTTGATGCTGTTGCGTGATGTCTTGATGCAGAGTCGGTAGCGCTTGTCCGAGCCAGAATGAATGCTTGGCATAGCCATAGAGAGAGTAAGCTGCATGGTCTAGATCTCCGATTTCTAGGCAGACAGCATAGTTGTGCTGCAGGGGCTGCAGCGTTTCTTTAAGATGATATTTCCAGGCTTTGGTCAGAAAGTTAGCGACAAAATTGATCTGACCTCTGCCAGCGGTTACACCCAGTTTTTCGGTGAGGTTCAAGGCCAGTTGACCCAATTGATAGGTACTTTCAAGATCGTTAAAGACAGTCCAGAGGGCGATACCGTAGAACAGGTAGGATAGGGCTGCTGAGGAGCAGTTACCATACTGCTGCAGCAATCTAATCTGTTTCAACCCCATCAAGGCAAAGAGTTGAGGATTGCTGACGAAGAGAATAGAGCTAAGCTTCTCCATGATTCTGAAGGCAGATAACACCCGAGGCTGATCCATCACGGGCAGGTCAGCCAAGGCTTCAGTTGATTTCCCCAATAGGCACAGCTTCGTTTTAGCCATCGACAGCATCATCTGGTGCGGCTGCGGCTGCTCAGGGAAAGAGACGCCGAGCTGCTGGAGAATCATAAGCCCCGTTGCGATCGCATCTTCTCCTCGGTTCTGAGCTTTCAGGGCTTCGATGCGAATCTCGTAAGCTTTGACCTGTTCGAATAGAGAAGGAACGCGACAAAACAGCGTTTCAAGCGTTTGCTCCGATTGCCGAAAGGCTCCCTTAAGATACGCCGCCTCTGCCACACATTCATGGAGCGTTCGCATCAATTCAGGCTGATCATCCCAACCTTGTTCCCCAAGTTGCTCAATCCCGGCATCGCCGTAGCGGATTGATTCAGCATAGGCATTCGTTGCTAGAGCTTGCTGACTGGCCCGTTGATTGAGGTGAGCTAGCTCTCGGCTCTCCATCAACGATAGAGCGCTGGGTCGGCCTAGATTGAGATGACCCACCAGGGTATAGATCGAATCCGAGAACCGTTCAGGCTCAATATCACGCCGCAAAAGCTGCCCAAGTTGCCAGTGAATCCGGCGTCGTTGCGGTGCAGGGACGAGTTCGTAAGCAGCCTGCTGAACTCGGTCGTGGCAAAACCGATAGGTACAATATTGGGGAGCAACATCGGTAGGGTTATCCTCTCCCGACTGCGCCTGATAGAACTTATAGATCTCATTGAGGGGCAAAATAAATCCCTGCTCAATTGCAGGCCAGAGGGCCAGTGCCGAGGCTATAGCCTCTTGCTGAGTAATGGTCGCTAAGGTTTGTAGATCAAATTGATTCCCCAAACAAGCCGCAAGCTGCAGCAGTGTTTGCGTCTCAGATGGGAACTGCCGCAGTTGAGCGATCATAAACTCAACCACATTGGCACTGAGGGTACTCAACCTAATTTGAGCAATATCGCACTGCCAACGATGGCTGGCGGTGTCGAAGGTAATCAATCCATCGCGGTGCAGCGACTGGAGCAACTGTCGAGTAAAAAAGGGATTCCCTTCAGTCTGGGTAAACACCAGATCTGTTAAAGGCTCAGCGGCAGCACTTGAACAGTTGAGAGTTTCAGAAATCAGATCATTTAAGGCCCTTTGCGGCAGCGCCTGCAGCGTTAAAAGACGAACACGAGTCTGGGGTAGATCACCCACGAGCATCATCAACGGATGGCTCGGCGTCACTTCATTATCGCGATAGGCTCCCAACAGAAGGAGGTGAATATCAGGAATCTCGCAGAGTATCTGCTGCATTAACTGCAAGGATGCAGAGTCAATCCACTGGAGGTCATCGAGAAAAATCACAAGGGGATGCGAGACCGTCGCAAACACCTTAATGAAGTGACAAAAGGCTTGATTAAAGCGATTTTGAGCCGCCGCTGCACCCAGTTGAGGCAGGGCTGGCTGTGGCCCCATCACCGTTTCCAGAGCCGGGATCGCATCAATAAGGACCTGAGCGTTAGCTCCTAATGCCGCATTGAGCTGGATCTGCCATACCTGAAGGGCTTCATCCTGCTCGGTGAGAAGCTGTGCGATCAAGTCCTGCAGTGCTTGAAGAAAGCCTGAGAACGGAATATGGCGATGGAACTGGTCAAACTTTCCCTGGATGAAATAGCCATTCTGACGCAGCACGGGTCGATGAATTTCGTGAATGACAGCCGTTTTGCCAATTCCTGAAAATCCTGCGACAAGAAGGAGTTCAGCTTGGGCATAGGTCTCCACAGGCAACGCTGCCCCCTGATATTGTGGCTGAGGGCTGGCAACCCTAGCAAAGGCTGACAGCAAGGCTTCTACCTCTGTCTCCCGGCCATAGAGCCGCTCAGGCAGAGCGAAGCGATCGCATCGATCTTGACAGCCCAAGAGAAAAGGAGCGGGCATCTTTTCTGCAAACTGACGTTGACACTCCTGTAGGTCAAGCTTCAGCCCTGTGGCTGACTGGTAGCGTTCTGCCGGATTCTTTTCAAGTAACTTATGCACCACCTGAGACAGCATCAGTGGAATCGCTGGGTTCTTCTCATCAAGGAAGGTGGGCTGCTGAGCAAGATGGCAATGCACCATCTGAATGGGGTCTTGCACCTTAAAAGGCAGATCGCCTGACAGCAACTCATAGAAGGTGATCCCTAGGGCGTAAAAATCACTCCGGTAATCAACGCCCCGATTCATGCGCCCGGTTTGCTCCGGTGAGAGATAGGCCAGTGTTCCCTCAAGAGATCGAGGCGGTACAGGGTCTGGCGTCTCGCGCGGCAGCAGGGTTGCCAAACTAAAATCCGTGAGCTTCACTAATCCGGTTTGAGGCTCGATCAGAATATTGTCAGGCTTAATATCCTTGTGAATGATTCGACATCGCTGCAGTTCAGAGAAGACGTCCGCCAGTTGAATCGCGATGGAGAAGAAGTCAGACAGTGAACACTGCCTCAGCGGCAGACGATCTTGATAAGCCCGTAAAGATATCAAGCCCTCATCAGCCATCACCATTGCTAAACCGCTGTGCTGGGTTGATTCCAAGTTCAGGGGCTTGACAATACCAGGGCAGTCTAGCTGCTGCGTAATGATGTAGTGATTCCGAAAACGGGTCAGCTCGGTCAAGCTGGGATAGTCCTGCTTGAGCAGCTTGACAATAACGGTTTTAGAGCCTCGTTGACACCGATAGACCCGTGTTTTCTCGCTGTCGTAGAGAACGTCAAGGAGCCGTTCATGGGTGGCCGTTTTCATCATACTGAGGTAAGCAAAACAGGATTAGTCAGAGATAGATCAGCCCATAAACAGTCTGATATCTATCCTTCGTATGCCCTATTTTTGCTCTATGGGATCATTTCTGACCGATCGAAAAATATCGATCAAAGCCTGCTTTAGGCGTTGCCATAGTAGAACGCGATTTCTTTCGCTTTCAGGGGTGCCCAGTCAGCATCAATCAGCATTTGATTGAGTTCAGCCTGGGGCAAGTGCTTGGCACCAATCCGAACCGTTCGAGATCGCATGGTATTGGTAACCCCACTGCGTTGGCGACCTGCCTCAAAAGCCATCACTTTGGTGTACACATCAAGCTTGGCCGCCGGAATCGGGGAGCCGTCTAGGTCAAGCCCCTTTGCGATCGCAACATCCACAGCATCAGCACCGGTCGTTGAAGAAGGTTGGGAATCAGTCATCGCTAAGCTCCAGTGAGTTCCTTTGGAATTCTACCAGGGCGAAGCGACGCATCACTCTAATCTGCCTCAGCCCTGAGGCGACATCCAGCATAGCTCTAGAACCGGGAAAGATTCTCGATCGTAGAACCAGTCGGCACCATTGAGAAAATGACGGATCCATTGCTCATCTGCAATGGGCTGCAGGTGTGCTGGGCCGTTCTGTACAGGAAGCCCCAGGGCTTGTTGAATCGGGGGGGGCTGACCCACCTTAACGAGGGTCTGAATATCACGAATGAGTTTCTCGCCGACCGGGTCGGGTGGACCAAAGGCGATGACCTCAGGATGATTGAAGTGGTGCCACAACCCAATACTGTAGGCATAGTCGGGCTGCTGATCGTTACCTATGACTTTGACAATGTGGCATTTGCGATCGCGAATATCGTCTAAGACCTGTTCTGGATAAGATAGGGGAGGGCAGCTCCCAGAGCTGAGCAGTCGTTCAAGGCGTTGGTTGAAGCTTGTTTTTTTCATGATGTCTCCTTCTGCGTTGTGTACGTTAAAAATGAGTCTAAATTTGAGCTGTTCCCACAGCGCGATACTTCAGCGAAGCGGATTTTGGAGCGGCGATCTGCAGAACCTTTTCCAGCAGACCAGGGGCGATACGGCTACACCAAACGGCGAGATAACTCTGCCAACCCACCAGAATTTCTGCTGATTCTTTCTCTAGATTGTTCACGAGCACCTGAGCCACCGTCTCAGGGGAGGTGGGAATCACCCAGCGAAATCGTTCGAGATCTCGAACCATATCGGTTTCAGTCAGCGACGGCAGCAGGGCCGTGACACGAATATTGTGAGCCGCTAACTCCCCTCTGAGGGCATGGGTAAAGCCCACCAGCGCAAATTTTGTGGCTGAATAGGTTGCCATTGAGGGAGCCGCGATTTTGCCCATCAAGCTCGAAACATTAACGATGCGACCCTCTCGGCGACGGGCCATCCGCCGAGCAATCAGGTGGGTAATGGTATAAGTCCCCATTAGGTTAAGCGCAATCTCGCCTTGAACCTGGGGCAGTCGGGCTTGCAAAAAAGAAGATTGGTGCGCCACTCCAGCACAGTTGACCAGCAAATGAATCGGTCCCTGCCGCTGCCAAGCCTGTGCGATCGCAATTCTGACCGTAGCCGTTTCGGTTAAATCTAACGGGAGCACAATGGCCTTAACGCCCATCATGGCAATCTCTGCGGCAACCTCATTAAGACGCTGGAGATCGCGGGCGACCAGAATCAGGCAGGTTGCACCTTTGTGGGCAAGTTCGAGGGCGATCGCCCGCCCAATACCACGAGAGGCTCCTGTTACGAGAGCTGTTTTTCCTTGAATGTTCATTGAGATAATTTCCAATGTGAAGGGCTGCGGCATCGACGTTTGAATACATTCACTAGCCCTTCAGCACAGACACCGATTGATTCGGTAGCCGACAAGGCTCATGAACAGACAAAAACACACCGCTCCAGCCCCTGAGTATTGACCTAGTGACGGTCATCAACGGGGAAATCAGAATTTATTAAAAAGGCATTGACCTAGCCCGGAAGATCACAGATCACTCCCAAGCTCAGCCGAGCGTAAATTAAAACTTAAAGAATCAGTAAGAGAGGGGAAGCGTCAACAACAGAACGAATAGATCTACAGGACTGTTGGACAAGCAGTGATTAGTTAACGAAGTGACCCAAGATGACAGGCATTAACTTATTCCTCCCAAAGACAATCGGCTGACAAAACAGCCAGTAAGCATAAGTTAACAACGGGATCAAGATTACGAAGTATTTCTTAATACAATTTGATGATTGTTACATTCATTGATATCTCTCTCATAAAGCGCGAAGTCAGATCTTATTTTTCTGGCTCTTGGTCAGCGATAATGCGCTTCTCTCGTAGCTTAAGCAGAATTTCGGCATGTACTTCCCGGCTGATGGGGTAGTAGTAGGTCAAGAATAGTCCAGCAATAAGCGACAGCGTTGGCAAGGGGCCGATTGCGAGCCGAATCGCCTGTACCGCAGACGCAGGCTGTACGGGTAAAGGTTCCCCTGGTGCGGCTTCTAAAAAGCCAGATGCTTGCAGGCCCAGCCCCACGACAAAGAGACCCAGTGCAAGTCCAAGCTTCTGGAGTAGCACCATAAAGCCATAGAAAACCCCTTCCCGGCGTTGTCCTGTCTGTAGCTCATCAAGTTCAATAACATCTGGCAGCATTGACCAGGGAATCAGGTAAGCCGTCGAAACCCCAATGCCGGCCATGACCGCCAATCCATACATCAGTCCCACCTGACCGGGCTGCAGAAAAAACAGTCCAATTTGAGCAATGATCCATAGGCTCATACCCATAAAATAAACCGCTTTCTTGCCCAGTTTTTTGCTGAGAGCACCCCAGACAAACAGCATCACTAAGGCAGTCCCTTGGACCCCAATCAGCACAGAGGGAATATCCGATTGCCTAAGCCCCATTGCATTAACAACAAAGTAGGGAATAATGCTAGCGGTAATTTGCACCGCCAGCCATGAACAAAGATAGATGCCGATGACGAATAAGAAAGGGCGGTTGCTGAGCGCGATTTTGAACTGCGAGGCCAATGGAAGTATGTCTTCTTGGGGGGTTAGAGTACGCTGTGCCTCAAAGACTAAGGCACGCTTTCGAGTCCCAAAGACACACCAGTAAAGGGCTAGAATTCCGATCGCACTGGTCAAAGCTCCCAGGACAAGATACTGCAGTTCTTGCTGCGACTCTGGAATTTTCAGGAAAATAATCTGCACCAGAATCAGCGATAGAATACTGCCGCCAATGGAGAAGGCGAATCGATAGCTATTGAGCTGAGTCCGTTCGTCATAGTCTTGGGTTAGCTCTGGGGTCATGGCGGTATAGGGCAAATTCACCACGGTGTAAAACACCTGACCAATCGCTCCGATTAAGATGTAGTAAGCCAGCAACCACCACCGACTCAAAGGCGTTCCACCGATGCTCGGCACAATCCAAAGCAGAAAAGAAAAGAAACCAAAGGGAACGGCTCCGTAAAGCAGCCAGGGTAGCCGCCGCCCCCAGCGCTTGGACTGAGTTTTATCCGTCAATACCCCTACAATCGGATCATTGACGGCGTCCCAAATTTTGCTTACCAGTAAGATGCTGCCCGCCAGTCCCGCCGGAATCCCTGCCACGTTGGTTAAGAAAATAAGCTGAAAAAAGATGATCAGGTTCGCACCCATAGCCGGTCCTAGGTCGCCAGCGCCGAAGGCCAGCTTCGTCCAGAAGCTCAGCGGACGCTCATACTCAGAACGGGCAGCGGAGTTAGGGCCATTGGATGGAGGCATAGGAGATGACATCTCTACGGGTGACTGATTCCCTATTGTCCCGCACCGATGTCGTTCAGGTGACCGATGCCTGCTGATGATGGACTTCAATGACGGTGTGAACATTGCCGCGCGGCGAGAAATCTCCGGTCACCGTGATCTCTAACGGGTCAATAGCGGCCACGATATCATCCATAATCTGATTAACCGATTCCTCGTGAGAGATATAGCGATCGCGGTACCCATTGATATACAACTTCAGCGCCTTCAGCTCCACCACTCGCTGGTCAGGGCTGTAGGTGACATGAATAGTGGCAAAATCAGGGTAGCCCGAGAAGGGGCACTTACAGGTAAATTCCGGCAGCGAAATTTGAATACTGTAGCGCCGTCCCGGTCGAGGGTTCGGGAATGTCGTTAGTTCACCCGCTGCGATCGCTCGCTCACCATATTTCGGATCAGCCTGCATTGGATTAATCAGCTCAGGGGAAGTCGATTGGCTCATAATAGATGGAACAGAATCAGTACGGAGAACCCCACCCATGACCGACGTCGCGGTCGGGGGAAACAATTAAACTTGTTATAGCGTACCTGTTGCGTCTAGTTATTGCGTAAAGTGTTGCTGCCCAGTTGAGGATATCTATGAGCAAATCAGTGTTCAGCCCGCCAGCCCAAAGATTGCTGTCTGTGTTGGGGTTGATGGCGCTGCTTTGGTTTGGGTTTACTCCCCCTAAAGCCACGGCAGGTTCATTGACAAGCCTAGTGGCCTATCCGGCAGCGATTCCCATTGAGGCTGTCGAACAGCTCCCGCAGAGTACAACAGCCCCCAAGGCTCACAACTTCATTGCCGCAGCCCTGGATAAAGTCGGTCCCACCGTCGTTCGCATTGACACCGAGCAAACCATTAAGCACTCCTCGGTAGACTCTTTTTTTGATGATCCCTCGCTACGAGAATTCTTTGGTCCCGATGCGTTCCCTCGCAGCCCCCATGAAGATCGGCTGAGAGGTCAAGGATCTGGCTTTATCATTGACGAGAGCGGTATTGTACTCACCAACGCCCATGTCGTCAGCAAGGCCGATACCGTTCTGGTCACCCTCAAAGATGGCCGAGAATATAAGGGCGAAGTCAAAGGCGTTGATGAAGTGTCTGATCTCGCCGTCGTCAAATTGCAAAACGTAGAAGGCAGCTTGCCGGTTGCTCCCCTCGGTAACTCTGAGCAAGTAGAAGTAGGGGATTGGGCGATCGCTGTCGGTAACCCCGTCGGCCTCGATAACACTGTCACCCTTGGCATCATTAGTACGCTGCACCGCACTAGTGCTGAAATTGGCATCCCTGGCAAACGTCTAGATTTTATTCAAACCGATGCGGCTATTAACCCTGGCAATTCTGGGGGACCACTGCTCAGCGATCGCGGCGAAGTGATTGGCATCAACACCGCCATTCGAGCCGATGCCATGGGCATTGGCTTCGCGATCCCCATCGACAAAGCCAAAAGTCTTAAAGATCGGTTGGTTCGTGGCGAGAAAATTCTCCATCCCTATATCGGGGTGCAAATGACCACCCTCACCCCTGAATCAGCCCAAGAGAATAATAGAAATCCAAATTCTCCTGTCCTGTTGCCTGAGACAAAGGGCGTCCTTGTGGTACAGGTCTTTCCCAATACCCCCGCTGCCTCTGCAGGCATACGATGGGGTGATGTCATCCTCAGTGTAGATGACCAGGCTGTCCAAAATGCTAGTCAACTGCAAACACTGGTCGAGAACTGTGAAGTCGGCCAGCAGCTCCAATTGGTGATTCAGCGCGGCGAACAAACGCAAACCCTCGCCATTCGCACCGGCGAGATGCAGGGAGCAGCCTAGACTTGCAGAAGAATCGACTCTTTTGGCCCCTTGGCTTAGGCCTGATCTGGGTCATTGCCCTAGTGCTGCGCTTTTGGGGCTTAGATCGTTTCAACACCCTCGTCTTTGACGAGATTTACTTTGCTCGATTTGGGCATCACTACCTGACTCAAACGCCCTTTTTCGACGGTCACCCCCCCCTAGGGAAGTATTTCATTGCGATCTCAATTGGGTTGAAAGGATTTACACCCTGGGGCTATCGATGCATGAACGCCCTAGTGGGATCGCTGATCCCGGTCATTGTAGCGGGGATTGCCTATCGCCTCAGCCACCGCCCCCGTTTTGCCTTGATTGCCGGCGGCTTTACGGTTCTCGATGGGCTATTGCTCGTAGAATCTCGCTACGCTCTCATCAACATTTATCTACTCTTCTTTGGCCTGCTGACCCATTACTGCTTCTTAACAGCGCTAGAAAAACGGCAGTCATGGCAATGGCTGACCCTCACCGCCATCTGTATCGGTGCCACCATTGCCGTCAAATGGAATGGATTGTGGCTAATCCTCGGCCCCTATGGGGTTTGGGCACTGTGTGCTGGGCTGTCTCGATTCAAGCGCTTACCGACCTGGAAACCTGCGGCCAGATTAGCCCGTTTATCTCCACTGATCATGGTGGGCTACATCGGCATCATCGCAGCCACCTGCTATACCCTTATCTGGATTCCGCATTTACAGCAGAACACAAACTACAATTTTTGGCAGATCCACAGTGAGATCCTGGGCTATCATCGCCGCATTGGCGACGGTGCCGCCGTTCACCCCTATTGCGCCGCTTGGTATACCTGGCCCTGGATGCTTCGACCTCTGAGCTATTTTTACCAGCGAGGCGTTACCCCAAATGGGCCAATGCCCGTGTACGGCCCTTCGCCACCCCCCGATGCCACCCCCTGGATCTTCGATGTCCATGGCATGGGGAACCCGCCACTCTGGTGGTTTTCGACCCTCGCAATTTTGCTCTTGCTGGGACAGCTAGTCTATTGGGGCTTCTCAAGATTAAAAACATCGCACCCCTTTGGCCCCTCAACCTCTCTGCGGCTAAGTTCAACACTGTGGGTGCCGCTCTATCTGTGCATCAACTACACAGCGAACCTGCTCCCCTGGGCGCTGGTTCGCCGCTGCACCTTTATCTATCACTACTTACCTGCTGCTATCTTCAGCAGCATGGCCGCAGCATGGCTAATCGATCGGTGGCTCGACGCCAGCCGCCCCTTCAGGCTCACCGCTGTGACGATCCTTGGCCTAGCGCTGCTGGGCTTTCTGTTCTGGCTCCCCATTTACCTGGGACTGCCGCTGTCTCAAACGGGCTGGCAGTTGCGACTCCCTTTCCTTTCGTGGATTTAGTCCTTAGCCATCAGCAGATTCATTCGGGTTGATGGCCTGACTCGATTGATCCGTATTTTCTGGTTCTAAAATCAGTTCTTTAATAGCTCCTAACTGACCCATTAACTGAGCTGGTTTTTTGTTCACGGCCAGTAGAACACCACCCGCATTCCCAGAGCGCACCACTAACTTTTTCTGAGCCGTAATCGTCCGGCTAGTTCCGGCGGTCAAAATTCCTGAGTAGCTTGTCTTGCCGTCAGCAACAATTTCAACCCATGCATCTTGCTTAACACTCATATCCACTCGAAGGGGGGCTGCATTGGGTTGTGGCGATGTCGATGAAGCAGCCACCTCCTGATCTGAAGCAGGTGAAGCCACTGGAGAGGGTGAAGCCGTTACCGGAGCATTGACGGCAGCGGGAGCCGGTGACACCGCAGCACCTGATGGTGGTGAAGAGGTGGCTGGTGCAGGTTTAGAGATAGGAGATACTTTCGGACTTTCCTTCTGGGAAGATGAGCTATTTTCTGAAGAGGATGGCGTCACAGCGGCATCATCCAAGGTGAGGGCGGACTGATTAATCATGTAGGATAGGCCGCTGCCTGCCGCTAAGATAACCACGATATAGAGCAGATATAGATGAAATGGCTTCAAACCACCCCCGCTGTTGCCACTCCGCTTAGCCTTGACTAAGTTCTTTTGGGCGGCGGGTTGAGTGCCCCCCAAGCTGGCAACGAGCTTGGCACCATCTAGACCGAGCGTATTGGCAAAGCGACGGATCATCCCTCGGGTATAGATCAGTTCAGGCAATTCCTCCACTTGCCCTTCTTCAATGGCGGACAACAGGCGGGCAGGAATGAGAGTCTGGGCAGAAATTTCATCCAGATCCTTTGTTTGCTGCTGACGCACGTCTCTTAAATGAGCACCTATTTCCGCTAGGGTCTTAGAAGCCTGCTGCTCAAACTCAAGCGAACTCATACGGGGTACTCCTCTGGGTGGTATCTAGTGCGACCTGCGATCGCAAACGGTTAACTTCATCTTGGGTCAGATGCCGATATTGTCCGCAGGGCAGCAATTTGCCTGCGGTATCTGTCAAACAGACGGATCCAATTTTTACGCGATGCAGACTGAGGACTGGATGACTCAGTTGTGATGCAATTCGACGAATCTGACGATTTCTCCCCTCTTGGAGGATAACCTCTAAACCTGTGTTGTCGCCAGTGCTCTGCAAAACGGTAATCGTTGCGGGTCGGGTGCGACGGTCCTCAAGCAGGACTCCTTGACGCCATTGCTCTATCGTCTTTTCGGTCGGATGGCCCTGAACCCAAACATGATAGGTCTTTTCCACATGATAACGAGGATGGGTGAGCGCGCAAGTTAAGTCTCCATCATTGGTGATCAGCAACGCACCTGTAGAGTCAGCATCCAGGCGACCAATAGGATGAAGCCCTTTATCTGCATAGTGTTGGGGCAGAAAGTTAAAGACAGTGGAGCGATGCTGGGGATCTTTGCAAGTCGTAATGACACCAACCGGTTTATGCAGTAATAGATACAGAAGCTGAGGGCGCTGTTGCTGATAGATTCGGCGTCCGTTGACTTCAATAATATCCCGTCCTGGATCTGCCTTTTCACCCAATCGTGCAATGTGGCCATTGAGCTTAACTTGGCCCGCTTGAATCATACCTTCAGCTTGACGACGAGAGGCAATCCCCCATTGAGATAGTATTTTTTGCAGGCGGGTTTCCATTGGTTCGGTTGCGGGAGATGAAGGCACATAAGAAGAATTGGAGCATTGTTGTCGTTCCCCCGAACACTTAACTATTAAAGCAAATGAAACGGTAAATTGCTTGCGATCTGAATATATCTAGCGTAAATCATTCCTCTGATTAATCGATATAAAGCGTTATATTTTAATGATTTTGCCACATACGCTGATGATGGCAAGGCCAATGTGGCAAGGCACTTACAAAAATATTCAAGACGGCAATCCTTTCAGGGTCGAGCATTGTGCTCAAGGCTCATGCCCTGAAGCTGAAGTATCGGCTTCAAGGATTCGCCAGTTTGACCAGTGGCCACCCATAGTAGTGCTCGTCCGCCATCAAATACAGCGGTCTGAACAGGTTCTGGCTCTAGTTGGGTGGGGATTGCAATAGATTGAAATCGAATTCCACGACTGCCTAAGACAAATTGACCAATCCACTGGGCTCGCCGCATGTGATAGTCAGAGGTGATCAGATAAACGTCGTTGATTCCGGCGGCTTTAAACTGATCTACGAGAGTGGTGAAGTTCGTCAATGTATCCACGGCTTCGTAGTCGAGATGAACCCGCTGCTCAGGAATACCGGCTTTCTGAAAAACCCACTCGGCATATTCGGGGTTACTCCCGCCTGAGACCCAGATCGGCAAGTGGGGATGCTGCTGGGCAAACTTTGCTGTAAATCGTTCCCGTTGGGGTGCGCCCCCTAAAACCAAAATCGCTTGGGGATGAGACACGGGCTGTTGCTGCCAGGATAGCCCCCCCAACAGAAGACTTACACTGACTAGCCCTAGCTTTAATTTGGTGGACCAAAGAGTCACAGAATTGGAGCCTTAGCGAAATGGCGAATCTAAAGAATCTAAATTGAATAGGTTGCCATCGGCACAACATTAAGACTTGATGTGTTCAGTACCAAGACAAATCTTGAACTGGACGATAATTCTAGCCTTAATATATGCAACTCGACCTTTGACGTTTACGTTACTTTATGATCGCTCATGGATCTCTGGAAGGTCTTAATGTCAGGGGTTTTCTTAAGATTGCCCACCCCTATTTTGAAGGAATGTTAATGGGTTTCCCTCATCCTAAATCCTTCTCCCCAGGGAGAAGGACTTTGACTCTAGTTCTCTCTTCCTAGGAAGAGGTCTAGCGAGAGGGCTGGGGTGAGGGCGTCACAAGGGCTAAAGTTCGATCAGTTATGTAAGCCATGATCTTAGCGATATGAGAACCGCCATTACCTTACACGTTGATGTTCAGGGCGCGGGAAAGCCGATTCTTTGCCTACATGGACATCCCGGCTCAGGGAAGAGTCTCTCTGTGTTCACCACTGCGCTGTCTCAACGCTATCGCACCATTGCGCCTGACTTGAGGGGATATGGGCAGAGCCACGTTCAGTCGGCCTTTGAGATGTCTGATCACCTCAGAGATTTAGAGATACTATGGGATCGCTATAATCTTGATGGATGCATCATTCTAGGCTGGTCCCTTGGAGGGATCTTAGCCATGGAAATGGCGCTGCGTCATGCAGGATGCGTCAAAGGAGTCATTCTTGTGGCAACTGCGGCACGACCGGTCGGTAGCCATCCACCTGTGACCGGGCGCGACAATCTATACACAGCGATCGCAGGTCTCATCAACGGCTTAGCCCCTGGCTGGCGATGGAATATAAACACCTTTGGTCGGCGATCCCTGTTCCGGCACCTCATTCGTCGCCATAGCTCAGAAGCCTATCGCTACCTAGCCAAGGAAGCATACCGGCCTACCTCAAAACCTCTACTCACGCGACGCAAGCGCTCAACGCTGCCCTAAGGGAAGGATATAACCAACTCGATCAGCTAGAGCAGATTACCTGCCCATGCCTTGTGCTGGCAGGAGAGTGCGATCGCAACATTACGGCTGCATCCAGCCAAGAAACCGCAGCCGCCTTACCCAACAGCGATTGGATTTGCTACCCCGACACGGCACATCTGTTCCCCTGGGAGATTCCAGAGCGGGTACAGCACGATATTGAACAGTGGCTGCAGCGCCTTGACCTTGAAGACTCAGCCTAGCAGAGCACTCACAGTTCGTAGGTCAGTTGATCGGGTTTGCAGCGCTGTACCACGGCATTGATACCTTCAGCCTGCTCATTCTCTAGATCTTCAACATAGCCTGAGATCGCACTGTAGGCCTCCTGTTGATTGAGGAACGGTCCAAAGTAGTAGACACAATTTGGTGTGCGAGTCGTCACCCGCACCCACCAAGCTAAACCTAACCGATTAGAAAAAGTAGCAAGGCGACTCGATAAACCTTCAGGAGATACATTTGCTGTAGTGGCCAAGAATCGCTCCTCTCGTTATAGATGCAAAACTTTAAAATGACTATTCTGATGGCGAATTAAGCCGTTCTTAATATCATGTAACATTTAACCCCATCTAGGGATTTTTGAAAACAGCCCAGTCCCCCCCTAAGAGGGTAGATGGAGGCGCTGTAGCCAGCGCTGTCGATAAATCTCATAAAGCGCCATACTGGTCGCAATCGAAGCATTCAAGCTCGCCGTTTTCCCCTGTAGTGGAATTGACACCAGCTGATCGCATCGATGCTGAGTCAACAGACTGAGACCGTCGCCCTCTGAACCCACCACCAGCACCGTTGGTCCCGTAAATTTAACATCTGGCAGAGTTGCCTGTGCAGATGCCGCCAAACCGTAAATCCAGAAGCCTGAAGTCTTCAAGCCCTCTAGCGACTGGTTGAGATTCACGACACGAGCCACCGGGAGCGTTTCTAGGGCACCTGCCGCCACCTTTGCCACCGCAGAGGTGATCCCCACGGCGCGCCGCTGGGGGATAATCACCCCCTGAGCGCCCAAGGCTTCAGAGGTGCGAATAATAGCCCCCAAATTGTGGGGATCGGTAATACTGTCAACCGCAATTAAGACCGGATCATCCCGTAGCGCCAGGGCTTTCTCAACTAGCTCATCTACCGAAAGATAGTTATATGCCGCCATCTGAGCGGCAATACCCTGATGGTTTGCATAGTCGGTGAGCTGATCGAGGCGATGACCACTCACCTCATCAATAACAGCCCCTTCGGCCTTTGCTGCATTGAGTCGCGTATGAAAGCGAGCCTCGTAGCGAAGTCGAGGTAAAATCCAGACTCGATTGAGCTGCCGTTGACCATCTAATGCTGACAGAACCGGATGACGGCCACAAATGAGGTCGCCGTCGCTCTCTGCTTCTGGAGCCGTGACTCCCTCTCGACGCTGGGGCGCTGGGGCCGGTGTTGGCGCTGACCGAGGGCGGTGATTCGAAGATGAACGCTGGGGCTGATCCCTCCGTTTAGGCTTGCCTTGAGCTAACTTCGGCTTACTCCGAGCTAATTTTGGTTTACCCTTGCGGGGAGCGCCATGGGAATTCTGTGATTTAACCATGTCTGTTCCCAAATAAGGCCTGAGCTAAATAGATAGATTGCTTTAGCATGTTTCTCTAGCAGAGGGATCCGTTAACTCAGTGACAACATGACTAAGGTGGACCAGCACCTGCTCTAATCGGGGGGGATCAGTGAGATATAAGTATCCCAGTAATGCCTCTAGTCCCGTGGCCTGCTGATAGGTGCTCAATTTGACCCGTTTCGGCTTTCCTGATGCGGCATTTCTGCCTCGCTTCACAATATCCAGTTCAGAGGCTGTTAAATAATTGGCAAGCACTGACACAACCTCAGCCTGAGACTCAGCACAAACCTGAGCAATCACTTGGCGATGATAGACCTGCAAGCGACGAGGGGGCAACAACAGCCGAGTGCGGACAAATAGCTCATAAACCGCATCGCCGAGATAGGCCCATGTTGCTGGGGAAAGCTGTTCGACCTCACCATTGGATAAGGGCAGCAACGGCGAATATGGGGGCACAGCTAGACCAGTAACCTATTTTTTGCTCGGCACATTTTCAATGGCAACATCAACGCTCGTCTGCAAGGACAGGAACGTCTCTAAGCGCACTAGCTTTACGGTCTGAGTTACCCTCGGATTTGTAACAATCTGAAAGGAACCTTTGGCAGTTTGTGCTTTTTTGGCAAGCTGAACCAGGACGCCAAGGCCAGAGCTATCAATAAAGTCAATCTTAGATAAATCTAGAATGACGTGATCGGGGCCTTCGTCTAAACACTTGGTCATCACCTTGCGGAACACAGGTTCGGAGAACGCATCCAGTAGGCCGGTTAGGCGAAATAACTGGTAATGGTCCCTGACATCTCGCGTCCCCCTTAGGCTTACGGTCAGGGTCAACTGTTCTGGAATAGCGCCCTCCTCGATTTCTTACTATACGGCTCCGTTGAGGACTCAGTATAGGGTCTTGGGCCGATTTTTGTCTACTGCTTTCAATGTCCTGTTGCAAAGCTGCTCGTGGCTGAGGTCAGACTGGTTTTGATTAACGCATCGCCTTAATAAATTCTCCAAACAAATAATCGGCGTCGTGGGGGCCAGGACTGGCTTCAGGGTGATACTGCACTGAAAAGATGGGCAGCGAGCGGTGACGCAGCCCCGCGATGGTGTGATCGTTGAGGTTGAGATGGGTGACTTCAACATCGGCCTTCTTCATAGAGTCGGCATCGAGGGCAAATCCATGATTCTGGCTTGTAATTTCTACCTGCTGGTTGAGTCCTGCCGGTTGATTTAAGCCTCGATGACCAAATTTAAGCTTATAGGTCTCTACCCCCATCGAAAGCCCCAGAAGCTGGTGGCCGAGGCAAATACCAAACATCGGCTTTTCAGCTTTCAGTAGCGCCTTTGCTGTTGCGATCCCCTCCGTCACCGCAGACGGATCGCCCGGTCCATTGGATAGAAAAATACCGTCAGGGTTGTGTCTGAGAATATCTTCTGCGCTGGTATCGGCAGGAACAACAATGACTCGACAGCCATAGCTGGCCAGACGCCTCAATATATTGCGCTTGATACCAAAGTCGATGGCAACCACTGTCAGTTGGCGATCGCTCTCCATCGCAGGTGCAACAAATTCCCATTCTGAGCTTGTCGGTTCTGACCACTCATAAACTTCAGTTGTTGTTACTTGTTGCGCTAAGTTAAGTCCCGCCATGTTAGGAGCGATGAGCACCTGCTCTAAAAGCTCTCTGGGGTCTAACACTTCAGTTGAGATCGCACCATTCATGGCACCGAGGGAACGAATTTTTCGCGTGAGCGCACGGGTATCGATACCGTAAATGCCGGGAATATTGTGATCGCTTAAATAGTCAGATAGTGTTTGCGTGGTGCGCCAGTTGCTGGGGTGTTCGCACAGGTTGCGGGCGATCGCGCCGCTGATTTGTGGTCGTTCGGCTTCATCATCCTCTGGATTGACGCCAGTATTACCCAGTTCAGGATAGGTAAAGGTGACCAGTTGCCCGCAATAGCTGGGGTCGGTCAGCACCTCCTGGTAACCGGTCATTCCTGTGTTAAAAACGACTTCACCCGTGGTGGTACCCGCTGCACCAAAAGACCAGCCTCGATAGGAGGATCCATCAGCAAGCACAAGTAGAGCTGGTTGTCGATCGATAGGCATAGTAATTTCTAAGCTTTTCCCTGGGACAATAAGTGAACTCACTCTTAAGATCTCTTGGCAACCCTCAGATTGCTGTGCGTCAGCATACCATTTTCATTTTGAGTCACTCTACCGACTGCAAACATTTCAGTTGAAGTGATTTGAACCCATTGAAACGGTTTGAGGCAAAGATAGTCATAGCAAAACAGGCGGTGATTTTATACAGTAGTTCAAGCCTGCCCAACGACTAGAATAGATAACGGAGCATCCTGTGGCCTTTTCACGCAGACGATTTTTGACCGTGGCGGGTGTCACCGCCGGGACCGCATTGGCTCAGCCGCTGCAGCTTTTCCACCAGCGGGCTTCTCTGGCCCAATCCCTTCAAGGACAAGGTTATGGTCCGTTGGCAAAAGATCCTAGGGGGCTGCTTGATTTACCCAACGGATTCCAATACCGAGCCTTCTCGCGAACCGGTGAACGGATGACGGACGGCAATCCTGTTCCTGCCGATCATGACGGCATGGCGGCGTTCATAGGGCCAAACAACACCACGATATTGGTGCGGAATCATGAGTTAAGTCCTAATGAAACTCCGGCGGCAGTGGGGCCAAGATATGATGCGGCCTGTGCTGGCGGCACGACAACGTTGGTGCTCAATGCCGACCGACGTCTACTGCGTCACTACATCTCGTTAGCAGGAACCTATCGAAATTGCGCCGGCGGTCCGACGCCTTGGGGATCGTGGATTAGCTGCGAAGAAAACACCTCAACACCCGCGACGGAGGCAACCCTGAGTCGGCGGCATGGCTATAACTTTGAGGTACCTGCCCTGGCAACTGAGCCAGTTGTGCCGGAGCCATTGGTGGCGATGGGGCGCTTTTATCATGAGGCGATCGCCGTCGATCCCAGTACCGGCATTGTCTATCAAACCGAAGATCGCGGTGATGGTCTGCTGTATCGATTTATTCCCCATGAACCGGGCAACCTCAAGGCTGGGGGAGTGCTAGAGGCGCTAAAAATCAAGGACAAGCCCCAGGTTATTACGAAAACGGGCTTTGCGATGGGTGAGTCGATGGCAGTGGAGTGGGTTCGCATTGAAGACCCTGACCCTATTGAAGATACGGTGCGCCAGCAGGGTTTTATGGCGGGAGCCGCCCAATTCAGTCGCGGCGAAGGACTGTGCTTTGATGGCAAAGATTTATATATTTGCTGCACCAGCGGTGGTGAGGCCGGTTTAGGTCAGGTCTGGCGATATCGGCCTGATGGAGACCAGCTTTCACTGTTTATCGAGTCGAGTGGGCGATCGCAGCTCGACTACCCAGACAACATCACAGCTTCATCCTTTGGGGACTTATTTATCTCAGAAGATGGCTGGGGAGAACAGTTCGTTCGCGGGATTCAGCCCAGCGGTCAGATCTATGATTTTGCCCGCAATGCCCTTAATACGAGCGAGCTTGCAGGCGTCTGTTTTGCCACCAATCCCTTAACGATGTTTGTCAATATCCAGACCCCTGGGATTACCTTTGCCATTTGGGGACCGTTTGTTTAGCTCTCTCTGGGTCAACTCATTCAATGGAATCGCAAGGATCACGCTGCACTCGCTATAGTTGAGAGGTCGCCTGATTGAGACTGTTATGACATCAATCATCAACTTGATCGACCAAATTGAATACCCCAGCGAGGATGGTCAGCCAGTGGCTGAGAGTGATTTTCAGAGAGAGTATCTACTACAAAGTGTAGAGATGCTCCGGCATCATTTTCAAAGTCGCTCAGATGTCTATGTGTCAGGCAACCTGTTTATCTATTACGAGCAAGGGAACCCCAAAGCCGTTGTTGCTCCAGATGTTTTTGTTGTTCTAGGCATCTCGAATCACGATCGGATGTCCTACAAACTTTGGGAAGAGAACAATCAAGTGCCTGCCTTTGTGATGGAGGTTACTTCTAAATCGACGGTGAGTGAAGATCAGGGTGTGAAAAAAGGGCTTTATGCCTTTTTGGGGATTCAAGAATATTTTCAGTACGATCCAACGGGTGATTATCTAGAGCCTAGGCTGCAGGGACTCAGGCTCATGGAGGGGAATTATTTACCGATCCCAGCCATGACATCTGATGCTCAAGACTCTTTGATAATTCCGAGTGCAACCTTAGACCTTGAACTGCATCTGCAGGCAGGTGAACTTCGATTCTATAATCCCCAGTCACAGGCCTTCTTGCGAAATTATCGAGAGACAGATGCGGCACTGCAGCAGGCCGAAAAAGCGATGCAGCAGGCTGAAACGGCTCGGCAACAGGCTGAACAATTAGCTAAAGAGGAGCGATTGAGAGCAGAACGTTTAGCGGTCAAGCTGAAAGAACTGGGTATTGATCCCCAGCAGCTTTGAGGGAAAATTCACGTGATTCAGGTAGAGTCAAGAAGACGCGATCGCAACACCACCGTGACTCAAACCTATCAAGCCAAGATTTACGTGACCCTTCGTCCCTCTGTCCTTGATCCGGCTGGCACTGCGGTGCGGTCGGGCCTAAGCCACATGGGCCACGATAATGTCGAAAAAATTAGAATCGGTAAATACATTGAGCTGACGCTAACTGCGGCTGATGTGAGCGCGGCAGAAACCCAGCTTGACCAAATTTGTGATCAGCTTTTAGCAAACCCCGTGATTGAGAACTACCGATTCGAGCTGGAGCCAGCAGGAGTTGCCGCATGAATGTAGGCGTGGTCGTGTTTCCGGGATCGAATTGCGATCGCGATGTGGCCTGGGTGACTCGCGATCTTTTGCAGCAGCCCACTCGCATGGTGTGGCACGAAGAAACCGACATCGGTGACTTAGACCTAATCGTGATCCCCGGTGGGTTTAGCTATGGGGACTACTTGCGCTGCGGAGCCATTGCTCGTTTTGCCCCAATTCTATCGGCGATTAAGGACCACGCTGCCCAAGGAAAGTTTGTGTTGGGCATTTGCAATGGGTTTCAGGTGCTAACAGAATCGGGCCTATTACCGGGGGCGCTGGTGCGGAATCGAGACTTGCACTTTATTTGCGATCGCATCCCCCTCAAGGTCGAGCGCACTGACCTACCCTGGACCTCAGCCTACCAAGGTCAAGGGGTGATCACGCTCCCCATTGCCCACGGCGAAGGCTGCTACTACGCGGACTCACAAACGTTGGCAGAGCTAGAGGCAAATCAACAGATTCTATTCCGCTACTGCGATGCTAACGGCACTGTCAATGCAGCCGCGAACCCCAACGGTTCCCTAGATAACATTGCCGGTATTTGTAACCAGCAGGGCAATGTACTGGGTATGATGCCCCACCCAGAACGCGCTTCTGATACAGCCCTAACCTATACCGATGGCCTCGGTTTATTCACAGGATTGTTTGATTTAAAAAGAGGAACCTATGCAAATATTGACAGGCCGCTGTCTTTGTGAAGGTATTTCCTACCAAGATGATGTCTAACTATCCTGCTTTTCTCTTTGTTTTAGAAGAAGAGCAATCAAAGGACTCGCTTCGTTACACTGAGTTCGTACCTGCACGTGATCGCCGACCATGACCACAACATCAGACCCGATGCCGGAGTCAAATATTGAAGATCCTTCAATGCTTGCGGAACCCACTGCGGTATCCGCTCCCTCAGAGCCACCGCCCAGCTTCACCAAACTCGCCATGCGAAATATGGTACGGAAGCGGACCCAATCGTTAGTCCACTTTGCCCTCACTGCAACAGGCTTGCTGGGTCTGCTGATTGGCCTATCCTACCTAACCCGATAGGTGCATGGAAACCGAGATTTTCATCCAGTATCCCGAACATCTAGCGACCATAGATCCTCAGTGCAATATTGCAGAAGCAGACTGGCAGCGTTGGTTTAGTCAATGGCTGCAGCTCTTAAATCCCAAACTATCGCCAATTGAGTCCTATGCCCTTAGCTTGCGGCTCACTGATGATGATGAGATCCATCAGCTTAATCAGACTTACCGAGGAGTGGATCGCCCCACTGATGTTTTATCGTTCGCGGCGCTGGAGAGTCTAGACGCCAATGCCCCTCGCCCCGTGCAGTGGCAGACCGATCCGGTGGAACTCGGTGATATTGTCATTTCTCTAGAGACAGCAATGCGGCAGGCTCAGGAGCATGGCTATACCCCCAAGCAAGAACTCGCCTGGTTAGCCAGTCATGGCCTTCTGCACCTTCTAGGCTGGGACCATCCCGATGACGCCACCCTGGAACGAATGCTGCATCAACAAGATGCACTGCTCACCGCATCTGGACTCCTATAAGTTAATTTTTGTATCATACATTGCTTCTACAACGGCCAAGGTTCGTTGATAATCAAACTGTTGTCAGCAGGAAAGATGAACTAAAAGATCTTGAATGCAAAAACCGCCCTGGACCACTGGCTGGGTGCCACCAGGAGGCGAAGGATGTGATAGATGTGATCAAAGTCATATCTACACCAAAAATGGGAATATATAGTGAGTCTGAAGACGGCTCCAGTCGCCTGCATGAGGTTAGTCAACATCCATGATGAAGAAAACGGTATTATCAGCCATTCCGGTGGATCAAAGACTGCAGGAGCCCATAAGGCAGCGAACACAATCCTTTAAGGTTGCCCACAATCTTCTGGCTAGCTTTCGATATGCCTGGGCCGGGGTCAGCTACGCCTTTGTGACTCAACGGAACTTCAGAATTCATGCCATCATTGGCTCCATTGCCCTAGGGTTAGGACTCTACTTAGGGTTGCCCCCTGTAGAGCTAGCCGTTGTGGGCATCACCTCTGGCTTAGTCCTAGTGATGGAATTGCTGAATACTGCCCTCGAAGCGGTTGTGGATCTAACCGTTAGCCAGACCTATCATGAGCTAGCTAAAATCGCCAAAGATTGTGCTGCGGCATCTGTGCTAATCTCAGCGTTGGTTGCTGTGATTGTGGCCGGTCTATTGCTGTTCCCGCCGTTGTGGGTTGTCCTCTCTGGCATGATGGTCTAACCAGCGGCGACTGCCGTAATTTGCACATTCACCCGCGATCGCAGCAGAGTCAGATATGGGAGCAGAGCATTGATTATCGTCATCGATAACTACGATAGCTTTACCTATAACTTGGTGCAGTATCTAGGCGAGTTAGCGCAAGATTTTCCGGTAGCGCAGGATTTACAGGTGTACCGCAATGATCAGATTTCGTTAGAGCAGGTCAAAGCGCTAGCCCCTGATGCAATTGTCATTTCTCCCGGTCCTGGTCGCCCTGAAGACGCTGGCATCTCAATGGAGCTGATTCGAGAGCTGGGGGCCAGTACGCCTGTGCTAGGGGTGTGCCTAGGGCACCAGAGCATTGGTCAAATCTATGGCGGTGATATTGTCTCGGCCCCAGTCTTAATGCATGGCAAAACCTCTGAGGTCAAGCACACCGATGTAGGGGTGTTTAAGGGGCTAGACAACCCCTTTGTTGCCACTCGGTACCACAGCCTTGTCATTGACCCGCAAACCTGCCCAGAAGCTTTAGAAGTGACCGCTTGGACAGCAGACGGAACAATCATGGGCGTGCGGCACCGGAACTATCCACTGGTAGAGGGCGTCCAGTTTCACCCAGAGAGCATTCTCACGACTTCGGGTAAGCAGCTGCTCAGAAATTTCTTGCGTCAACTGACACAGGATTGAGCAGGTAGCTGCTAAAGTCATAGCGTTACTGAACTTAAGAACAGAAAGATGGTCAACCGACGAAAGTTTATGCGCTACGCGCAGGCAGGATTGATTGCTGGTCTCAGCACAGGGCTAGTGTCTAAATGGCAGCAGCCGTCTCAAGCCGCTACGTCTTTAAGCATTCGCTGGTTAGGGCACACCTGCTTTTTGTTCACAGGGGGTGGGCAGACCGTCCTCGTCAATCCGTTTCGACCTGTGGGCTGCACTGCCAACTATCGCGCCCCCAACGTCAGCGCTAATCTGGTGATGATTAGCAGTCGCCTCTTAGATGAGGGCGTTGTAGAAGGCCTCAAGGGGAAGCCGAAGCTCTTATTTGAACCGGGAAGCTATAAAACCAATGGGTTAGCAATCCAGGGCATCCGCACGCTGCACGATCGCGTTGGCGGCTATCGGTTTGGCACCAATGTGGCCTGGAAGTGGCAGCAGGCAGGCGTTAAGGTTCTTCATTTAGGGGGCATCGCGTCACCCATTGATGATGAACTAAAAATCTTGATGGGCACCCCCGATGTGCTTTTAATTCCGGTGGGTGGTAGTGATAAAGCCTATACACCGGAAGAGGCAAAGGTTGCGATCGCAACCCTACAGCCCAAACAGGTGATTCCCACTCACTATCAAATTTCGAGTACAAAAACTGAAGTCTGTAAGCTACAGCCCATTGAAGATTTCTTGACGGTGATGCAGGGCAGTACGATTCGCCGCACTGGTGGGAGTACGATTTCGGTCAAACCAGGTGTTAACAGTAACAGTGCAGGTCCAATCATTGATGTACTCAGCTACAGCTAAGTCCGAGCGGCTCTAAGCCATCTAGGGACAGCCACTTGAATCTTGTGGATAACCGGAAGAGATACTAACACCCGTCGCTACAATAGAAAGTATTCTTAGCGGCAATACCTTTATGCCCTCACCTTTTCCGGGTATGGATCCCTATCTTGAAGGGTATCTTTGGCCTGATGTTCATAATGCTTTAGCGAGCAAAATCAGACAGCAGCTTACCCCCAAACTGCGCCCACACTATACTGCCCGCTTAGAAATCTATGTCGTTGAAGATCGCTTCCCAGAGAGCGAAGTGGGAATTCTCTATCCTGATGTAGAGGTAATGCGGAGCCGAGTGGCGGTTGGGGCTGCACCGTCAGAGTCGGCTTCTACTTCAGTGATTACACCAGCACGTTTAACGTTGCCCGTGGTTCAGCCAGTCTCTCTGCGCTTGGCTAGCATTGAAATTAGGGATACGGCCAAAAATAAGCTCGTAACCTGCATTGAAATTTTGTCTCCGGTCAATAAACGAGAGCCAGGTTTATTGACCTATCGACAAAAGCGTCAACGGTTATATCAGGCTGGGGTTCATTTACTAGAGCTAGATCTGCTGCGCCGGGGAACACGACCCTTTGCTCACCCGCAGTTGCCAGCGGTGCCCTATGCGATCGCACTCACGCGATCTCAATCTCCGTCAATGGAGGTGTGGCCGCTACAGCTTGCTGACCCATTGCCCATTCTGCCAGTGCCGCTCCAATTGCCAGATCTCGACGTTCCGATGGATTTATCTGCAGCAATCGCAGACGTCTATGATGAAGCCGCCTACGATTTATCGGTGGACTATGCTGAGTCTCCTCCGCCCCCCGCGCTATCAGAAACCGAGCAAAAGTGGTGGAGTCAACTTTTAAACGCTTCATCTTGAGCGTCTATTTAAAGGGTCTCAGAAAATCGCTGTTTTAGACCCTGCCATACTTAGCAATGGCCTGTGAAGCGCCTATCCCCGTCAAACCCTTGCTCTCTTCTCCAGTGCTTTGCTGCCGAGTGAGCCAAGCCCACATCTGATCCCCCAGACAAAAGTGCCACCATTCGCCTAGATGGCGCTGGAAACCGGCTGCGCTCATGGCATCCAATAGAATCTGCCGATGGTGAGCCGCCGTTTGGGCCGCAGACCGCTCGTCTTCATTTAATCGGCTATCTTGAGCGAGATCAGCAAAATAGTGGGGTTGCGATCGCGTCGACATCTCATCAATGGGTGATCCCATGTCAATCAGCGATTGAGCGTTGCGATCGTAGAGGGTCACATCAACGGCTCCGCCGGTACTGTGGGGTGGCGGGGTTTTAGGGTCGAGGCTGGGGAGCGCCCAGATTTTCAGCACCTGCTCCCAGAGGGCTTCTTTTTGAGTCGCAGTGAGGTCTGCTTTGACAAGATTCTGCTGTGCTAGCGCCTCTTGAAACGCAGTATTCACCATAAATTCCTGCACCGCGACCGGACGATAGGCATCAAAAATAAAAATCTGCCAGTGGGGTTTGTCTGCCTGCAATACCTGCTGAGCCTTGATTAAAGCCTGGAGAACCTGTTCACGAACAAAATAGGGAGAAGCCTCACCATAGGGCGCTCCCAACGCGGCATAAGCATGGGGCGTTTGATGGGCAAACTGGTCTATCGGGATGGGTAACAGTGCTTCCCCTGACTCAACAATGGGGATTTGCAGGTAGGGCTTTGTAACCATATCGATGGTAGCAAATAAGGTACTTAAGCGTACCATTCGATGCCAAACTGGGATTGAAGCAACGACCACCACAATCTGTAATGACTAAAACAGCATGGGTATTTCCGGGGCAAGGGTCTCAAGTTCTGGGAATGGGCCTCGACTTAAAAGAAACATCCCACGGTCAACAGCGCTTCCAAGAAGCTGCCGACATTTTAGGGTGGTCCATTCCTGATATTTGCGAAAGCGACGAGGAGCGGCTCTCGCAAACAAACTATACTCAGCCCTGTCTTTATGTCGTTGCGGCGGTGCTTGCTGATTTACTGCGAGAGCGAGGTTTTTCGCCTGCTGTGGTGGCAGGACATAGCCTTGGAGAATATGTAGCCCTCTATTGCGCGGGGGTCTTTGATTTTGCTTCGGGTCTCACCTTAGTGAAGCGGCGTTCAGCATTAATGAGTCAGGCCTCAGACGGCAAGATGGCGGCTCTAATGGGCTTCGATCGCCAGCAGCTTGAGCAAGAATCCCAGGAAATCAATGATGTGGTCCTCGCCAATGACAATCACGATGGACAGGTGGTCATCTCAGGATCGCCAGCAGCGGTGGAGCAGCTTTTAGGACGAATTAAGGTGAAGCGTGCCGTTGAGCTGAATGTTGGCGGCGCTTTTCATTCGCCATTAATGGCGGCGGCGGCGGCAGAATATAGGCCAGATCTTGATGCGATCGCATTTCAACAAGCTCAAGTTCCAGTCATTTCTAACGTAGAGCCAACCCCTGAGACCGATCCAGCAGTACTTAAAAATCGATTAATGCAGCAAATCACTGGCCCCGTCCGCTGGCGGGAAACCTGCCTGAAGCTTAATGAATTAGGGATTGAGCAAGTCATAGAGGTAGGACCAGGGAAAGTCCTCACAGGGCTAGCCAAGCGCACTTGCAAAGACGCAGCCCTAGTCAATATCAGTTCAGTGGCAGATTTGCCGGGTTGATCCCATGACGAAAGAACGAGAACCCCTGATCAGTTTGGCCCTTTATCACCTGTTTAAGTGGTCGGTGGTCAGCCCTGCCCTACACACTTACTTTCAGGGCCGGATTTATGGGGCTGACCATGTCCCCCAAAAAGGACCACTGCTCGTTGTCAGCAATCATTCTAGTGACTTCGACCCGCCCATTGTGTCAAATTGCGTCCGCCGCCCCGTCGCTTTTATGGCAAAGCAGGAACTCTTTGAAGTTCCAGTCTTGGCAACGTTGATTCGCTGGTATGGCGCTTATCCCGTCAATCGAGGCGGCTCGACTCGGAGCGCCATTAAGGCTTCCATTGCGGCCTTAGAAGCAGGGTGGGCCACAGGGGTTTTTCTGCAGGGCACCCGCACCAAAGATGGCCGCATCACCGATCCGAAGCTGGGAGCAGCGATGATTGCTAGCAAAGCTCAGGTGCCATTGCTACCCGTGTCGCTGTGGGGCACTGAGAAAGTTCTTGTGAAGGGGAAAAAGCTGCCGCAGGTAACCCCCATTACCGTAAGGATTGGAGAGCCGATTGCACCGCCGAAGTCGGGCAATCGCGACCAGCTCAACGCAGTAACAGAGCGCTGTGCTGAGATAATTAACGCGATGCATGCGCTGGGGCGCTAACATCTAAGCGAAGAATCTTGCAAGCATCCCCAAATCGCTTCAGCTTTAGCTTTTCGACGGAGCAGATCGCTTCAGGGTCCAGAACGGGAACTGCTGCGTTGGACTAATCTGCACCCCATCAATATCGCCCTGGGCAAAGGCATACTCTTTACTTTGCACCAAGGGCACATAGGGCACATCTTCTGCCAAGAGTTCTTGCAGTTGGCCGAAGATAGCCTTCCGTTTAACTGGATCTTGAGTCGAGCGTTGTTCCTTGACTAATTGATTCGCTTTGTCGCTGTAATAAAAAGAGCCTTGGGATTGACTAGCCCCCTCTTCACAACCCTGGGCCTCAGAACCCTTCATGCAAGACATAAAAGGTTGAATATAGGTGTCGGCATCAAAGAAGTCAGGGAACCAAGAGACGAGTACCGTTGGATAAATGCCCTTACTCACGTTCTGAAAGACCGTAGCCGAGTCAACGTTATTAATCTCTAGTTCCACAGCCCCCTTGAGATTATCTTTGGCAAAGGCTTTCAATAAGCTCGCGATCAGGGTGCGAGGAGCAGAATTAGACGGATACCACAGCTCTAACTTAAGGGGATTAGCAGGGGAGTAACCGGCTTCTTTAAGATATTTCTCGGCAACGGCTGTATTGCCGTCACCATAGGGTTCTTTAAAGACAGGCACATAACTATCAAAGGCTGTGGGCAACAGGCTATAGATGGGTTCTGCTTGATTCTGATAAACCCGCTCATTGATCAAAGGTCTATCGACGATGGCTGCGATCGCCCGCCTTACTTCCACCTTATCTAAGGGCTTTTGCTTCACATTGAGAACAAGATAGGTTACGCCAGTGCCCTGGGCTTCAATCACCTTCCAGCCCGATTTGCTGGCATTCTGACGCAAACTCTGAACCTGCTCTGGCTCTAGGTTTTGGTAAGCAACATCCACTGCGCCGGTTTGAAAGGAGTTAAACAGATTGGGGGCATCAGATAAAAGCTGAATATTGATGCCGGGGTTGGCAGGCTTGTCACCCCAATATTTATTAAAGGCTTCTAGCTGCAGCAGATCGGGGCCGTAACGCATCAGCTTGTACGGCCCCGTACCCACAAAGGTATCAGGGGCAAACTTACCCGGCCCCACATCGTAGGCTTTAGGTGAGACGGCACAAGCTCCAAAGAAGCTGAGCAGCGCTGGCAGCGCTGAAAAAGGCTGCTTAAGCTTCAGGGTGAGTTCGTACTCCCCTGTTGGTTCTACCGACTCAATGACGTCAGCCAGTAAGAAAGAGGGCTGTCCCCCATTTTTAATGAAGCGCTGCAGTGAGAAGGCCATCGCCTTGGCGTTAAAGGGAGTCTCATCGTGGAAGACTACACCTTCGCGGAGAGGAATGGTATAGGTGAGACCATCAGCACTCACCTTGGGTAATTCTGTTGCTAATTGCGGGATCAGAGTGGTTGAACCTAGTTCATAGGTGTACAGCCGCTCCCCCATATTGTTAAGCAAGATACCCGAAAAGATATCGTAGGCGTCGGCAGGATCCATGGTCCGTAGTTTAGAGGTGGTACCAATGGTGATAAAGTCTACTCTCGCGGCTGCGGAAGGGCCAGTGGAAGGACGAGGACCGCAACTCACCACCAGTAAGAGTGAGACACACAGCAGCACCATAAAGCGCTGCATTCCGGTCCAGGGTCTTAGAAGCAATCGCCCTACATTGATCATGGTCTGCACAAATTTTCTAGCGGTTAGCAAAGCAACATCATACCCGCCATTTACCCCTTTGCGTAGTGGGTTTGATGCAAGTTATGCGAGTACAGTTTTACCTTGCCAATAATCTCGAAGCTGCTGATCATGATCGTGACTGAGCTGATCTTGGGGAATATCGTCGGGCAAAAAAGCTTGAATGTCTAGAACTTCGGCCTCTTGGATACGATAGTCTCCGGTCACTTGAGCTTCAATCGCAATGCAAATTGAATGCAAGCGGGGATCGCGATCGGGGGCTGAATAAACTCCCACTAAGCGACCGACCTGCGCCACCGTGAGGCCCGTCTCTTCTGCTAATTCTCGGTGAACCGTCTCGGTGAGGGTTTCTCCCCAATCCACGAAGCCCCCCGGAAAACTCCAGCGCTGATTGTCACGGCGTTTCACTAGAACTATGGTGCCATCATCACGAATCGGAATAATGCTCACCCCCGTTACTGGGTGTCGAAAAATCACGCCCAGAACGGTTTGCCAAAAATGCCAGAGCTGCTGCATTATTCCGATGCCTTAAGGTGATCCTGTAAGCCTTCTAAGTCTTGAAGCACTTGGCTGGCATGTTCAGCAGGCTTTACCTTTCGGTATATTTGAGCCAGTTTGCCTTGGGGGTCAATCACAAAAGTCTGGCGATAGACACCTTCGTATTCTTTACCCATGAACTTTTTAGGGCCATAGCTATCGTAAGCACGAGCAACCTCAGCGTCAGGATCACAGAGCAGGGTAAAGGGAAGCGTTTGCTTCTCAATAAATTTTTGATGGGATTTTGCGGTGTCAGGACTAATGCCCAGTACCACAATATTTTGAGACTGATAGTCAGCATAGAGATCGCGAAAGGCACAGGCCTCTTTGGTGCAGCCTGGTGTGCTGTCGCGAGGATAAAAGTACAGAACGACCCACTGGCCTTGAAAACTGGCAAGGGAGATGGGCGCTTCTTCTTGATTGGTAAGCGTAAAGTCTGGTGCTACATCACCCACGTCTAAAGCCATTACATGCTCTCGTTGAACCACATCAATCCTTCGATAATAGACTGACTTGCTCAAGATTGCGTAGGACATAGCTGCAGACTGAGCGGGGTCGGCAACTGAGCAGATAGGATAGAGGCACCATCCTATCAACTACAATTCATGGCCTTCTTCAGACAATACATTGCTCCCCTTTTCATTGTTCTTATCTTTTTAGTGGCGCTGCTCGCCGTCAGCGTTCGTATTTTCTTGCCCGCAGATATGGCTCAACCGGCTCCCATTGAAACCGATGGAACAGCTCTACTAGCAGTGCCATCCCTAGCCAGTACGATGGCACTGTATTAAGTCGGTGTGATGTGGTGTCTCAAGATCTTTTCGGTCAGAATTTTCAACTTCGGGCTGGTCAGCGTTGCGATCGCAATCTCTTGCTGAGCCTCATGCAGTGCACCTATCAAGAGACCGATTCCCAGTGTCAAGGGGATCATCTTGAGGATGCGATGGGTCGTTACTGGTCCCCTGACGCTCCAGCTTGGTTTGTAACGCCAGTGGGCCAGATCCGAACCGTCGCCTGCCTGTGGCTAGGGCGAGCGATGGATCCAATCACTGGCGAAGCGTATACCCACGTTCTTTTGCTCTATGTAATCCCCGAATATAGACGTCGGGGTCTGGGCAATGCTCTAATGCAAAAAGCCGAAGATTGGGCAATGCAGCAAGGCGATCGCAAAATCGGCCTACAGGTGTTTGAAGCGAGCCAACCTGCTCAGTTGTTGTATCGTCAATTAGGGTACAGCACCTATGCTCGCACCCTAATCAAGCCCTTGGCACAAAGCTAAAACCAATCCTAAGTTCCTGAGCCTTACCTTGGCAGACAGATAATATAATAAGAATTTAATGCGTAAAATAATTATTCATCTTTGACAAGCAACGTGACCCGACGCGCTTCAAGATTATAGGTCTGTTCGCTTGAAGGCTTTGTGCATCTCGCCGCTGAATCAATAAGCTAGCTTGATAGATCCCATCATTCCCATTTTCTCGCCAAACAACAGGAGTCGTGAATAATCCGAGATGACTGAACAAGACAAAACCTTGCAATACAACAGCTCTGAAGATCCCCGTTGCGAAGGCTATCTAGAAGATGGCCGCACAGGAATGAGTCCATCGACCCTGAAGCGAGCATTTCTCAACAACCTCTTTTATGTTCAAGGAAAATTCAAAGCGCTGGCAAGCCCCAACGACTATTACATGGCCCTTTCCCATGCCATTCGCGATCGCCTCCTCCAGCGCTGGATTAATACTGCCGCTATCTATACGGCCCAAGGCTCTCGCACAGTGGCCTATTTCTCAGCCGAATTTTTGATGGGGCCTCATCTAGGTAACAACCTCATCAACCTAGACATCTATAAAGATGTCGAAAAAGGAATCGCCGAGATGGGCCTAGATCTCGACGAACTGTTAGAGCAAGAAGAAGAACCAGGGCTAGGCAATGGTGGCTTAGGCCGACTAGCTGCTTGCTACCTTGACTCCCTTGCCACCCTAGAAATTCCATCTTTGGGATACGGCATCCGCTACGAGTTTGGCATCTTCGATCAAGAAATAGAAGACGGTTGGCAGGTTGAAATCACCGATAAATGGCTCCGTTTTGGTAATCCCTGGGAGATTGTGCGCCCAGAATGGGCCGTCCAGGTCAAGCTAGGGGGGCATACCGATCATTACACCGACGATCATGACCGCTACCGGATTCGCTGGGTGCCCGATCAGCAGGTCACCGGCATTCCCTACGACACCCCCATTCTAGGCTGCCAAACCAATACAGCAAATACGCTGCGCTTATGGACTGCAGAAGCACCCGAATCCTTCGACTTTAAATCGTTTAACTCTGGCGATTATCTCGGGGCAGTCTATCAAAAGGTTGTCTCTGAAAATATATCTAAAGTCTTATACCCCAACGATGATTCCTCCCAGGGCAAAAAGCTGCGGCTAACCCAGCAGTATTTCTTTGTGTCGTGCTCCCTCCAGGACATGATCCGAATTTTAAAAGGGCAAGGACTGTCTTTAGATCAGTTTCATGAGAAATTTGCAGTACAGCTCAACGATACGCACCCCGCCATCGCCGTGGCAGAACTAATGCGGCTGCTCATCGACATGCATCACATGAGCTGGGATCACGCCTGGTCGATTACGCAGCGAACCTTTGCCTATACCAACCACACGCTTTTGCCAGAAGCCCTAGAACGCTGGCCCGTTGAGCTATTCGGCAGTCTATTGCCACGCCATTTAGAAATTATTTACGAACTCAACGATCGCTTCTTAGATGAAGTTCGCATCAAGTTCCCCGACAACGACGATCTCTTGTCTCGGATGTCGCTGATTGACGAATCCGGTGAACGGTACGTGCGCATGGCGCATTTAGCCTGTGTCGGTAGTCATGCCATCAATGGTGTGGCAGCACTTCATACAGAATTGCTGAAGCAAGACGTTCTGTATGACTTCTACCAGATGTATCCAAGCAAATTCCAGAACAAAACCAATGGGGTCACCCCGCGTCGGTTCATGGTGCTCAGCAATCCCGCCCTAACGGAGCTGGTCACCAGCAAAATTGGCAAGACCTGGATTAAGAATCTAGGAGAATTGCAGAAGCTAGAGGCTTGGGCTGACGATCCTGAGTTTCAGAAGCAGTGGCGACAAATTAAGCAAGCCAATAAGCAGGAACTAGCCGCCTACATTCAAAAAAATAATGGCATCATCGTGGACCCCAACTCCATCTTCGATATCCTGGCAAAACGCTTCCACGAGTACAAGCGCCAGTACCTTGACCTGCTTCACATCGTCACACTCTATAACCGCATCAAAGCCAATCCTGATATCGAGATCACCCCGCGCACCTTTATTTTTGGCGGCAAGGCGGCTCCGGGCTATTTCATGGCAAAGCTGATCATTAAGCTGATTAATTCCGTGGCTGACGTGATCAATCGAGATCCTGACGTGCGGGGTCGCTTGAAAGTCGTGTTCTTAAAGAACTACAACGTGAAGTTAGCGCAGCGAATTTATCCTGCCGCTGACCTGTCAGAGCAGATTTCTACTGCTGGTAAAGAGGCTTCGGGCACTGGCAACATGAAGTTTGCCCTCAACGGTGCGCTCACCATCGGTACCCTAGACGGAGCCAATGTTGAAATTCGGGAAGAAGTGGGGGCCGAAAACTTCTTCTTGTTTGGGCTAACCGCAGAGCAAGTGTATGCCAAGCGAGCCAGTGGCTACAATCCGATGGAGTTCTATCACAACAACGCAGAGCTTAAGCTGGCCCTTGATCGGATTGCTTCGGGGTTCTTCTCCCACGGTGACACCGAGCTATTTAAGCCCCTGGTTGATAGCCTGCTGTATCATGACCAGTATTTTCTGTTGGCTGATTACCAATCCTACATTGACTGTCAAGAACAGGTGGGCTTGGCCTATCGTGACCAAACTCGCTGGACCCACATGTCAATTTTAAATTCTGCCCGTATGGGTAAGTTTTCTTCAGATCGGTCTATCCAAGATTATTGTCGAGATATTTGGCAGGTGGAGTCGGTCAAAATTACGCTAGAAAATTCTGAGACGATGGACTCTAGCTTTACGGCAACTGTGATCTAGTTGCTCTAAGAGTGTTGAATGCATTACCTCTCCTGAACTAGGGGAGGTATTTCTATTCTTGGGGGTGTTGGTCTAAGGGTGAACAACACGTACTATTGGTAAAGACTCATTGAGCAACGAACATGACGAATTCCCCTGCAATGGACACCCGTGCTGATGGGCTGACGGCAGAACAGTATCAGCAAAAAATGCGACGGCGCAAAGAAGTGCAGGATCAGCGGGTCGCGGAACGCTCGAAAGAGAAGGGTCTAGTGATTGTCCATACCGGCAACGGCAAGGGCAAAACAACGGCGGCTCTGGGAATGGTGCTTAGATCCCTTGGTCATGGCTACCGAGTTGCGATCGTTCAGTTTATTAAGGGGGCTTGGGAACCGGCAGAAAAAGCCGTTCTGGGTCAGTGGCCGGACCAACTGGTCTTTCATGCCATGGGCGAAGGCTTTACCTGGGAAACTCAAGATCGCGATCGCGACACCCAAAAAGCTCAAGACGCATGGGAAACTGCTCTCAGCTATATCCAGAACCCTGAATACCAAATTGTTCTACTCGATGAAGTCAACGTTGCCCTCAAGCACGGCTACCTAGATGCTGATGCTGTGATCCAAGGATTAATCACTAAGCCGGACATGTCCCACGTGATCTTGACGGGCAGAGGCGCACCCGAAGCTTTAATTGAGCAAGCCGATCTGGTAACCGAAATGACCATGGTGAAACATCCCTTTCGAGAGCAGGGCGTTAAGGCACAGGCTGGGATCGAATTTTAAGGAGACAAGATGCAAAATACTGGCCTAAAATTCCCCGTCGCTCGACAGCGCCCTTGGCGCAGCATTGTCGCTGATGTTGTTCTCGCTGGCTTGATTAGCGGTCCCATCGCAGCTCCATTTTTAGCCGCTGCGCCGCTACCGGTTCTGCCCCAAATTGCCGATATTATCTACTTCATGGGCAATCACGTTTGTCCACAACCAGAGATGAGCCTCACGCTATGGCCTCCAAATTTGATGGCGGTTTGTATGCGCTGCTTCGGGACACTGATGGGCCTCGTCGCGACCCGGTATTGGGTCACGCAAGATCAGGGACAGGGGCGATATTGGCTGCATCAATATGGTCCGCTAGGCTTGATCTTGACCCTCTTGCTATGTTTGGTTTATCCCTTTGAACTCTATGCTCAGATCTGGGGTTGGTGGGACTACAGCAACTTAATCGTGACTGTCTTTGGAGCCGTTTCAGGGTTAGGATTGGGGGCTTATATTATGCCGCTATTGCACGGACGTTCTATTCGATCACAGTATTAGGATGCCAGCTCCTTTTGACGCCACGGCTGCCCAGCAGCGCATTGACCAGTTTTGGCAGCTCTCCGCTAGCTTTGGCATGGAGCGTAATGCTTATCATAATTATCTCAATGAGATTGTCAGCGATCGCTATGCCCTGATCAAAGGGCTACAGCTTTTGCGCGATGAACTCCAGTTAGCCGCCACCAGCGACACAAACATGCAAGCCTGTGGCGCAGATTTGAGCCTGCCCAGCGTGGTCACGACCTTGGCCTATACCAACTGTGGCGATCGCATCCACCAGGGCGAAGCCACCAAACGCTATCGAGATGTGGTGGCCTCTCGCTTTGCCACCCTCTCAGAGATCGGAGAACTGAAGCTAGAGGCCTTTTTTCCGGCGGGGGGCGGTACCGACAATGGCGCAACACTGGCCCATGTGACCGTCGCCCATCAACTTGATTCCAGCCTGCGGCAACGTCTCTATGCTGGTAATTCTCAATCGATGGCGTTGGTCGCCATTGATTTAAAAACCCATGTCGGTCGTCTGCGAGAAGGTAATCAAAAACGAATCTATGGCAAAACAAGAGAGTCCCCCTGGCGAGAACCACGGGCCGCCTGCGGAGCTATCTCAGATACCCTCAGTAATTATCAACCCCACAACATCATCCACCGCAGGATTAGGGATGATTTAGGAGAGCAAAACTTTCAGCACCTTGCCCATCAGCAAATTCTGACCGATGACGGCATTGACATCACCATGGCCGTCGCCGCTGCGATCGTGGCTATTCGAGGCATTCGGAATACTGCAATGGCACTCACTCAAGAACTAGATGAACGAGGGTTGGCCCATTTGACCGCCAGTACAACCGTAAATCGGCCGTCACGGGATGACCTCGTCATCTATTTAGCGCGGGCCACAGTTTTTGACGGACAGGTCCGTCTGCAATGCCTCGGAACTCATGCAGAAAAATATAGTGGCAAACTTGTCAGCTATGCAGGCGAGCGACGGTTGCAATTGGTTTACAACAATCTCGACTGCGATCATCTACCGGTTGAGACTATTTCGTATCCCGTTAAGTCTTCAGGACTTTGACGATTGACGTTTTGAACTATTATTGAATACTGGGAGGCAGACTTCGTTTCAACAGATTCTCTTGACCAGGAATGGTGTTATTCGCTAACTAATTCAGCAATAGCACAACGGTATCAGCATCAAAGCAAACTAGAGAGTGTTAGAGAAACTGAAGTGAGATTAATATGGTGAATCTGTGACCTATGTAGCATTTGCAGAACTTGGTTGAACGGCTTAGAGAAGACAGCAATCAGTACTAGTGATACTTTAGGTCTATCGATTAGGCTTGTTATATTGGAGCTTGCGGAGTGCTTTCATGGATTAGCCACTCTATTTTTACCTTGGGACATTTTCAACACCGCCAAATTTGATGCTCAGTCATCGACAAGTAACTGATTATAGGACGTAAATACAGGGCATGGTTTCTACAAAAAAATGTCTGCTGACAGGCATTACAGGGCAAGATGGATCCTATCTGAGTGAACTCTTACTCGAAAAGGGATATGAGGTCCACGGCATTATTCGCCGAACCTCGACCTTCAATACAGATCGCATTGATCATCTTTATGAAGACCCCCACAGTGAACAAGCCAAACTGTTCTTACACTATGGAGATCTCTGTGACGGCACCACCCTACGTAGCATTCTCGAAGAAGTTCAGCCCATCGAAATCTATAACCTGGGCGCTCAATCCCATGTGCGGGTAAGCTTTGATGCCCCTGAATATACCGTCGATGCGGTCGGTATGGGGACACTTAGGCTTCTTGAGGCAATCCGAGACTATCGCAAGCGCACTGGTATTAATGTTCGCTACTACCAAGCCGGCTCTTCTGAAATGTTTGGTAAGGTGCAGGCCGTACCTCAGTCAGAAACAACCCCCTTCTATCCCCGCAGTCCCTATGCCTGCGCCAAGGTATATAGCCACTGGCAGACCATTAACTATCGAGAGTCCTACGATATGTTTGCCTGCAATGGCATTCTCTTCAATCACGAGTCTCCTCGTCGAGGTGAAACCTTTGTCACTCGTAAAGTTACGCGAGCGGTGGCGCGCATCTTGGCTGGTCAGCAGAAAAAGCTGTATATGGGCAACCTAGATGCTAAGAGAGATTGGGGCTATGCCAAGGACTATGTCAAAGCAATGTGGCTAATGCTTCAGCAAGAGAAACCTGATGACTATGTGGTCGCCACGGGCGAAACCCACTCCGTTGAAGAATTTTTAGAGTTGGCTTTTGGTCACGTCAACCTCAAGTGGCAAGATTTCGTTGCCTTTGATGAACGCTATCTACGCCCCACTGAAGTCGATCTGCTGATTGGCGATCCGGCGAAGGCAAACCAAGTCCTAGATTGGCAACCTAGCATTACATTCCCAGAGTTGGTGAAATTGATGGTGGATGCCGATCTACAGGCACTGGGTCTAACATCCCCTAATGCTGATCCATCAAAAGCAATGATTGATGATAGAGCCACTGTTCGTCAGACAAATGGTGTACGCGTGATCTAAAACGTCTGCAGAGTCATCACGGCAGAGAGAAGATTCTCTCTTGAAACATCACTCAACAGGATACAAGGAGCAATGGAAACAACGGCCAAGATTTATCTAGCAGGTCATCGAGGTTTAGTTGGAAGTGCGGTTTTGCGCGCTCTGGAGGTGCAGGGATATAGCAATATAGTCACGGCAACTCACCGTGAGCTAGATCTAACGCGCCAGGATGCCGTAGAAGCTTTTTTCGCTCAGCACAAGCCTGACTATGTCATCCTCTCTGCGGCTAGGGTTGGCGGCATTCAAGCGAACAATACCTATCGAGGTGAGTTTCTCTATGACAATTTGATGATTGAGGCTAACGTGATTCACAGCGCCTATCAGCATGGGGTCAAAAAACTGCTGTGCCTCGGTTCCTCTTGTATTTATCCAAAGCTCTGTCCGCAGCCGATGGCGGAATCAGCCCTGTTGACGGGTCTGCTGGAGCCAACCAATGAACCCTACGCCATTGCCAAGATTGCGGGTCTAAAGCTCTGCGAAAATTATTCCCGACAATACGGCGTCAACTATATTTCAGCAATGCCGACGAACCTGTATGGCATTAACGATAATTTTGATCTTGCCAACTCCCACGTCCTTCCGGCTCTCATGCGGAAGTTTCATGAAGCAAAGCTGCAGGGCGACTCTTCTGTGACAGTTTGGGGCACCGGAACACCGCTGCGGGAGTTTCTGTTTGTCGACGATCTGGCCGACGCGCTGATCTTTTTAATGAAGTCCTATGATGATCCTGAATTTGTGAATGTGGGTTCGGGTCAAGAGGTTTCTATTAAAGAACTCTCGCTCATGATTAAAGCAGTGGTCGGCTTCGAGGGGGAACTGATTTTCGATACCGCTAAACCTGATGGAACCCCCCGCAAACTTTTAGATTTATCTAAATTAGAAAAAACAGGATGGCGGGCTAAAACATCTCTAAAAGAGGGACTTGAACAAACCTATCAATGGTTTATCCAAAACTCTGAACAAATTCGCGGGAAGTCTACGAGCTAGAGCCGCGTGGATCTAGCGTATCTCGCAGGGCATCCCCCAGCAGATTAAAGGATAGAACGGTAATCACAATCAACCCCGCTGGGGGCCATATGAGCCAGGGCTGAAGGGCCAAGATAGAGGCGTTGGTCGCCAGAGAGAGCATGTTACCCCAGGATGGATCGGGCTGTTGAATCCCTAGACCAATCAGACTGAGGACCGATTCTGCCACGATGAAGCTGGGAATAGCTAGGGTAGCTGAAATGATTACATAGGTTGCGGTCTGGGGCAACACATGGCGAATGATGATGTACAGCGGCTGACCGCCCATGGCCTTTGAGGCTTGCACAAATTCTAGCTCTTTGATGGAGAGCACTTGCCCCCGAATCACACGGGCGAGGCCCGACCAGCTAATAAATGAGGTGATCAGGACGATCAGTAAAAAGCGATCGCTACTCGATATTCCTGGCGGCAGCACAGAGGCTAAGGCTACCAACAGATAAATACTGGGGATGGTCATCAGCACCTCAACCAATCGCATCGTGATCGTATCAGTCCAGCCTCCTAAATAGCCCGACAGACCGCCAATTAACAGGCCCAAGGGAAAAGAGATCAGCACTCCAACAAAACCAATGCTGAGGCTGATGCGCCCCCCAAATAACAGCCGACTAAACTGATCGCGGGCTTGCTGATCGGTGCCCAGCAGATTGAGTTTGCCCTCGCCAAGGGTGCCGAAAAGATGGCGATCGCAACTCACCCCTGGTAACAGGGTGACGGCTTCAATGTTGGGGTTAGTGAGCGATAGGCGCGTAGGAAGCGGTAGCTGCAGTTGAGCAATGCGGTAGGGTGTGCCCTTCGTAAAGAGCCGAATGGGAGAGGGCTGACGGATATCGACGACCAGTTCTCTGTTGCCTGTCTTGATATCAACGGGGCTGAGGGTCGTAGGGTAAACGTGGGGACCCATCCAGTCTTTGGTTTGTTGATTGCGCCAATAAATCGGCGTCGGCGGCAGGAGCGCCCCGTCCGTTTGCGGTTCACAGGTACCTTGGTTGATGGCAGCGGTATCGCAGGCCGAATAGGGTGCAATAAAATCAGCGCCAATGACCGCAATATAAAGCGTCAACAGAACACCCACACCAAAGCGAGCGAGACCATTTTTACTGAGCTGTCGCCACCATTTCATCTGTTATGTGGTCCTATGTGCGGTTCTACGAGAACACCCCACATTTTAGGGTCTAAAGACGCTCAGAGCGAATCTGAGCTGGATCGAGATATTTCTGAAGGTGAGGCGAGAAGACTTCGTGAATCAGCGTCAAGGGCTGCCCATTATGCCAAAACAGGTAGTATCGTCCCCAGAATGGTCCTTCTTCACCAAAGGCCGCAGCCAACTGAGGGGAAGTACCGAGAGAGGCTGTCCTAATATCTCGATATAGCTCTGTACGGAGCTGTGCTAGACTCGCCCAAATTGGTAAGGATCGATTTTGGAGGTATTCATCGACATGGCTGGCTTCCCACCAAGAGGTTGCATAGGCAAGACGTTGGCCTGATGCCGTTCGCAGCCAAACCTGCCGACGCAGCCGTGGCCCCGGAATCGCCTCAATCAAGTCAGGGGCGTCGTCGAGATCAAAGCCAATCAGCGACATATCAATGACATCTACTTCTGTTGGCTCCCCCGTCAATAGTTGCAGATGGCGAGTCGGCGAGCCATCACCTAAAAGCAGCATTTGCCAAGCCGGAGAGAGGCGGTTATGAGAGAATCCTTGTTGGACCTGAGCCGGACTCGCTTGCCACAGCACATCAAGCTGGTTCCAAGTTGTCAGCGATTGAGAGGGATGAGGCGGAACGTTGATAGTCAAAGTGCTTAATAAAACTTTTCATTCTTTCTTCATGATAGACATGGATGGTTGTCCTGTGCAAAAAAACACCTCTCTATGGTTGAAACATTGCTCTGTATTGATGACCTGCGGGTGGCCTATCCCCAGTCCCGAACGGCACAAGAGTTTGCGGTGGATGGGGTATCGCTTAGCATTGCGGCCGGAGATCGCATCGGTCTTGTGGGTGAATCAGGGTGCGGCAAATCAACGATTGGGCGAGCGATTATGCGGCTGCTGCCCCGAGGCAGCGCTCTCGAAGGCGATATTCAATTTCAGGGACAGTCTGTTCTCGAACTGTCGGCATCTGAACTGCGTCACTTTCGCGGCGAACGAGTTGCCCTCGTGTTTCAGGATCCGATGACTCGCCTGAACCCGGTGATGACCATCAAGCATCATTGCCTAGAAACGCTGCAGGCCCATCAGCCTCAGCTATCGGGCCAAGCGGCCCAGACGAAGGCACTGGAGACCCTGGCCGCCGTTAACATTCCTGCTGAGCGGTGGCGGCAGTACCCCCATGAGTTCAGTGGCGGCATGCGACAGCGGGTGGCGATCGCCTTGGCCCTATTACTCGATCCCAAGATGATTGTGGCGGATGAACCCACCACTAGCCTCGATGTAACGGTGGCGGCTCAGATTTTAGATGAACTGACCCGCCTATGCGCAGAGCGGCAGATGGGGCTGCTTCTGATTTCCCATGACTTGGCGCTGGTGAGTGAATATTGCGATCGCATCGCGGTCATGTATGAGGGCAAAATAGTGGAGATGGGTCTATCCCAAGCATTGTTAACTCAGCCCCAACATCCCTACACGCAGTCTCTCGTGCAGGCGGCCCGAGACCTCCAGGCCAGCAGCCTTACTATTGAGGCCCAAGCGGAGCTGCCGCAGCCCCTCCTCAGTATTAAAGAACTACGGCAGTACTATACGCTCTCTTCTGGGCTAGTGGGTCGATTTTTGTCTGGCCCTCCGCAGACCATTAAGGCGGTGGATGATGTCAGCCTTGATATCTACCCCGGTGAAATTGTGGGGTTAGTGGGAGAGTCAGGCTGCGGTAAAAGTACGCTGTCTCGCACGATTTTGCAGCTCGTGCGACCGACGGCAGGATCGGTTGTCTTTGATGGGGCTGATTTAACCGGTCTCACCACCGCGCAGGTGCGCGGCTATCGCCGGGAGCTACAGATGATCTTTCAAGATCCGCTGGCCTGCTTGAATCCGTTGATGACGGTGGGCAAAGGAATTGCAGAACCCCTGCTCATTCATAACTTAGCCACGCCAGAAACCGCCCCAGGCAAGGTGAACGCCATGCTGGAGCGGGTGGGTCTGACCCCGGCAGCGGACTATCTTTATCGGTATCCGGGTGATTTGTCGGGGGGACAGCAGCAGCGGGTTGCGATCGCACGCGCCCTGATTACCCATCCCAAGCTGGTCATCTGCGATGAACCGGTCAGTATGCTCGACGCCAGTATTCAAACCCAGGTCTTAGAGCTGATGCAAGAACTCAAGGAGGAGTTTCAGCTCACCTATTTATTTATTACCCATGATCTGTGGGTGGCGAGGTTCTTTTGCGATCGCATCGCCGTGATGAACCAAGGTAAAATTGTCGAAATCGGTCCCACTCACCAGATTTTCACCGCGCCCCAGCATCCCTATACTCAGACCTTACTAGGTGCCGCTCCGCTTCTGGCGACAATACAATGATCTGATCCATTAAAAAATTGCAGCAAGTCATAAGGCCAGTGCTAAATTAGCGTTAGGTATCTGTATCACAGCAGCGAGATAGATCTAGCCCTCTCTTTTTAGACTATTGAGGCAAAGTAAGTTGAGTCCTACGACTGATGTTGAATCCTTAGAGAGAGCTGTAGAGAAACTTTCTCCAGAGCAGTTGGTCCGTTTTAGAAGCTGGTTTGCTGCATTTGATGCAAATGTATGGGATCAGCAAATTGAAGCTGATGCCGCCGCAGGGAAGCTAGACGAGCTTGCAACTGAAGCCATCACTGAGTATGAAGCTGGCAAGGCCCAAGAGATTTGAGGCACTTTACCTCTAGTAAGTTCTGGCGGTGTTTTGACAAACTACCCTCTGAGATTCAACAGCTAGCCCGCCAAAATTATGATCTTCTCAAGCGCGATCCTCGATATCCATCATTACATTTCAAGCCAATTTACAAAGGCAAGTACTGTAGCGTTCGCGTTGGCTTAAATTATCGTGCGCTTGGTATTCCCGTAAGCAGGGGTGTGCAGTGGTTTTGGATCGGGAGCCATGCGGACTATGACAAACTGCTGAGCTAACACTGGCAACTTAGATAAGGCAGACATGGTATCCATTCAAAATTCAATCGTTCTCATCACTGGGGCAAGTAGTGGCATTGGACAAGCCTGTGCCAAAGCCTGCGCGGTGGCTGGCACCAACCTCATTCTCGCGGCTCGACGAGAAGACCGCTTAAAAAAACTGGCCGTCGATCTTCAGAACGAGTTTGGGATCGAGACGCTGGTGCTGCCACTGGATGTTTGCGATCGCACCCAAGTCGAGACCCGGCTTGGCTTTCTAGCAGAGCCTTGGTCTAATATCGATATTGTGATCAATAATGCCGGTCTTAGCCGGGGTCTGACCAAGCTCCATGAGGGCAGCATTCAAGACTGGGAAGAGATGATCGACACCAACGTTAAGGGGCTGCTGTACGTGACTCGCGCTCTTGTACCAGGGATGGTGGAGCGGCAACAAGGTCACATTATCAATATCGGGTCTATCGCTGGACATGAAACCTATCCCAACGGCAATGTTTACTGTGCAACAAAAGCCGCCGTTCGAGCCATCTCAGCAGGACTGAAGCAGGATTTACTCGGAACACCAGTGCGAGTATCATCCGTGGATCCTGGACTGGTGGAAACAGAGTTTAGCGAGGTGCGCTTTCGTGGTGATACAGATCGAGCCAAGCAGGTCTACAAGAACTTAAACCCTCTCACCCCTGAAGATGTGGCCGATGTGGTTTTGTTTTGCGCCACCCGACCGATCCACGTCAACGTGAGTGAGGTATTGCTACTGCCCACCGATCAGTCAGGGGCAACTCTCGTTCATCGGCATTTCCATTAACGGAAGTGGACTGCGGCAGCAACACAGCGACGGCAATCGCAGCGGAGTCACACGGCAAGACCTTCAGGGTTATATGGGGCAGAAACTGTCTCTCTTAGCTCACACAAACGCTTTGGGGATAGCACTTGTGTGAGCGGGGCAGTCCAATATCGGGATGGCGGGATTCGAACCCACGGCCCCTTCGTCCCGAACGATGTCGTAAAACTCAGAAAACCGTTGGCCTGACTAGATTATACTAGTTCTCATTATCGGCTCGTACCCAGTCCGTACCCGAGTAACGTCTGTAAATGTCTAAATTCCTCCATCACAATTGGGAAACTAGTGTGAGAAGCCCCTGAAAATGGCTATTTTGAGCTGACGGGAATACAAACGACTTGTCCAAATACTGAACCAAAATCTATCAGTCCTTATTGTCTAGACGCTCATGCTCAATTTCTGCTTCTATTGCCTTCAATCCCTGCTCTAGTTCTTCCTCCGTCGGCAAAACAAGGCGATATTTCGATGCAAATATCTGTTTTCCATTAGCTAAGACGGAGTATTTTGCGATCGCCTCATTTTTCTCCGCGCACAAAATCAAACCGATAGTGGGATTATCATCTTCCCGTCGAAACCGCTCCTCATACAGCCGTACATAGGTATCCATCTGGCCAATGTCCTGATGGAGCAGTTTGCCGAGCTTTAAATCGATCAACACAAAGCATTTCAGCAGGTAATTGTAGAACACCAAATCCACATAAAAGTGCTCTCCGCCTAGCGTGATGCGACGCTGCCGCGCCACAAACGAAAACCCTTTACCCAGCTCCAATAAAAATGCCTGCAATTGCTCAATCAAAGCAGACTCCAGCTCTGATTCTGTAAAACTCTGATGCTCTCCTAGCTCCAAAAACTCCAGCACGTAAGGATCTTTCAATACATCTCTGGGGGAGAGTGCCCGAGCGTTCTGCTTTGCCTCTGCTCTCACTGGGACTTCATCCTGACTCGACAGCAGCCGCTCATGATAAAACGAGTTAATCTGCCGCTCTAACGCTCGGGTAGACCACCCTTCTGAGCTTGCTTCTCGCATGTACCACTGACGTGCTACCTCACTGTCTACCTTCAGCAGCAAACGGTAATGCGTCCAGCTCAAATCAGGACGCAGTGCGTCGCGAATTGGAAACGCCAAATAAAACCGTCGCATGTATCGCAAATTACTGATATCAAAGCCTTTCCCGGTAGTGCCCCATAGGTAAGGATGGCTGAGTCCTATATGTGGCGAGGAATATCAAGATTTACCCTCTTTAGGAAGGTACGAAGTATATGTGCCTATTGAGGGCTGGAAGCCTTATTCTT
>JBHJNL010000006.1:0-64774 GCA_050330855.1 Thermosynechococcaceae cyanobacterium | reverse complement strand
TTGAAAATCTGATAGTAAATGGCGTCTCGCTTCACAAGAAAACCTGGGTGGTAGAACGCAGCTAAGGTTGATTGTACGGTGCGACTGAAGACTTTTATCGCGTCATACACTCAGCATTGAACACTCCTGACAGGAGAGTAGAATCCTTGTTAAGGTAGTCCCTGAAAGGTATTAGAAGCATAAAAATCTTGGAAACCACACAGGTTGAGCGACTTCCTTCTTGGTTGAAGCGGCCCATCGGTAAAGCCAGTGAGCTATCGACGGTGCAGCAAATCGTGAAGCGGCATCAAATCCATACCATTTGCGAAGAGGGACGCTGCCCTAATCGCAGCGAATGCTATGCCCAAAAAACGGCGACATTCCTATTGATGGGTCCAGTCTGCACTCGGTCCTGTGCTTTTTGTCAGGTAGACAAAGGCCATGCACCTCAGCCATTGGATCCTCAGGAACCCCAGAAAGTTGCTGACTCCGTTAAGCTGTTGGGCTTGAACTATGTCGTTTTGACCTCTGTGAATCGAGATGATCTAGAAGATCAGGGTTCAGGTTGGTTCGCCGCGACAATGGCGGAGATTAATAAGGTGATGCCCCAAACGCAAATTGAGGTTTTGACACCGGACTTTCGAGGAGATCGCACCTGCATCACAACCGTCGTTAACGCAGCTCCCGTCTGCTACAACCACAACCTTGAAACCGTGCGTCGTCTGCAGGGTCCGGTGCGGCGAGGGGCTAAGTATGAAAGATCGCTCGACGTGCTCAAAACAGTGAAAGAATTGGCACCCCACATTGCAACGAAGTCAGGGCTGATGCTGGGTTTAGGGGAAACTGAGGCAGAAATTCTAGAGACGTTAAGGGATTTGAGAGAAGTGGGTTGCGATCGCATCACCCTCGGCCAATACATGCGCCCTTCCCTAGACCATCTGCCAGTCCAGAAATACTGGCATCCCAACGAATTCGACCACCTGGGAGCGCTAGCTAGATCAATGGGCTTCAGTCACGTTCGCTCCGGTCCCCTCGTGCGGAGTTCGTACCACGCAGGTGAAGAACAGTAAACCGCTATCGCAGGCCAATCCAGGTGAAAAAATCTTGGTGCGTCACTAGCTCTAAAACCAGCAGCGCAATGAAGCCGATCATCGCAAATCGACCATTGACCTGCTCGGCATAGGTACTCCAGCCAAAGGTGGGTTCAGGAGCCTCCGACTGGGGTTCAGGAGCCGCGTTAGGCACAGACGTCATAACTTCAGCAGATTCGGGCGTAGGATCACTCATGGTCAGTAGTAGACTGCGACTCTCGCATCTTAACGGAATTGATCAGCGATCGCACCTCAGCAGCTCCCTCTGATGGCTCAAAGGTCGCTGGGAGCTTGCCTCGACGCAGCATTCTCAACCCCAGCGGCACCAAACTCAGTAGACCTTTTGCATCTCGAAAGCTATTGCCCACCACCTTAAGACCAAACTGCCGTTCATCAATCCAGCCTCCCTGCTGCACCAAATCGACTAAAACCTTGCGGTGACGAACCGAACGGCTCGATTGTGCATCTTGGCGCTGCAAGACCTTTGACTTAATGTTGCTGATCTGGTCAAGGGGGGCAACATCCATGGGGCAAACGGTGTTGCAGTTAAAGCAGCGAGTGCAGCCCCATACGCCCTCAGTACCTTGGTTATATTGCTCCAGTCGAGCCTCTGTATTGCCATCACGAGTATCCACTAGCATCCGTTGGGCCTTTGCTAGGGCATGGGGGCCGACAAACTCTGGGTTAACTTCCCGTGCATTGCAGTCTGAATAACAGGCACCGCAGAGAATACAGTTTCCCATTTGATCGAGCTTGGCGCGGTCAGCCGGTGACTGGAGAAATTCACGTTCTGGCACCTGTCGCCCTGCCGTACTCACATAGGGGTCCACAGCCTCCAAGTTCTTCCAGAAGCCCTTCATATCGACAATTAAATCTTTGACCACCGGCATGTTACCCATCGGGGCAATTTCAATCACGGGAATACCGTCAGAGTTATCTCCATCGGTTGTGGCGGAACTAGAGTGGGTGAGATGAGCCAGTTCCTGCTGAATGTTTTCTTTGCAAGCGAGGGCCGCGCGACCATTGATGTGCATCGAGCAGCTTCCGCAAATGGTATTGCGGCAATTTTTGCGAAAGGCAAGGGAGCCATCTTGTTCCCACTTGATCTGATTGAGGCAGTCCAGAATAGTCGTGCTGGATTCAACCTCTAAGTGATAGGTTTGCACCCTTGGTTCTTGATGAGGAGATTGACGAGCAACTTTAAATGCGACCTGCATAATAACCTCTGCACGAGCGGTAGTACTGACCAACAGGAGTGGGGAGGCATCCCCAAGCCGGTAAAAGACCCTCAACAGGTCTAGCTATCCTTTAATTTATACCCTTTCACTGTGAGATCTCGAACGATAGATCCGCAATGATTCAGATTCCCTTCAGCAACACAACGAATCCAGGCAATGTCACGATAGGGGATCACTTTAGCGCATCCGCTGCTTCCTCAATCATTCCTGAAGGCGCTAGACCGTAAGTATAGAGAGACTATGCAGCGTTTAGTCACAGTGATAAAGAAAAAAGCAGCCCATCTAGCAGAATCTAATCAAGAACTAGATTCTATAACGATAGGGTCAGCAAGAATTTGTCTTGGCAAGAATGATGTTCTCGACGTCAAAAACGAATTCACTGGCTCAATGGTTTGTATAATCCATTGATAAAGGAACTCTTCCCTTTTTGATCGAAACTGACAATCTGAGCGGGATGATCATACTTTTGCTTCTCTCTGATTAGATATCAGACGCTAAAAACAGAGGATGAGAATACTCAGAGAACAAGATAATGCTGAATCATTTTTTTGCTACACTCCTAGAAAGTGCAAAGCAATTTGTTGTAAGATTTGATAATCTCAATTAAGCGCTAGCGACAGCAGCCTCGATTAATCTTCTCCTACAAACTGAGGAATACTTTCATCGATGACCACCGACACAAAAGATACCGCTCTAACCGGCAAGGCTCTCTTAGCTAAAGTCAAAGAACTCCAACACTTGCCCCGCCGTGAAAAAGCAAAGGCCTGTGGCTACTACAGCATCACAAAGAATAATAAACCTCGTGTTAAATTGGGTGACTTTTTAAATGCCGTGATCGAAGCGAAAGGCATTACACTCAGTCCTGACGGTAATAAAGATGGGCGAGGCCGGGAGGCAACCTATCGGGTCAGCGTTCACAAGAATGGTCAAATCGTCATTGGCTCAACCTACACTGAGGCAATGGGTTTGCATTCCGGCGATGAGTTTGAAATCAAGCTGGGCTATAAGCACATTCACCTCATTCAAGTTGAAGGCGACGAGGGCTAAGTCGACCTTTCAACGATGTTAGTCGGCGAACACATTTATCATTATCTCAGGTTTAGCTGATTGAGGGCGACCGTAGAGTTCTCTATCTATCTCGATCTCATTTAGGTGTCTGAGGTTGTGCCTGGATGAGCATCACTGGGTTGAGGGGATTCCAGCGAGTCATCGTGCTAATGGTTACTGACCTTGAGATTTGCACCTGAAGCAACTGCATCGACCAATTATGGTTTTGCAGCCATTGACGCGCTGTTTCAAAGTTTTCTAGCGTGGCAATCGCAAGCACCATTTGAGTATGACTGTGGTGATACGCTTGGCAGAACTCTAAAATCGCTGTGAGATGGCCACCGCTGCCACCAATGAAGATACGTGCAGGATGGGGCAGATCGCTTAGAGACTGGGGGGCTTCTCCATGAACAGCTTGAATATTATTAATATTGAATCGCTCACAATTTTTCTGAATTAAGCGATGGCCCACGGCTGATTTTTCGATGGCAAAAATAGTGCTGCTGGGGGATACTCTAGCCATTTCGATGGAAACAGAACCGGTTCCAGCGCCAATATCCCAAATGATTTGGTGGGGGTGAAGATTTAATTGTGCGATCGCAAGCACCCGAATCTCCTGCTTGGTCATCAAACTAGGCCGATCTGGAAAACTCAGGAAACTATGATCCGGTAACCCCAAGCAAGGCCATTCCTCTTGCACTGCGATTGGATCATTGCGGAGCAGAATGACAATATTGAGGGTGGCAAAGGTCTGCTCTAGGAGGTTCTGGGGGTCAAATTTTTGAATCTGTTCACTGGGGCCTTCTAAATCTTCGCAGACCCACATGTCATAGCGCAGCGGTAGATCTAAATCAAGGAATAACCGAGCAATGGCAGAGGGGGTGTAGTAGGGGTCCGTAAAGATCGCAAGTTTGGGGTCACCCCGCTGCAGCGCTTTGATCAGTTGATCTGGGGACCGCCCATGCAAGCTGATCACGTTGGCATCTTGCCAAGGCACCTTAATGCGGTTAAAGGCAATTTGTACCGCACTGAGATGAGGGTAAAACGTAAGCTGATCTGCCGGGAATGCCGTCAGCAGCAACCGCCCCAAACCAAAAAAAAGTGGATCGCCCGAGGCTAAAATGACAACCGTCGCTGCATCAAGACTCGTTACGTGCTGCTCAATCTGCTCTAGAGCCATCGCTAAATCGCCGAGCATCACCTGTGGGGCTGGGTGAGCCGGGAAATAACGAAGATGGCGCTGCCCTCCCACTAAGAGAGTGGCCTGCTCCACGACCGTCTGGGCCGCAGGGCTGAGGTCAGTAGCCCCCGCAAGTCCAATTCCGACGACAAAGATAGGACTCATGAGCCAGTCGTTTGCCGTTCCCAGGCCAACATCAATAAAGCATTGACGATGGCTGCTGCCGCCGGTGAGCCGCCCTTGCGACCCTCAATTCGAATGTGGGCGACAGGCTGCTGAGCCAAGGCCACCTTTGATTCCAGTACCGCAATAAAGCCCACGGGCACACCAATCACGAGAGCAGGAGGAGGGGAGGACGCTCTCTGCAAAGCATCACACAGCGCCAGCAGAGCCGTGGGGGCATTCCCAATCACGTAAATGGCGGTGGGATGTTGTTCAAAACAACGGAGTAACCCCGTTTCTGTTCTGGTTTTTCCTGGATCTGCAATTGAAGCTTGGGTCACTGCCGCAATCACGGGGTTGCCAAAGGTATCCTTTGCCAGTCGTTCAATGCCACGGGCCACCATTTCAACATCGGTAACGATGGGGGTTGCTTGGGTGAGGGCTGCGATCGCAACATCAATTGCACCGGGACTAAAGCGAAGCAGATGCTGAAACTCGAAATCGGCAGTACTGTGAATGACGCGCCGCACGATTGCGTACTCCGCAGCCGTAAACGAATGGGGGCCGATTTCTGCATCGATAACGGCAAAGCTCTGCTTAAGAATGGGGTGAACGGTGGGGGGCATCCCAACGGTGAGCGCGTGAGTACAAGCCACAGCATAATAGATCTGGGTAGTTCTGCCCAATCCGCGCAGCAGGTCTGCCTCCTGTTGCAAGTCTAGCCATTCCCCTTCGGCCATCCGGCCTGACGTTCGTCACTATGCCTGTTTACCTTTACTGGGGTGAAGATCACTACCGACTCAACCGTGCCGTAGACGCCCTCTATCGCCAAGTGCTGGACCCTGCTTGGCTCAGCTTTAACTACGACAAAATTGAGGTGTCTGCGAGTGCCGACGCCAATGGACAAATGATGCAGGGATTTAATCAGGCCATGACGCCCCCCTTCGGAGCCGGACAGCGTCTCGTGTGGCTACTCAATCCCACCCTAGGCAAGCAAGATAGCGATGATGTGATCTCAGAACTCCAACGCACCCTGCCGGCGCTGCCTGAGACCTCCCATCTCTTACTTACCTACACCTCTAAACCCAACGGTCGCAGCAAAGCCATTAAGCTGCTGCAAAAGCAGGCCCAGGTGCAGGAATTCTCTCCGATTCCACCGTGGAAAACCCAGCTTTTGGTGAAGGCTGTGCAGGATGCTGCATCTGAGGTGGGGGTGAAGCTCTCATCGGGTGCGGTGGAGTTGCTGGCTGAATCGGTGGGCAATGATACGCAGCGTCTCTACACTGAACTCGATAAGCTACAGCTCTACGCCAAGACTCAATCGAAGCCCCTCAGTGCTGAGATGGTGGCACGACTGGTGCCCGCAACGGCTCAGAATAGCCTCCAGTTGGCCGATGCCATTCGGCGAGGCCAGACCAGTGAGGCACTGACGCTAGTGGCGGAGTTACTGGCCCTCAATGAACCAGGCCTTAAAATTACGGCAACGCTCGTGCGGCAGTTTCGCACCTGGCTGTGGATCAAGCTGATGATTGAGTCCGGTGAGAGAGACGAACGTGCGATCGCAAAGGCGGCTGAAGTGCACAACCCAAAGCGAATTTACTTTTTGCAGCAAGACGTTAAATCGCTCCATAGCCAGCAGCTACTCCAGGCGTTGAGCGGTCTTCTTGATTTAGACCTGCGCTTAAAGAAAGGCCAAGACCCCCATGCAACGCTGCAGACCAAAGTAATCGAACTCGCCCAGGTCTGCCAACCCCAGAATCACCGACAGTCGCCTTACCGTTGATCGGCAAGACCAAGGAACCGGGTAAAATAGTCAAATCTGCTTCTAGACATCGAATATTGAGATCGTTGTAAAAAAAGAGTGAGTCACTGTGGAACTTCCCACACCAGAAATGATTCAAGACTAGCAAAGCTAATCAATAGTGGTTTGTTTGGATTTCAAGAGGTTCATGGCACATTTCGTTCGACCATTTCCGCGCATTCTTCCGGTTCGTCACCGGCTTCTATTCGTGTTGCTATTGTCTACCGTAGGCAGTTTGTCGGGGGGCGTCCCTGGACTATCACGGGACTTATCACAGCTTGAGATCACGTCAGTGGCCCACGCCCAAAGTTTGCTGCCCAAAGTCAGCAATTATGCAGACGCCGTTCTGCAAATGGAGAAAATCCGTATTAATGCACTCAACAAGGTCCGCTCTTATATGGGGAGAGAAACCCCCAAAAATGTGTGTCGCCAGAACGATCTACCTAACTCGGTTCAATCAACCTGCACTGAGTTTTATAATCAATCGGCAGATGTCATTCAGCGCAACGGCCTAACTAACTGGGAGTTTAATCAGATTACTGAAAAAGTACGTAGCAATTCCCTCTATCGTCAGCGTCTCGATCAAGAGCTTAGACAGCGTCAATAATCAGAGCGTCTTTGCCCTTTCTGGGCGGCACAGGGCAGTGAGCGTTCTCACCCATAGGGAATGCTTCCCCCAGAGGACAGGCGTCATGGAATAATGACAGATAATCATGGCAACTGCGTTTAATCGATGTTGATTTCCTTCAAGATGCTAAGAAAAGCTGCAGGAAATCATCAGCATGAAAAACGAGCGTTGCCAGAGCCTTAGCTTGACCTGTTAATATGCCCAGTCGCTGGCACAACACAACTCTACCGCTGGAGCATGAGGCTCAACCCGATACGGCCCAGTTGGACAATATCAAAACCCAAATTGATCTGGTGCTGCTCGCCCTAGAGTCGTTGGTGGGGATCGGGTCTGAGGCTATTCTGCAGGCCTCTAAAGATTTAGACCTGCAAGATTTGGTGGGCGATCGCGTGGCGCTGTGGCGACTGCGCCAATCGAACCCGATGCGGCGGGGCACCGGCGGTCGTAAAAAGCTTGACATTGATGAGGCGCGATCTCTGGTGCTGATTAGCTGTCATCTTGCCAAGCAGCACCAAGAGACAATCCGTAAAGCAGTGCTGTTACTTGAAGAGACTGCGGAACAGAACCGCCAGCCCTATCAAACAGAACTGCTAGGTGACTATATAGACCAGTTCACCAATACCTACGAAGAACGCATGGAGGCAGAGCATCTTTCCAGTCGTTCCCTCAGCGATTTAGCCTTAAAATTGTTAATCGATCTGCTCTTTTACAGCAGCCCTCAAGGGTCGCGACGCCTATGGGTAGCCCTCTTAGATCGAGCTAACGGTTCAGGCTGATGCCTGAGATATTTCATCGCTAGTGCTACCGTACTAAAAAGTTGCATCAATGGGGTGACCTGTGAATACGCCTAGCCATGCCATCTTGAATTTGGCGCTCTTGTTGCCTCACCAGCAGACCGAAAAACTTTTACCCATCATTGCCGTGGGGGCAATATTGCCCGACATTCCCATGTTTACGCTTTACCTATGGGCAAAGGTCAAGGGCATCCCCCCGCAACAGCTTTGGACAGAAACCTACTACCAACCGCTTTGGCAAAATTGGACTAACTTATTTCACTCTATCCCTTTGGCAGGGCTTGGTTTAGGGATTGGGATTGCGTGTCATGCTCAGCTTCTAGCGGTATTGTGCGGGAGTTCAGTTCTGCATTCGCTCCTCGATCTGCCGGTGCATAACGATGATGCCCATCGTCATTTTTTCCCGTTTCACCCCTACCGATTTATCAGTCCGCTATCCTATTGGGATCCAAGGCACTATGGCTACATCGTGGCTTTGGTGGAAATTCTTCTGGTCCTACTGGCTACGGTGTACCTATTCCCACAGGTAGAGTCGACTCTGGTCAAGGGGCTATTTATTTCGGTGAATCTAGGCTACGGGGGCATCTATACAGCACTATCACTGCGACGAAGACGCCTCAACCTATTCTGCCAATCGGCAAACTGCGATTGATAGATGGATTTTGAGTTAAATGCCAGGAACCAGAATTGAACTGGTGACACGAGGATTTTCAGTCCTCTGCTCTACCAACTGAGCTATCCCGGCGGACTCGGACAATTGTAACATCGAATTGACGAACTCGGATCAGGTTTTCATCTGTTCAAGCAGCGTCACTTCCCAGACGAGGCGAGGCTGGGCGTAAGAGAGCAGATACTGCCTAGCCATTTCAAGGCTCCGCAAGCGGTGAGCCTGCCCGTAGGTTTGCCAATAAATCTGCTGCAGATAATCAAGGAGCCAGAGCTGCTCTTCTAAGTCGAGGGACTGTTCTACTGTTTGGGCCAGGGCTAGGCAATCCATTGCCGTAGAGGGGCAGTGGTGAAAACGTTCAATCAACTCTGCCGGTATTGCCTGAAGCTTCTCCCAGGCGGAAAGTGCGGCCCCAGGGCTGCCCTGGGCCATTGATAAGACCGGGGCATGATTGAGGACTTCAGCCTGGTTAGATTGGGTGAGCACCTGCTCCATTTGAGTGGCGGTGAGCGGCCTAAAGGGGATGTGTTGGCAGCGAGACACCAGGGTGGGCAGCAGACTATCGGTGGTGGGAGCGAGCAAGATTAAGGTAGCATTGCCAGGTTCTTCTAGGGTTTTAAGCAACCCGTTGGCAGCGGCCTCTCGCATGGTTTCAGCCTGATCAATGACGATGCACTGGCGGCTTGCCTCTAAGGGAGACTGGCTTAGAAATTGAGCGATCTGACGAATTTGAGCAAGGCGAACCTGGGGCTGGGCTTTTGGGGGTTTATCGCCCTTGGCTACCAGCGCTGACACTGTGATCAGTTTGCCCTGTTGTAAGTAGGTCGGCTCAATCCAGAGCACATCTGGATGGTTGTCAATAGATCGTGGGGAGGAGTCTTCAAGGAGCTGCTGCAAAAATGCTTGGGTTGCGAGGCTTCGACCGACGCCGTGGGGGCCGACAAATAGATAGGCCGGAGCGATGCGGTGGGTTGAGATCGCACGTTCAAGCAGCATCACAGCCTGTTCTTGGCCGACTAGTTTTGAGTAAGGGGATGCCATTGTTGTAGGCGCTCAGCCATCACAGCTTGAATTTGGACGGCAACGGTGTCAGGCTCTTGAGCCGCATCAATTTTAACGGTCGAGTCAGGCTCTTGAGCTGCGATATCACGAAAGCCCGCCCGGATTCGCTCATGGAACGCTATCTCGCCAGACTCCATTCGGTCAAAAGCTTGGTTCGCGCTACGATCTCGCACACGGTTAAGACCGGCAGTGACATCCATATCGAGCCAAAGGGTTAAATCACCCCTTAAGCCTGCTGTGGCAATGTGATTGAGTTGATGGATTAAGTCTAGATCAATACCTCGCCCGTAGCCCTGATAGGCCAGCGTGGATGCAGTATAGCGATCGCATAACACCAAACGCCCCTGTTCAAGATGGGGGCGCATAAATTCAGCAACATGCTGGGCGCGATCCGCCGCATAGAGGAGCAGTTCGGCCTGATCGGTAATTGCAGGTTCGGTCGGGGTTTGGGCTTCAAGCAGCATAGCCCGCAGTCGCCCTCCCAAAGCAGTCCCACCTGGTTCGCGGGTTGTGACCACCCATGGCTTAGAAACCTGTTTCTGGAGTTGCTGTCGCCACGGGCTATCCATGAGCCAATCTTTCAATCGTGCCAGTTGTGTCGACTTGCCACCACCTTCGCCGCCTTCAAAAACAACCAGCTTGCCTTGCATAGAGACCCAAAAAAGAAGTAGATAACAAAAAATTTATACTGGCTAATAGTTTAGGGCGCTTTGCCGTGTTTAACGCTTAGAAGTGTTCGATCCTGTCGTTAGTGGAGGCCTTGAACATCAGCCGAGATCTGGCTAGACCTAAGTCTCAACGCGATTCCCTCTCAACTTGAGCTAATGAGATAGATGTAATCGAGCCTTTCATTCCTGTTCCCCTATCGACGAATCATTCTGTTAATCCATCCATAAACGTCTTGATCAAACTTGTGAGTCAGCTTATGGTTAGGGAGGAAGTTCGTTGCTTTGAATCCTTAAAGACCGGGGGGTAACCAGGACGATATTATCGTTACTGAGGATTTGATTGTTATACAGTAAGCGAACTCGATCCTCCTGCTGGCCTCTATAACTCTACACCCCTCGATATGGCTCGATATACCTGCTCCATGACGGTGGCTGTTGCCCTCGACAAGCTCTATCCGACAATCACAGGAATTCTTGAAAGTTGTGGTCTTGAAGTACTGATCTTTCGAGAAGATTACGTGATGGCGAGGGAAAAGCCGGGTCAGTGCCCCTTTGCAAAGCTAGCGACCGTCGAGGTTTTAGTCGATAGCACTCGCTCCACACTGCAGGCGTCTGAGTTTGATGTTGTGGTCAAAAATGAAGAACTGCCGCTACAGAGCAATAATCATTGCTCCCAGGTCTATCAAAAATTTTTAGAATTTTGTCAGAACGATCCAGTGTGGCGCGTGGTGACCTGTAGCGATCCCTCCGTTACTATTGCGCCCTCGGTGGCGAAAATGCCCTTACCCACGCCGACAAGCCCACCGCCTCAAGTCCCTGCATCCTATAAAACGATAAAACCAACCCCCACCCTCACCTCCACAGACACGGCAGCGGTGGAGCTGCCGTCGTCGTCTTCCGAGACGGTCGTTGGCCTCAATGGCAAGACATCACCTAGCGCACCGACTATCCCCCCCCATCCGGCAAAGCTTGCGACGCAGATGCCTCCTGCAAGCACTATTCCACCGGCAAAGCCTGCGATGCAGATGCCTCCTGCAAGCATTATTCCGGCAAAGTCTGCGACACAGATGCCCCCTGCAAGTACGATTCCACCGGCAAAGCCTGCAACTCAGATGTCCCCTCCAGCAACGGCAGCAAAGACACCTCCCCTTTCTACTGCCCCTAACCCAGGAAAGATCGACGCACGAACCATTCCAGTCTCTCCTGAAGCAGAGAAGTCTACCTCTTCGTTAATGCCCCCTACCCCAAATCCGGCTGCTGCCAATCCTGTATCTGAATCGAGTCGGCCTTCTATTTTTGAGCGACGAACCCCCAAGCCTGTAGAGCCGGAAGCAAATGCCGTGTCTAGCTCACCTGGCGAGAATCGTATCTTTGCATCACCTCCCGCTAAATCCAATCCGGCCCCACACGAACCTGCTGTCACCCAACCCAATGCGGCCTCGGACCATTCTTCACCCGAAGCCGCTCCGGTATCAACTACAGCAGCCTCTCGTTTTTCGTCTTTACCGAAAATTGTTAACCGCTCATCTCAACCTGAGCAAACGCCAACAGAGTCAACGCCCCCTAAGCCTGATCAGGCAAAGATACAAATCACAGAGCCTCGCTCGACCTCCCTTGCTCCAGAGCTTCGCCAAGGGAATGGAGGGAATGGAAATAATAATTCAGAAAGTCCTCCCGTCAATGGCAATCGCAAACTGACGTGGCAGCCTTTAGCATCGTCATCCAAACCCCAAGCCACGCAACCATCGCCTCCCGTGTCGGCGGCACCGGATGAGTCTGCCCAGGTCAAAGAACCTGATGCGACTAGACCCCTAAGACGCAAAAACAGTTCACCCATTCGGCCGATGATTATTAGGCCTGATGCTCAATCAAAGTAAAACAGTGTCACCAGCTTGCGCTGAGCTTCGGCATCGTGGCAGGTTTTGAGTAAGGTCTGGCTATCATGGAACGCAAAACAGACAAGCTGTTCACAACGAGACACAATTTCTTGATTGCACAGTGCGCTGGCTTCGCCTAGAGACATCGTATCGTTTTCAGGCTTCTCAACTAAATGCATCACGTTTTCTAGCTGCTCCCTTGACTCTTGGGGTTGCCGGTCCATACTTTGGGGCAAAATAACGGTCAGTAAACTGGGATCGGCGCGGGTTGCGCCTTTAATGGCGGCAGCGTTGGTACCAATGGCTCCAGAGGTGATCAAACGATTACCCGTCAGCACGAGGGCATAGCTCATCATTTCGATCATGTGCTGATGCATCAGTGGTACGTGGCGAGATCCGAGCAATGCGATGCGCTTAGAGCTGGTTTGCTGAATTGCGGCTAACTCTTGCAAAAACTCGTCGGCCTTAGGATCACCCACCAGCAGGTCAAGGGATTGAGTCAAAGAGGTTGAAGTCTAAACAACCCAGCTATTTTAACAAAGCGGGGCTGGCTTGTGCGTAGGAATTTCTAGGGAGCCTCTATAACCGCCTTAGAGCGTTGCTTAACTTCGCTTCTACTTGAGACCGCAGATGGGGTTCTGCCGCCGCAAACCAAGCAATGCTTGGATCTGCTCGGAACCAAGTGCGTTGCCGCTTTGCGAACTGGCGCGTATGGAGAACTGTTAAGGAGATCGCCTCTGCCAAAGATATCTTTCCCTGGAGGTGCTGCTTCATTTGTTGATAGCCCAATGTATTCAGTAACGGTAAGTCAGCACCGTATTTTTCAATCAATGTTTGAATTTCTACCAGCCAGCCCTGATCGATCATGTGATGGGTCCGTTGCTCAATGCGTTGCGTATGAAGGTCTAAGTCTTGCCCATCATCTAGACCAATTTGAAGGATGGGGTAGCTCGGAGGACGATGCCCCTGCTGCCGTGAGAGCGGGATGCCGGTGACATAAAACACTTCCAACGCTCGCAGGGTCCGCACCCGATCGTGGGGGTGAATTTTGCCTGCAGCGTCAGGATCGATCTGCTGCAGCCATTCATAGCTTTGGGGTTGATCGGGGAATTGCGATCGCAACTCCACCTGTGGCCCCACCCTAGGAATCTGTAGCCCCTGCACAATGGCTTTAATATAGAGGCCGGTGCCGCCCACCAATAGGGGTATAATGCCTTGAGCTTGATACTGCTCAATGAGATGTTGAGTCTGCTGTTGAAACTGGGCCAGGGTCAACGTCTCGGTGGGATCACAGATGTCGATGAGGTGATGGGAAACGTGAGATTGCTCCTCTAGCGACGGCTTCGCAGTGCCAATATCAAACCCTCGATAGACTTGGCGAGAGTCGGCACTCAAGATCGGGCTACCGAGCTGCTCAGCTAGGTGAAGTGCCATTCGAGACTTGCCCGTCGCAGTGGGGCCACAAATCACAATTAACCCCGGTTGACTCATTGGCTTTAAAACAACAGCGATGGATCTGTAATCTAAACTTATAAGCAGAAGCAGCTAGGGCCGCGACGAAGGCTTTTGTGGTAGAATTTAGATGATTTTTTGCATTTTAAATGTAAAGCTTGCTTTGAGTTGCTTACAGGAGCATTTCAGTTTATGACCACAAACTCAAGCTACAGTGCAGACCAAATTCAAGTATTAGAGGGGCTAGATCCGGTTCGCAAGCGTCCGGGCATGTATATCGGCAGCACTGGCCCGAAGGGACTGCATCACTTAGTTTACGAGGTGGTTGATAATTCTGTCGATGAAGCGCTGGCCGGACACTGTAAGCATATTTATATCGACCTTAATGCGGACGGCAGCGTATCTGTCGCAGATGATGGTCGAGGTATTCCTACAGGGCTACACCCTAAAACCGGAAAGTCAGCACTAGAAACCGTCATGACTGTTTTACACGCAGGCGGCAAGTTCGATGGCAGCAGTTATAAGGTGTCCGGTGGTTTGCACGGCGTCGGTATCTCGGTGGTCAATGCTCTTTCGACTTGGGTCGAGGCCAAGGTTTGGCGAGAAAATAAACTGTTTATTCAACGGTTTGAACGGGGCGTTCCCGTCACTGAGTTAGAAGAATCGAAGAGCGATCGCAAAGAAACCGGCACCTCTATCTCGTTCTTGCCCGATCCTCTAATTTTTACGACTGGGACCGAGTTTGACTACAAAACGCTAGCCAGTCGTTTTCGAGAACTGGCCTATTTGAATGCTGGCGTCGAGATGATCTTTCGGGATAATCGCCTGGATGTGATTGGGGCCTCTGAACCCCATGTCGAGACCTACCGCTACGACGGTGGTATCAAAGAATATGTCGAGTATATGAACCGGGACAAGGATCCGATTCATGAAGAGATTGTCTATGTAGAAGGGGAACGCAAAAATATTCAGGTGGAAGTCGCGCTGCAGTGGTGCCGAGACGCCTACACCGATAACATGCTGGGTTTTGCCAATAACATTAGAACCATCGATGGGGGAACTCACCTTGAAGGGTTGAAAACCGTCCTGACTCGAACCATTAATACCCAAGCTCGTAAGCGCAAGAAGCTCAAGGACAGTGACTCTAACTTTGGGGGTGAGCACGTCAGGGAAGGGATGACAGCCGTCATTTCGGTCAAAGTCCCTGAACCTGAATTTGAAGGCCAGACCAAAACGAAGTTGGGTAACACCGAAGTCCGAGGGGTGGTTGACTCTTTGGTCGGTGAGGTACTCACCGAGTATCTAGAGTTTCGCCCTAATGTGATTGACGCCATTCTCGACAAAGCGCTACAGGCGTTTAGTGCGGCTGAAGCAGCCCGTCGCGCCCGTGAATTGGTGCGTCGTAAGTCGGTGTTAGAATCTTCGACTCTCCCCGGCAAGCTGGCAGACTGTAGCTCCCGCGATCCCAGCGAATCAGAGATCTACATTGTTGAGGGCGACAGTGCGGGCGGCAGTGCAAAACAGGGACGCGATCGCAGATTTCAGGCCATCCTGCCGTTGCGAGGCAAAATTCTCAACATTGAAAAAACTGACGATGCCAAAATCTATAAAAACAACGAAGTCCAGTCGCTGATTACCGCACTGGGGCTAGGGATTAAGGGCGATGAGTTTGACGTCTCGCAACTGCGCTACCACCGCGTCATTATCATGACGGACGCAGACGTCGATGGCGCGCACATTCGGACGCTATTGCTAACGTTTTTCTATCGGTATCAGCGTGCTTTGCTAGAACAGGGCTATATCTATATCGCCTGTCCGCCGTTGTATAAGATTGAACGGGGGCGATCTCACTACTATTGCTATAGCGATCGCGAACTTCAGACCCTGATCGCCAATGAATTTCCGGCAAATGCCAACTACACCATTCAGCGATTTAAGGGTCTAGGTGAAATGATGCCGACGCAGCTTTGGGAAACCACCATGGATCCTGAAACGCGCACCCTAAAACAGATTGATATTGAAGATGCCGCTGAAGCGGATCGGATTTTTACGATCTTGATGGGCGATCGCGTTGCCCCTCGTCGCGAATTCATCGAGACCCATGGCCCTCGACTCAATCTAGCTGAGTTAGATATTTAAACATTATCAAGAGGGCCAGCATCCCAGTACTCTAGGCTAGAAACCCAGTCAAACATCGAGGGCTGAGATTGTTGTGACTCATATCCATGACCTGTGGTCGTTTCTATACCGGCTGATTATTTTATGCTGGTGCTGCTTCGGCCTGTCTTTGCCTGCCCAGGCCTCTGAGTTCCCCGAACCATTTCTACAGCATGTTGACCATCCAAGAGCAGACCTGTATCAGTCTCGATCTGCCAGCTCAGATGGAATAGGTAAGGTGTATATGGGACGCGAGATTTCTCAGGTTATGGGACATCTGGGTGCCGGTTGGCTAGAGCGTCCCAGTAGAGCGACCTCAGAGCGCCCCCAGCGATTTATCCCAGCCTTGAATCTGCGGCCAACCGATATCGTGGCTGATATCGGTGCTGGAACTGGATATATCAGCTTTCGACTGGTTCCATTTTTGCCTGAGGGTGAAGTAATCGCCGTAGATGTTCAGCCAGAAATGCTGAATATGATCGAACGCGCCCAGGAACGACGACACATTACGAATGTCACAACGATTTTAGGCACTCAGCAAGACCCTAGCCTAGAAGCGGACAGTATTGACTTAGCCCTAATGGTGGATGCCTACCATGAATTTGCCTACCCTCGCGAAATGATGGATGGGATTGTTAAAGCTCTGAAACCGGGAGGAAAAGTGGTATTAGTCGAATATAAGGCTGAGAACCCGCTTGTTTTTATCAAACGCCACCACAAAATGTCTGTCAGACAGGTCCGCAAAGAGATGCAGGCTGTGGGATTGACGTGGCAAAAGAATCAAGCAGTTTTACCTCAGCAACATGTCCTCATCTTTCAGAAAGCACCTCACTAGAGGCCTCGGAGCTTACTACAAACGTAAAGTTCATCATAGGCCAGGGGTATAAAAGAGTCATGCAATACATCCCCTGACCGACAAAACCTAATATAAGCAGCGCATTCACTGATCAAGGCCAAGAAATGCACGGGTAGAGGAAAGCAACCTCAGCTCTCTATTTTTTGATAGCCAAAGCAATAACAACAAGCGACCTTGTGCCATAAAGCCTAGAAGACAGTCCTAGGCTTTATTTAACTCATCTCGACTGCAAGAGATGACATCAATGCCTTACACTCTATACCTCAGAAGCTTTTACATCGAATCAAAGTCAACCCTTGCAAGAGTGAATAGATAGGGAACGTTACTCTATCTAGACAAAAGTCATCAATCTCAATCACCTTATAAGACCCTCTTATTATTCGACAGTCCGAGAATAATAAGAGAGCCAATTTTACTTCTATAAAGGGAGTAAAATACATGTTTAATTAAAATGGTGTACCATATAGCAGGATAAATATTGAGAGGATCATTAAACAAGATTTCCTGGCTTTGATCGAATTCGACCAAAGTTGATGGCATTGTTCATAGGCTTGTCTTGCTGGTCTGATCTTCTCTTGATGATCAGAGCAATCTTTTGCAGGAAATTCTACTTGAAGCTCACTCGTATCCCTCTTCTGAAAGAGATCTAGGTTAATCTCTTTTTAACTTATTTGGTTGGCTATAATCTTAAAGCTTGATTGAGGATGATATTGGGGATCATTGTCAATCAAGGATTTAGCTTGTAATCCCTTCTCTTTGGGAATAAACACTTCAAAAACGTCTGAATCGCTGTCAGGTTCTAATTTGTTGTGTTTAACCGCCGTTGATAGTCAATAGGTGTCCTCGAATTTCGCTTGGCTTTTACCGGAATAGTCATGGTTGTAAGGCGCCCATGATGTTGTCTTTTGGTTGAGCCTTATTTCTGTGATTGCTTGTGATGTTTGTTTTGCTATCGGCTCCACCGAGTCAGATCTATGAGGCAAGGTTATTGGGCCTCATAGATCTATCGTGGCTTCTTTGTCTAAGTGTGTAAAAAGTATTAAATGGAGATATCTCGTAGATGAAAGCTGTTCTTGACTACATTGAATTAAAAAAGCAGAACTTTTCACAGCTCCCATTTTTGACCTATCTTCGGGATGACAGTATTGATCCCCTACAACGACTCGGTTTTATCCCTTGTGCTGCTCCCTTTATCATGAGCTTTGGCGAGTTAAATAAGACAGTCTTTCGCGATGAGAGTAGTAGCGATCAGCTTCAAACTATCATCAATAAGCATACCTATGAAGATGATCACCACTGGCTCTGGTTCTTGGAAGATATAGAGAAGTTAGGATTGAATCGACCACTGAATTTCAGAGAAGCCTTAGCAGCGCTATGGAAGGAGGAGACAATATCTGCTCGACGAGTTGCCCATGAACTCTATCGACTTACCTATCAAAGCTCTCCTTTGCAGAAGCTAGTTGTAATTGAAGCGGCAGAAGCGACAGGGAACGCCTTCTTAGCGGTTTCTTCTGCTGTTGTGCATACGCTGGAGGTTGCCAATCAAGAGAAATATCGGTACTTTGGCAGCGGCCACCTAATCGTTGATACCGGTCATACCTATTGCTCGCCTGCAGTGCAAAAATATATTGAGAGCATTGAGCTATCTGAGGCTGAGCGGGCTGAGAAATATCAGCTTGTCGATCAGGTTTTCGCTGCCTTTACGGACTTTATGGCAGACTTACTAACCTATGCGAAGACTCATCCTGTCGCAGCACTACCTCAGCCTCAACGACGGATCGGCACTTGCTTGCTCGAAGCAGGCTTAATTACGCTTGAGCAACTAGATATAGCGCTTTTAGAACAGCAAACACGACCGGCACGTCTGGGCGAGATTTTAGCTCAGCATGGATGGGTTGATCCACAAACCGTTGACTTCATGGTGTCGCATGTTGTGAGGTCAAACTCAAACTCGGTAGAGCCACTCGCAGTTCTGAATTAGCGTGCGATCGCAAGCATATTTATTGATCCCATACCTCCCCTCCGCGATCTGAATGCTCTGTAGCTTCTACATGGCCTCTCTTTCCGATAAGGGAAGGGAGGTAAGGGTGAGTCTTTGTGCAATCACTAGAGAGTTTGAACGAATGCTCCAGACATCAAAAACATTAAGCAATTTACAACAGCTTTTCCACGAGTGGGAGCCGGTCGATCAGGGCAATAACATCATCCATACCAGCACAGATTTTGGCAATATTGTTCAGGGCAAACCGCAGCTTATTGCTCGGCCTGAAACTGTCTCAGATCTGATTCGCCTCATTCAGTGTGCTAATCAGGAGAGCATTTCTATTACACCTAGAGGTGGAGGCAACAGTCAGAGTGGTCAATCTATCAGTGCAGATGGAATCAGCCTTGATGTCTCGTGTTTCAATGAAATTGAGCGGCTGCCTGGGCAGGTACGGTGTGGAGCATCAACAACGTGGCGACAGCTTGTTGAGGCTCTAGGCTCCCAAGGCCAACTGCCTACCGTCATGCCCCTTAATCTAGATCTGACTGTAGGGGGAACCCTCTCTGCCGGTGGATTTAGTGCCAATAGCCATCGCTATGGGGCCACCATTGATCATGTTGATGCCCTTGAATTAGTCACAGGGAGGGGCGATGTTCTTTCCTGTAATCCCCAGCACCACAGCGATAGTTTCGCTGCGGCTCTGGGCGGACTGGGACAATGCGCTGTTATCACTAGCGCGACCTTAGCCCTGCGCCCGATTAAATCTCAGGTTCGCCTCTTTTACTTGCTCTACGACAGCTTCAATCAGTGGCTTGACGATCAGCAGCGACTTTCTTCTGAGCAACAAGTTGACTATTTAGAAGGTTTTTGTGCGGCGACGGTGCAGGGACTCTTCAAAACGTCAGCGGGACGACGACCATTGAGACACTGGCTATACGGTCTTCATGTTGGAGTTGAGTTCAATTCAGAACCCTCTACAAAAGACTCGATTCTAGAGGGGTTGAAATATCAGCAATGTTTGCATGTAGAGGATGATGCGGTTATTGATTTTGCGGCTCGATACGATGCTAGATTCCAGGCTATGAAAGCCAGTAGAGCTTGGCAGCAGCCCCATCCATGGTTTGAATGTTTGCTGCCGCTCTCTGCTGCGCGTGACTTAATTCCTAAAATTTTGCACCTGTTGCCCCCATACTTTGGTGACGGACACCGCGTTATCTTCTTAGCAGAGCAGACTAGCCCACCGTTCTTTATGAAGCCGTCCCAATTACCTGCTGTGGTCTTTGCCATTTTGCCGACCGGCATTCCCCCGAATCACCTCCAGTCAGCCTTAAAGCATCTCAAGACAGTTCATGATTGGGTGATTGAAGCAGGAGGTAAACGTTATCTTTCGGGGTGGCTGGGTATGATGACGCCGGTAGACTGGCAACAGCATTACGGTGATCAGTCTCTGGCCTTTCATGATCTCAAACGACGGCTTGATCCAAATCATGTTCTGCGCTCAGTACTTTTACCCTAGGCGTGATAGAGGTGCGAATATGAACTCTGTAAACATGCCGTTTAAGCGTTAAAGCTCTGGAATAATCGATGGGTCAACGCCTGGACCCATGTGCGGACTAAGTGCTGACGGTTCCAACGGCGAAATGCATTTTCATAGGCTTCACCCTGGGTATGATAAACGTTCCAGGCATTGAGGCTCAATTTCAAGCCCCAGATTAATGCGATATAGGCAGACCACAGCACCGATAGACCCGTTAGGCTATTGAGTAAGAGAAGTCCTGTATTGACAATCGCATATCGCCCGACCCGCCGTTTGAGTCGACTTTTTCGATACTCGTCAAAGGATTGGCGCTGCAAAGCGTGATTCTGCTGTTGTCGCCATAGCGTTTCAGCTTGCTGTAAGCTCTCGGCCGAAATTTCCATTTCGGCCGCAATCTCTAGAAGCTGATCACGGGAGAACTCACCGTTGTAGACCTGCTGTGCGATCGCCAAATTCAAAATTTCTTGAATATCTTCTTGGCGATAAGAACGAGACATGGTTAATTCTCTATGCAACAACGGTATTGAACGGTTCTATATCCATAGTATGGCAAATTTAAGCTTTAATCTGACTCGACCCGATGGGGTAGGATGAACCTACAAACTCCGACTGTCTTCCTATAGGTGTAGTTTCCGAATATCGAATCATTAGAGCAGTCACACCGCAGGAAAAAAGACCCTGTCTGTTGCCAGCACGTTGAGCCAACCCTAGCCACAGTCATCGATCTTAGGTATTTTTCAATTTGCTATATGAAAATATAATGTCAGGAGCAGTTTACTAAGAACAAACTGTATGATGGCTAAGACGCTGACTGCTTCGATGTCTGATTTCTTCGGTAATCCCTACTCTCATAATTCCTAGGCATAGCGCTGCAGCCCTCGAACAGGAAGAGCACATCAAACATTACAATGCTTAAGCCCTATGGCCTCCGACTATAAATCTAGCTATCACCTTGAAGAAGAAACGATTGATCTAGGCAAGTACTGGTTAATCCTCAAAAGGCGCTGGCTACCGGCCTCTGTTGTATTTTTGCTAGTTGTCTCCGTCGCGACGTTGGCGGCCTTTCTTAAAACACCGATCTATCAGGCCCAAAGTAAGCTACTGATCAAAAGCTCCAACACTGGCCTGACCGAGTTAGAGATTGGCGGCATTAATCCACTTTCGGGGCAAAGTAGCCCCCTCGATACCGAAGTAGAGACCATTCTGTCTACTCCCATTCTGCAGTCTGTGATCAGTCGTCTCAAGCTAACCGATTCAGAGGGTAAACCTCTAAAGCTTGAAGATTTTGAAGAGAAACTGAATGTCTCAAAAGCTAGGGCCGGAGACGTGATTCAACTGTCCTATAAGTCGGATGATTCAGAACAGGCCGCCTTAGTTCTCAATACTCTGATGGAGGTGTATCTTGCCGACAACTTGCGTGTAAACCGCTCGGAAGCCGCCTCTGCTAGAGAATATATTGACAATGAGATTCCAAAATCAAAACAGAAACTTGAATCGCTTGAAGAACGACTACGCCGTTTCAAAGAACGTAATGGAGTCGTTGCTCTTGAGAAAGAGGCTGAAGTTGCGGTTGATGCCACAATTAAATTGGCTGAGAAAATCAATGACGCTCAAGGGAGGGCATTGGGCGCACGCACCCAGGCCGCTTCACTGCGTCAGCAGCTTGGTCTAAAGACACAACAGTCCATCGACAGTACGAATTTAAGCCAGTCCCCTGGTGTGCAGGAGGCGCTCAAGCAACTCCAAGAAGTTGAGTCTCAGTTGGCGATTGAACGTACCGAGAAGACACCTGAGCATCCTGATGTCAAAGATTTGCAAGAGAAAGCCGTTGCCCTAAGACAGACGCTTCAGGGAAGAGTGGGGCAAGCAATTGGCCGTTCATCACTGACGGCGGCACCGGGCAAACTGCAGGTGAGTGAACTGCAGCAGAGCGCAACGGGAGAACTCGTGAAACTAGAGTCTGAGCGCTTGGCCTCTGAGCAGATCGCAGCAGCCCTGGTTAAGGTTCAGAATGATTTTCAAAAGCGGACTCAGGTGATTCCTGGTCTAGAGAAGCAGTTACGCCAATTACTGCGAGAAGTCGAGTTATCACAGGAGGTTTACGCCAACTTAGTTAAGAAATGGCAGGAACTCCAGGTTCTTGAGAAGCAAAACCTTGGTAATGCAAGAGTTTTATCACCTGCGCTGATTCCCGACAAGCCGGTTGAACCTCGAAAAGCCCTGTACGTGTTGTCGGGCCTGATTTTAGGTAGTTTTCTGGCGGTTGGCGTTGCCCTGCTCTTAGATGCCCGTGATCGGTCTGTGAAAACGCTAGAGGATATTAAGGCTCTTTTCCCTGATACCACAGTGCTGGGGGTCATTCCTGCCATTGAAGGGGGGCAGCAGTACCAGATCAAAGAGAAAGGGGGCAGTGTTCCTGCCGACGTGAAGCGAGAACTTTTTGTTCGAGATATCCCCCATAGTCCTCCCAGCGAGGCCATAAGAATGGTGCAGTCGAACCTGCGATACCTAAGTTCTGACAAGCCCCTCAAAGTAATCGCGCTGACTAGCGGTATTCCTGCCGAAGGTAAATCAACGGTGGCGGCTAATTTGGCACTCACAATGGCTGAACTTGGTCATAAAGTTTTGTTGATTGATGCCGATCTCCGGCGTCCTGTTCAGCATCGTACCTGGGAGCTTTTAAATCGTGTGGGTCTTAGTGATGTCTTGGTAGGTGAAGCCAATATCGACGATGCGATTCAAGAAGCGGAGACCAATTTAGATGTGCTCACCTCCGGCGTTCTGCCACCCAATCCATCTGCTTTGATTGATTCCAAGCATATGGTGAACTTGCTCGCAGAATTCTCACAGCGATATGACTACGTGATCATTGATTCACCCCCGATTAGTGCCGCTGTTGATACGCTAACCTTGAGTCGGATGGCTGATGGGTTGTTGCTGGTGGTCCGTCCCGGCGTTGCGGAAACTGGCAGTGTTGACGTGAGTAAGGAGCTATTACGTCAGCCCGGACATAACCTATTAGGAATTGTGGCAAATGCTGTGACCCGCGCCCAGCAGCCCTCCTATAGTTCTTATTACTATTCCTATAACTCAGAGAATGCAGATCAATCCGAGAATGCAGAGGAACCGTTGCCTAAGTCAATGAAAGAGAAGCAGTCCCAGCGCTAGGGTTAGATCTGCTTTTAAGTGTGAAGGGAAATGCGATTTAGGGCTTCAGAGAGGGCTTCTGCTGTAGGATAGCGACTCTGTGGGTCAGGGTGGGTTGCCTTGGCAATCGCCTTGCGTAGTTCTGATGAAACGTGGGGTGCTGTAGCGGACTCATTAATGTGATCTGCTCCATTAGTATTCAAGTAAGCCAATGGGTCGTTGCCCGTCAGCAGAAAGAGCAGCGTAGTACCGGCACGGTAAAGGTCTAGCTGAACGTTAAAGTGTGCCGGTAATGATTCACCGAGGCTAGCCGCTTTGAGGTCGCCAAAATGGAGTAGTGCAATTCCTGCGCGGTCTCGGCAGCGCAAAATATTTCTCGGTGTGAGATTGCGATGGATTAAGGGTGGATCTAAAGCATGTAGATAGGTAAGACTCTCACAGACCGATAAGAGGGTTGCGATCGCAACCCCCGCCGCAATCGGCCCTGCTTGCTGAACCCATGCCTCCAAGGTCTGCCCTAGGATCTGCTTCGTTACCACATAGAGATAGGGAATCTCAACAAAGGCGTCAATCACATCAGGAACGCTGGGATGATGGACCCCCTTAAGCCGTTCTACAACCTGCATGAATTGCCCTTGGGCCTGGGTGAAGACGACCGGCTCAGGCTGAAACCGCTGCAGTATCAGCAGGGGTGACCCCTTGATTGCCGTCGGTCGAACTAAAAATGAATCTATCCCTTCCCCAGACTCTAAATGCTTCACCACTTGATACTGCCGAATATGTTCAAGGGTTTGCAACAGCTCGCCGCAGTGAATGCAAAAACGAGCACCAGCCTCATTGTGCTGATGAGTACAAAGTCTCGTTTGAATCGGTGCTAACACCTCAATGGCCGGTCGCACTAGCTCAGGTATGGTCGGTGGTGGTTTTGAAACCTCAAGTACGGGTAGCACTGGCTCAGGTACAACAGGTGTAACCGGTAGTGATTCCGAGACAGCGGGAGCTGCTATACCCGATGGTGCTGACCCCAGAGGCGCTTGAATCTCAAACCTCAGACTGGGGCCAGATAGGCCAAGCTGAAGCATACTGCCATGGGAAACAACACCCTGCGTCACTAGAGTCCCATTTAAGAGTGTTCCATTGGTTCCATAGCTTTGCAGAGTCCAAACGCCCTGAATTGAACCCGGATTGCTAGGGGTGAGATCTAAATGATGACGAGAGACCTGATGGTCATCTAAAATCACATCATTATCAGCAGATCGCCCCAACTGAATGGTTTTGTGTAGTTCAAACTGCCACTGCTGAGGTTCAGAGACATTACCAAGAAGCGTTAACGTAATCACGCGAATTCAGTGACGAAAGAGTATGCACAGGCACCACCATCAACTCGAAGGTGGCTGCGGTTGAACTTTAATGCGAATAGCCAATACGGTGACATTGTCATGACCATTGTATTGATTGGCAAGGTTCACTAATTGACTAACACCTTGTTGTAACCCAACCTCTTTCCTCAGAAGCGGGACAAGATGGGTCGAGGCATGGGTTTCTAATAGACCATTATCGGTTAAACCATCTGAGCACAGCAGAAGCAACGTATCTTCAGTGATCGTGAAAGCATTAATGTCGGGCGATACCTCTCGATTCTGTCGAGGACCAATGGCCTGGGTGAGCTGGTAGGCATCCGGTCTGCGGTAAGCCACTACAGGATTTACCCCCCGTTGAATCTCCTGTTGGCCGACCTCATGATCAACCGTTAGTTGTTCTAATCCTCGGCTGCCGGTTAGAGCATACATCCGGCTATCTCCGACATGGGCAAAATGAACCTGACTATCTTCAATGACACATAGAACCAGCGTTGTCCCCATCCGGTCTTGATTGGTGCGACTTTGTTGAGCTTCGTTGGCGGTAAAAATCACTTGATTGGCGGCTAAGATGGCCGTCTCAAGACGGGTCGGGGTGATCGGCTCTAGAGAACCTAGCTGCTGCACAAGGTTCTCTGCCGCTAGCGCACTGGCAACCTCTCCCTTAGCATGTCCCCCCATGCCATCACAAAGGATATAGAGTCCTTTGAGAGACGTGGCTTGCTGCCTTGGATCGCTTTGATGATCTAGGCGATGCTTAATCACAAAAAAATCTTCATTGTGGTGCCGATCCCGTCCCACATCGGTCTGTCCTACAGCCTCTGCAGTAACAACTTGACGGGGCAAGATGGCTGTTGTGTCTTCTGCATCATCGGGGTGCACCCCAGAAAATTCCGGGAGCGTTGGCCCCGACTCTAGCGAAGCAGATTCCACCTGGGGAGGGTTTTGTTCAGGCATTTAGCATTACAAGACGACCGCCGATCTCTCGTAGATTAACAGGTTTTACGATCTCGAAACAGCCGGAAGTGCCTTGACTTCCTCTGGTTTGAGGTGCCTCCACTCTCCGGGAGCTAACCCCGCCAACGTTAATGAACCAATGGCCGCTCGGATCAGCCGTAAAGTGGGAAACCCAATCGCAGATGTCATCCGGCGCACCTGCCGATTACGCCCCTCAGTGAGCGTTAGTGCTAACCAAGCTGTGGGTATTGTTTTACGGACTCGAATGGGGGGCTGGCGCGGAACAACCTGGGGGTCTGTGGTGAACAACCTCACCTTTGCGGGGCGAGTGACGTAGTCTTGAATCTTTACCCCTTGCCGGAGCAGCTCTAAATCGGCGGTATTGGGGATTCCTTCTACCTGAACCCAGTAGGTGCGGGGATGGGAAAATCGAGGATCACTGAGGCGATGTTGAAGCCAGCCATGGTTCGTCAATAACAGCAGCCCTTCACTATCTCGATCAAGCCGCCCCACCGGATAGATATCGGCAATAGGAATATAGGTTTTGAGCGTCGCCCGCTGCTGTGAATCGCTGAACTGACTGAGAACATCATAGGGTTTGTGAAACAGGATATATTGCCGCATCGTTCCTGCTGTTTCGAGTGGATCCTGTCAGGGGAAGGGAGGGCTAAAGGATAACACTAAATTTCTACGAAATTGAACCATTCATTCTCAATTGTGGTTAGGCTTAAACGAGACAATTATTAGCCGGATGCTTGAGGGATGGATTTACTCCGATCTTTACCGCTGGGACTGTATCTTGAAAAGCCCACCACTTGGCTGCATCGCCTTGACCCCCGCGTGAAGCTGGTCTGGTTGATGACCTTTTTGCTCACTCCGCTTTTGGCTAACTTTACCTGGCGACTGGCATTAGTGATCTCGCTGGTGCTGCTCACTATTAGTGCTGCAATTCCCCTCAGAGTTTGGCGGCAGCAGATGGGCTGGTTATCGGCGCTGTGCTTGCTGGTGTTTGTGGTGACAGCGGTGATGCCCGATGGGTTGGCGGTCAAGCATCAACCTCGACTGCCAACCGTAGCGCTTGCTTCACCGTTGTCTGTAACTGAATCTAGCCCTCAAGTACCCTCTGCAGCGCCCCAGCTTCCGCAACCCACGCCCTACCGCTATGTGATCTTTCAAAAAGGCCCGGTCACGATCACAAGGAGATCGCTAGAACTAGGCTTTCGCATCAGTAGCTGGTTGTTTACGCTCCTGTATGGCACCAATCTATATCTTTTGACGACGGCTCCAGAAGAGATCACAACGGCGTTAGATCGTCTCCTGCAGCCGCTGCAGCGCTGGCAGGTTCCGGTCACAGAGCTGACGTTAACGCTAACGTTGGCCCTCAGATTTATTCCGCTGGTATTGGAAGAGGTGCAAAACTTGGTGCGTTCGGTTCGCACCAGAGCTATTAACTGGAAAAAGCTGGGGGTAAAGGGCGCAATGCAGATTTGGCTGTTGCTGGCCGATCGCCTCTTAGAGAATCTATTTCTTAGAGCCGAGCAAATCGCGGGTGCCATTCAAGTGCGCGGGTTCACGACGCCAAACCAGCACCATGTTCAATGGAGTCAGATGCAGATTCGCCTTCGAGACTGGGTGGCACTAGTGCTTGTTTGCATTGCTTGGGGTGTCAGAATTTGGATGGGCGTTGATACGTAGCGGGCGGTGATGGATCAACTTCGACCCTGGTACTGGCGATCGCAACCTCTCCATGACCGTACCGGCGCTGCTATCTTCGCGCAACTCTTTCGAGAGCATGACATTGCCACCCTGCTCGAAAGCCCCCCCGCTTCTCAACGTCGCTACTCCATTTGTGCCGGCGGCCCCCGCCTCATTGCGGGACGGCCTCAACTCTGGACCCCCAACGTGGGACAGGTTTTTGATATGCTCCGCAACAGGCAACAGCAACCTGAACCCGACTCTTCCCTGGCACCGAGAACTCTGCCCTTCATTGGCGGCTGGCTGGGATGGCTCGGATACGATGTCGCCGGGGAAATTGAAAGACTTCCCTCCGTTAAACAAGATTCGCTCCCCTTTCCGGTGGCCTATTGGTATGAACCCGAAAACTTTGCAGTACTCGATCACCATCAGCAACAGCTTTGGTTGGCCGTCAGCGAGGCCTCCCAACTCGATCTCCTTGAACAGCAGCTCCAAACGCCCTACGAGGCGGAGGCCTTAAACGGATCTCTACTGCAGGAAACAACCTTACTCACGCCCCAAGCAGAGTATGAACAGATGGTGAGGCAGGCACAGCAGCATATTGAAGCAGGAGATATCTTCCAGGCGAATCTATCTACTCGCTTTGTGGCAGAAGCTGAGCTAGATCCTTGGGCGCTGTATTGCCATCTTCATCGCATTAATCCATCCCCCTTCGCAAGCTACTGGCAAACCCCCTGGGGCACGGTCGTGAGCTGTTCTCCCGAACGATTGGTGCAGCTTGAAGGGCGGCGGGCGCAGGTTCGCCCCATTGCAGGGACCCGCGCTCGCGGCAAGACCACTGCCCTCGATCAGGGTTTGGCCCATGAGCTATCGACCAATACAAAGGAACAGGCTGAGCATATTATGCTCGTCGATCTTGAGCGAAACGATCTAGGACGGGTTTGTCAATGGGGATCCGTGGAGGTTGATGAGCTACTCAGTATTGAGTACTACAGCCATGTGATGCACTTAGTCAGCAATGTGGTTGGCACACTCGCACCGCAGCGAACCGTCATTGATCTGATGCAATCGGTGTTTCCTGGCGGTACGATCACCGGCTGCCCCAAGGTGCGCTGCATGGAAATCATTGAGCAGCTAGAACCCTTTCGCCGCAATCTCTTCTACGGTTCCTGTGGATATCTAGACTATCGAGGCAACCTAGACTTGAATATCTTGATTCGGACCCTGCTTGTCGTACCCGAGCCAGAACAGCCCCATTCAAAACAGCAGCACGTCAAAATTTGGGGGCAGGTGGGGGCGGGCATTGTCGCCGATAGCGATCCCCGACAAGAGTGGCAGGAGTCACTCCAAAAAGCTCAGGCTCCACTTGCCGCACTGCAGCAGATCATAGGCCGTCAATAGACTTCCGAGTTTCCAGTATAATTAGCAGGTCTTTGATTTCATTGAGGCCGCTCAATCCCTCGCCATTATTGCTCTGGAAGTAAGTTCTATGTTTTTTAGATATCCTGGCAATATCGATACCGTTTTCTCTGCCCTGATGTTCAGGTTTAGCCTCAGGCTGAGCCTGAACCTTTTAGATTGTCCAGCATGATCAACGAAACCTATCTCAGCCATCCCACCTTTGGATTGCTCTTTAGCATTTGTCTCATAGAGCCTCACCAGAAGCTCTATACCACCCTGTATGCCCAGCGCTTATTTTTCATTGTGTCTTCAGAAAATCCTGAATTAGAGTTCAATGCTATCAACCGCAACGAAGCTCGCATCATTGTTGAGGGTCGCCTCAGAGTTCTGCGTCGCTCAGGCACTCAAGCCGAGTATGAGCAGCTTCAGACCATTTACCATCAAACCTTTCAATGACCGACCCCGTCGAGGTGCAGACCATTGCTGCACGAATTGCAGCAATCTCACAGCAACTGCCACCCCAGACCCGGCTGATCGCCATCACAAAAACGGTTGCTGCCCCTTTGATTCGGCAAGCCTATGCTGCTGGGGTCAGAGACTTTGGCGAAAGTCGTATCCAAGAACTAGAGTCAAAATGCCAAGTGCTTGCCGACTTAAACGATATTCGCTGGCATTTCATTGGGCATCTGCAGCGGAATAAAGCCAAGCGAGCGGTAGAACTCTGTGATTGGATTCACTCAGTCGATAGTCTGGCTTTGGCAAAGCGACTCAACCAAGTCGTTGCTGACGTCCCCCAAGCACCTAAGCTGTGCCTGCAGGTCAAGTTCGTTGAAGACCCCAACAAATATGGTTGGTCTGTTGGTGATCTCAAAGCCGATCTTCCTGAACTGCTGCAATACAAAAAACTAGACATCCAGGGCTTGATGACTATTCTGCCGCTGGGATTGAGCGAGACTCAAATTCTCACAACCTTTAAGCAAACCTGCAGCCTAGCGAAACAGCTCACTGCAGAGACGAATGGGGCGCTGCAGCTCAGGGACCTTTCGATGGGTATGTCTAGCGATTATCAGTGGGCTGTTCAAGCAGGAGCAACCATGGTTCGCGTAGGTCGCACTCTCTTCGGAGAACGTCGAATTCCAACCTAGAAATCTCTCATTTCCTGTCGGAGCAGGAACTGCACCTCAGTAAAGCGATGTGCGACTTCACTGAAAGCCTTGATATTCCGTTGTTCCTAATCATAGATTTTAGCTATCAGGAACGAGAAATCAATGTTTCTAGCGACTTAGTTGCACATCGCCTTAAGTAATAAATCGATTCAGGTAGATCCTACACAGAAGTCTTGCAAGCCTAAGGCTGGGCTAAAACTAAAAATTTTTCTTAAGAATTTTACTGTAACCTTGTTAAATTGGCTCAAAGGTGACATTGTTTCCACAGAGCGAAGGTCATCTAGATTTTCTTAAGGGAAGATTTAAAGTTTGATTGCGATGTGGCCTAGTGTATAGTCATACAGAGCAATTGCTGTATAATTCAAACTTGAAAATTTTACAGATCCTGGATATTGATCATTATCAGTTGTCAAGATCTGCTTGGTGATTATAGTGAATGCTACCCCTGCTAAGGCTTTGGGCTAAGGTAGGTCGTTTGTTCAATCCTTGGCTGTAAATGTCCGTGCCTGTGTGGTCTAATTGCGTTTGCGATTGCTGCTGGGTGAGGTTTATTTCAGCGAATACCGTCTACGATGGAGCCTAAACTGTGAGTAGTTTGTTGGGAAGATTAAAAGAGTTCGTCGGCATGCCAGATGCAGAGGGCTATGAAGAGTACGTTGACTTTGAGGATATCCAGGGAGAGGATTTCGCTGATCTTTATGCAACAGAAGAGTTTCAAGATCAGCCTGAGCTTGAGCAACCCATGACCCAACCAGACATCACACGAGGAACTCAAATGAATACAGTCAGTACCAACAATGTCGTCGGTATGCCTGGAACGAATCGATTCTGGGGATCTGCAACTGAGGTTCTAGTTATGGAACCCAATGCCTTTGAAGAGATGCCTCAAGTGATTCAGGCGCTGCGTGAGCAGAAGTCAGTGGTTCTCAATCTGACCATGATGGATCCCGCTCAGGCCCAACGGGCGGTAGATTTTGTTGCCGGTGCGACCTACACCATTGATGGTCACCAAGAGCGCGTTGGCGACAGTATTTTTCTGTTTACGCCTAATTGTGTGCAGGTGAGTACTCAGTTCGGTGTGGTGCATGAAGCCCCTCAGCCTGCTACGAATCGTTCTACGGCTGCTGCGTTCCAGCCTCAAGGCCAAACCATGCTCAATCAGATTGCTCAGTAAGTTTGTTGCATGAGCGGCTGTAAGCCTGTGAGTATCAAGTGTCTCTAAAACTTGCCGTGGTTGGTGGTGGTGTGATGGCTGAGGCAATCGTGTCTCGGTTAATTGCCCAAGAGCGCTATCTTACCCAAGATGTTCTTGTTTGTGATGTCTCTTCAGTGCGTTTGAGTTACTGGAGAGAGACTCACAATGTTCAAACATCTGCTGATAATCAGTCGGCGTTGGCTGCTGAGGTTATTCTGTTCGCTATTAAGCCCCAAGTTTTTAAAACGCTGGCTCAGCAGCTCCAGCTTGGCTCTTCGGCGCTGGTCATTTCTATTTTAGCTGGGGTAACGTTGGCGCAGCTTGAGGGTGCCTTTGCTGGGCAACCGATTATTCGAGCGATGCCCAATACGCCTGCAATGGTAGGGGCTGGAATTACGGCTCTGGCCGTGGGGTCAGCGGCTCAAGACCATCACCTAGAATTAGCACAGCAGCTCTTTGATGCGGTGGGAAAGGTTGTAGTGGTCCCAGATTCAATGATGGATGCGGTCACGGGCTTGTCTGGCTCTGGACCGGCCTATGTTGCGATCGCAATTGAAGCCCTCACCGATGGCGGCGTTGCGGCAGGACTCCCCAGGGCGATTGCAGCCCAACTGGCGCTACAGACCGTTCAGGGTACGGCAACGCTTTTAGCCGAATCAGGTTTGCACACGTCTCAACTGAAAGATCAGGTCACTAGCCCCGGTGGTACGACCATCGCGGGCGTGAGAGCCTTAGAAGAATCAGGATTTCGCTCGGCCTTAATTGAAGCGGTGCAGGCTGCTTATTTGCGATCGCAAGCCCTAGCCCAGACTTAGGTTATATTCATGCCCCTTGATGCCCTTTCTGGAATGACTGCGATCCCCGCAGCACCCACAGGCTTCCGCTCTGGTTTTGTGGGGCTGATTGGTCGTCCCAACGTGGGCAAATCAACCCTGATGAATCAGTTTTTAGGTCAGAAGGTTGCCATTACCTCGCCGGTGGCTCAAACTACACGCAACCGATTGCGCGGTATTCTCACCACGCCAGAAACACAAATCATCTTTGTTGATACCCCTGGCATTCATAAGCCCCATCATCAATTGGGTAAAATCATTGTCAAAAATGCCCAGCGAGCTATTAACTCCGTTGATGTTGTTCTGTTTATGGTCGATAGCTGTAGCGCTCCTGGCGGAGGAGATCGCTATATCGTAGAGCTATTAACCCAAATTCAAACCCCAGTGGTGCTGGGCCTCAACAAAGTAGACCAACAAGACGATCAAAGCGCCCAGCGTCTCAATGCTCAGTATGAAGGCCTAGCCAAAGAACAGGGCTGGCCCGTTCAGAAATTCTCAGCCCTAACGGCAGCAGGCTTAACAGAACTGCAAACCGCACTGATTGAAAGACTTCCGGCTGGCCCCTATTACTATCCGCCGGAGTTAGTGACCGATCAGCCCGAACGTTTCATTATGGGTGAATTGATCCGAGAGCAGATTTTGCTGCAAACCCGCCAAGAAATCCCTCACTCCGTTGCCATCACCATCGATCGCGTTGACGAAGACCCCAAAATTACGAGAGTGCTCGCTACGATCCATGCAGAGCGCCCCTCCCAGAAAGCAATTCTAATTGGCAAGAACGGCTCCATGCTTAAAGAGATTGGCAGTGCTGCTCGTCAGCAAATGCAAACCCTGGTCGATGGGCAAATTTATTTAGAACTCTACGTTAAAGTGCAGCCCAAGTGGCGGCAGTCCAAGCTTCATTTGGCCGACTTGGGGTATCGTGTGGATGCAGAGTAGGGATTTAGACGTTGGATATTCAAACACCCACCTGGGTGAAGCACGCCGTTTTTTATCAAATTTTTCCGGATCGGTTTGCCAAAGGCAGTGAAGTCGCCGCACATCGCTGGACGGCGGATTGGGAAGACTGGCACTCCCCGCCCACCCTGCAAGGGTACAAAGGCGGCGACCTATGGGGCGTCATTGAAAAACTAGACTATCTCAAAGAATTAGGGATCACAGCACTGTACTTCACCCCTATTTTTCAGTCTGCCTGTAATCATCGTTACCATACCCACGACTACTATCAGGTGGACCCCATTTTGGGCGGTAATAGCGCCTTTAAAGCCCTCCTGGATGCCGCCCATGCTCATCAGCTCAAGGTGGTGCTGGATGGTGTCTTTAACCACACTAGCCGGGGCTTCTATTTTTTCAATGACATTCTAGAGAATGGTCCTCACTCGCCCTGGGTAGACTGGTTCCGCATTGAGGGGTGGCCGCTGTCAGCCTATGACGGATCACTGCCTGCAAATTATCAAAGCTGGATCGATAATCGAGCGCTGCCTACCTTTAATCACGACAATTTGCAGGTGCGTGAGTACATCATGCAGGTGGCGGAGTACTGGATCAACCTTGGCATTGATGGCTGGCGATTGGATGTGCCCTTTGAAGTTAAGACCCCTGGCTTCTGGCAAGAGTTTCGCGATCGCGTCAAATCGATCAACCCCGAAGCCTACATCGTTGGCGAAGTCTGGCAAGATGCGCGTCCGTGGCTAGACGGTACCCAATTTGATGGCGTCATGAACTATCTATTTACCGGCCCCACCCTTGCCTTCACCGCTGGAGAGCGGATTGAACATCAATATGTTGAGGCTCCTGACTACACAGCAGTTCCGGCTTTATCGGCAGCAGAATACGGTCATAAAATTCAAGAGCTGCTCATTCTCTATCCCTGGGAGATTCAGCTTACCCAGTTGAATTCCTTAGCCAGTCACGATACCGCTCGACTGCTCACGATTGCAGGAGGCGATCGCGCCACCGTTGAACTCGCCACACTCCTGCAGTTCACCTTCCCTGGCGCACCCTGCATTTATTACGGCGATGAAGTGGGTCTTCCTGGAGGCTTAGACCCCGACTGTCGGCGCAGCTTTCCTGAACCCGCTGCCTGGGATCGCAATCTATTAGGGCTGCATCGCCAGTTGATTGCTCTGCGCCATCGCTACCCTGCTCTGCGAACAGGGCGCTATCAGCTTCTTAAGGCAGAACGAAAAATCTACGTCTTTGCCCGAATTTTAGGGGCAGATGTTCTCGTGATTGCGGTCAATGCTGGTCGAGAAACCGCAACAACGACCATGGGCACCAAACCCTTGGGTGAGGGAATTCATCTCGATCATCTGGTCTATGGGCAAGCCCATTTGGACTGGACCCAAGATGAACAAGCTGAGTGGGCCGAACAAAAGCTAGTGCTGCAGATACCGGCCCGAAGTGGCTGTATACTGGCCGCAGACTCAGCTTAGACCCAGCAATTTTTAGCCAGAGTTCATAGACTTTTGCTATACGTATAGAAGGCCGACTGGCGCTCTACAGTTACGATCAGACTATGAAACGAAGAGACTTTATTCTGGGGGCAACCTCTCTAGGGGCAATCCCACTGACACTAAATTTGCTGGAGAAACCAACGAACATGGCTGCATCAAAAGAACAATTTGCTGTCTCTAAAACAGAGGCTGAGTGGCAAGAAACCCTAAGTGCCGATCAATTTTATGTGTTGCGGAAGCACGGGACTGAGCGAGCCGGGACTAGTCCCCTCGATAAAAATTATTCTGAAGGCACCTATGACTGTGCCGGATGCGGACAAGCTCTCTTTAAATCTGATACGAAGTTCGATAGCGGTACCGGCTGGCCTAGTTTCTTTGGCCCGATTGAAGGAGCTGTGGCAACGACGAGCGATCGCACCCTTTTTATGGTTCGTACCGAAGTTCACTGCAGCAACTGCGGGGGACATCTCGGCCATGTCTTTAACGATGGCCCTGCACCAACGGGACAGCGCTACTGCATGAATGGCGTCTCGCTAGAGTTTGAGCCTGCTGAAGCTTAGCCCCGATTAAAGCGTTTGCGAAGTTCCTCGACGCGGGTGCGGTTTGCCCCAAGGTCAGATTGCCCCAGTCGAGAGGCTGAGCGAATGTGGATCAGCGATTTCTCTGCTGGCAAATAACACTCTAGATCATCGACAAACCCCATGAGCTTGCTGGTGAATTCAGCATGGAGATAATCGTCTGTCGCCGTGACAATTTCACTACCTTCCATCGCCTCAATGACCTGCCGCAGCTTGGCTAATGCCTCGCTTGTACTGCCGCCGTAGGTGATTGCAGCCACATGGTGACTAGCGTCGGTAGCCTGACTGCACACGCAGTTCGGTGAATCAGGGCAAGCTGCAAGTTGGCCCTCTGAGACGCCTAAGTGTTTAGGCCGCTGACCAGAAAACGAAAAGATAGGCATGGTGGTTGCTCCGAATACGCTGCGTAATTGGGCCAAAGGTAGACGAAATGAGTAGACGATCCCATATTTGCTTATTTCTGGCAGATTAGATCCTGGCCTTAGCTCTTCTTATTCTTAGCCTTAGATTCAGTCTTCTCATGGACCTCAGCTTTATCGTCTGTAGCTTCGGACTCGTCCCCATTTTTGGCTTGCTTATCGGGCAAGACTGAGTTAGCAGACACCTCTGCTCCTGACGCTAACTTTTCACGAACCAGCTTTTCAACATCCCTGGCAAAATCGGGGGTGTCTTCCATGAACTGAACGGTTTTGTCACGGCCCTGGGCAATATTCTCGCCGTTGTAGCTGTACCAAGCCCCTTTGCGAACAATCACATCCATCTCTTCAGCCATATCTAGGATGCAGCCTACGGTGGAGATGCCACTGCCAAAAATGATGTCAAACTCGCCAATGCGAAACGGGGGTGCAATTTTGTTTTTGACCACTTTGACCTTGGCCCTGATCCCGAATTCTTCTGCACCCTTTTTCAGCGTTTGAATCCGCCGGATATCAAGCCGCACAGAAGCATAGAACTTGAGCGCGTTCCCACCTGTGGTGACTTCAGGGTTGCCGTAGGTGACGCCAATTTTCTGGCGGAGTTGGTTCAAGAAAACGACGGTACAGCCAGTGCGGCCAATATTGCCGGTAATTTTTCTAAGGGCTTGACTCATGAGTCGAGCCTGCAAACCCATGTGAGAATCGCCCATTTCCCCTTCGATTTCAGCGCGGGGGACGAGGGCGGCGACGGAGTCAATGACGACGATATCAACGGCGGTGGAGCGGACGAGCTGATCGACAATTTCTAGGGCTGATTCCCCTGTGTCGGGTTGGGCCACCAGTAGATTTTCAATATCGACCCCCAATGCTGCAGCATAGGTGGGATCAAGGGCATGTTCAGCATCGACAAAGGCGGCAACGCCCCCTGCCTTTTGCACTTCAGAAATGGCGTGGAGCGCTAAGGTCGTCTTACCAGAGCTTTCGGGGCCATAGATTTCGATCACTCGGCCCTTGGGCAGGCCACCGCCGAGGGCGATGTCTAAGGTGAGAGCGCCACTGGAGATGGTTTCCACCTTCATGCTAGCGGCGTCTCCCAGACGCATGATCGATCCCTTGCCAAAGGTGCGTTCGATTTGGTTGAGGACGACGCCGAGCGCCTTATCTTTTTCAGAGCTGGTTGCTTTATCGGAAGCCATTGCACCTCAAGGGGAAAACGGTGGTCAAATCTAGGCTTCTATTGTAAGTGAGATTGTCGGTGTTCTCGGGTATTGCTATTCCGTAAATATTAAAGTGAAATATGAGGGAGTAAGCGGTGATCGTGCCTTCGATAATTTTGGAGTAAAGTTGATGGCAAAACTGACTGCGAAACAACAGCAGTGGCTGATTGCAACACATGTGATCATTGGTAGTCTTTGGTTTGGGACTGCACTCAGTATGGTCCTGATTTCTGTCTTGAATCGAAATACGACTGATGGGACAGCTCTTTACACCCTAAATACTGCTTTAAAGTATCTAGATGACTTTGTTGTGATCCCGACTGCATCGCTATCACTTCTGACGGGTGCCATTTTGTGTGCGCTAACGGTTTGGGGATTCTTAAAACATTATTGGGTCATTGCCAAATGGATCGCAACGGTGACGTTGATTGTGACAGGAACAATCTGGTTAGGCCCGTGGGTGAATGCGATGACAGCAATCTCTGAAGCTGAGCGAAGTAGAGCCTGGGAGAATCCACTTTACGTTTTTGATCAAAAGGGGGCGTTAATTGGAGGTGCGATTCAAACGGTCTGCATTTTGGGCATTATCGTCATTTCTTTCGTTAAACCTTGGGGGAGACGGTTACCTGCGAGTAAGTCAGACCCAGAATCGTGAACAATACTGTGAGGGGACTACACAACGAAGCACTTGATCTCAAAAGCCCTATGGCGTTAGATTACTGAGCGCTAGCTGTAAGTTAGGCAAGAGACGAGAGGTAATGGAATCATTCAAACGGAACTGCTTTTTTTGATATTGTTCATCCTTGAGCTGACAGATAGTTAGTGTGGGTTGCTTGGGTTTACCGATAAATTCCAGACCACCTAAGCCACGAAAATCAACAATCCAGTATTCTGCAACACCTAACAGCAGGTACTCGTCTACTTTGCGAGCATAGTCGTCTTGCCAGTTGGTACTCACGACTTCTGCCACCATGATGATGGAGTCCCCCAAGGTGATGATGGGTTCTCTCTGCCACAAAGGCTCTTGTTGAAGCTTGGCCTGATCTAGAACGATCACGTCTGGGCGCAGGGCCGTTGCTTGGGCTGCAGGGGGCTGAATCAAGCAATTTTTAGGAATAACCCAATTTTTCTGAGTACTCGTGAAAGCAGAAAACCAGTAGCCCGCAATTTTCCCAGAGACGGTTTCGTGAGGACCAGTGGGTTCCAAATCTCGTAGCTCTCCATCAATCAGCTCGTAGCGTGGGTCGTCGCCATAGGCCTTCAAAAATTCTTCTAGTGCGACTGTTTTTGTGGGTGTATAAGTCATTGCGCGTCTCCGCACTAAGATTTATAGATAACCATAACCTACTGACTCAGCTCCATCGGGACGTTTATCGATAATTCGGCAATGACGGCTGAACAGACTACATCAGAGATCTTGAATTTGATTCCTTAAAACATCAGGAGACGGATTTATGGGCCGAAATACAGATGCCACTAGTACAGATGAGCCAGAAACGCTAAGCTGTAACCGTGAGTATTTTTCCTCACTGCGCTTCCTATGAATTCTAGCTCTCCTAATTTATTGGTGCCGCCCACGGTTCTGTCTGTGGGCGGACTGACTAGCTATATCCAATCTCTCTTAGAAGACGATCAAGAACTGATCCAGGTGTGGATTACAGGGGAGGTATCTAGCGCTAACCCCCATAAAAGCGGCATCTTTTTTACGCTGCAAGATCCTGATGTGGCGGCAACGATTCACTGTGTGGTCTGGAAGTCTTACCGCGATAAGTTGGTGATTCAGCCTGAAGCAGGGGAGCAGGTGATTGTTCTGGGGCGGATTCGTCTCTACCCGAAGCGCGGTGAATATCAACTGATGGTGTGGCAGGTACTGCCAGCCGGGGAAGGGTTGCGATCGCTCCGCTACCGACAACTCCGCGATCGCCTCACCACAGAAGGTCTATTTGATGTTGAACGCAAATTGCCGCTGCCCAAGTATCCGCAAACGATAGCGGTGGTAACTTCGCCTCAAGCAGCCGCTTGGGGGGATATCAAACGAACGCTGAAGTTTCGCCATCCAGGGATGAGGGTATTGCTTTCGCCTGCCAATGTGCAGGGGGAGCTAGCACCAGATGCGATTTCAACAGCTATTCACAGAGTTGAGCAAGACGGACGCGCAGATGTCTTGGTTTTATCGCGGGGTGGCGGCGCGTCTGAAGACATGGCCTGCTTTAATGACGAGCGAGTGGTACGAGCCATTTGTGATTGTTCCATCCCCGTGATTTCAGGCATTGGTCACCAGCGTGATGAATCCCTTGCTGATTTAGCGGCCGATGCCTATGCCCATACCCCCACCGCCGCTGCAGAACTAGCGGTGCCTCGCCTCAGTGATCTGCAGGCCGATCATGAAGAACATATTGTGCGGCTATACGTGACGTTGACCCGTCGCCTTGATCAGGTTCAAGATCAACTGCAAAATCAGAAAATGCGCTTGCATCGCCTGGGCTTAGATCGTCAGCTTGAGCGAGACAAGGTCAGGGTTCAACAGCTTAAACAACAATTGGGACGTGTGGTACAGCGGCGATTGCTGGCCTATCAAAAACACCATCAGCTTCTGCAGCAAAAACTGGTGGCCCTCGATCCTACTGCGGTGCTGCGGCGTGGATATGCCGTGGTCAGAACCCCGGATGGGTCGATTGTGCGCCAGTCTAATGAAATTGAGGTGGGACAGACGTTAAATGTGCAGTTTTCTGCGGGTCTTGCTACAGTCCAAGTGACTGAAATTGAATCTTCTTCTATATCGGAACTATCTAATGTCTAATTCTGAGCCATATACTGATGTGGCCCCACTGCCTGCTGACTGGCGCTACGAACAAACAGTGGCTGAAATTGAAGCAATCATTAATCAAATTGAGGCGGGAGATCTTGATCTTGCCGATGTTTTTGAACAATTTACTCAAGCGGTCAACTATCTGCAACAGTGTGAAGCCTTTTTGGGCGATCGCCAAGGCCAGCTCGATCTATTACTAGAGCAGCTCGGCGATCCATCTGATCTGAGCTAACAAACTTGGGTTGTCTCCCTGATCATATTGAGTCTCAATACTTTCGCTCAGGTGGCTTTGTCCCTACCTCCCTTTGCGACTGTACGGAAGATAGCGCTAAGCCCTATGATGAGGTGCGATCGCACCTATATAGACCAGCCTCATCAACAAAAGCGATCTCGAATGAGTTCCAACAAGACGCTTACATGGCTCCTCCTAACGCCTCTGAAATTCAAGCTATTTTTGACCGAATTGCGCCTGTCTATGATGACCTAAACTTTTGGCTGAGCTTAGGCCAACAAAAGATCTGGAAGCAAATGGCCGTCAATTGGGCGCAGCCTCACCCCGGAGATCGAGGCTTAGATATTTGTTGTGGCAGTGGCGATTTAGCTCGACTATTGGCTCGGCGTGTCGCCCCTGGTGGAGAAATTATCGGCACTGATTTTTCGAGTGAACTCTTAGCGGTGGCTCAAAAAAAATCCAGCGTGACGCTACAGAGCAACATCGACTGGGTACAGGGCGATGCCCTCGATCTCCCCTTTATAAATGAATCCTTTGACTGCGCCACGATGGGCTATGGCCTGCGGAACGTCACGAATATTCCCCGATGCCTGCAGGAAATATATCGAATTCTCAAGCCAGGAGCGCATGCTGCCATTCTAGATTTCCACCGTCCCAGTGCGCCTCTATTGCAAATGTTTCAGTCGTTTTATCTGCAGTCTGTGGTGGTGCCGGTCGCTCAGCGCTATGGTCTCACAGATGAATATGCCTACATCATGCCTAGCCTAGAGCGCTTTCCCAACGGAGCGCAGCAGGTCAAGCTCGCGACTGACGCAGGTTTTAATGCTGTTCACTACCCCATCGCGGGTGGCATGATGGGCGTGTTGGTTGTTACCAAACCGGAGGAAAACTAACGATGCAGGAGGCTGCGGTTAAACCAAAGTTCAAGCTGTGGATGGCGGCGATTAAGCCCCCCATGTATACGGTGGCGGTCATCCCTATTTCGGTGGGGACTGCGGTAGCTTTTGGCGAAACACAGCAGTTTGATCTGAGCATCTACCTGACGTTCTTGGGTGCTGCGATCTTAATTATTGCTTGGTTGAACCTCACCAATGATGTCTTTGATGCTGATACTGGCATTGATAAAAATAAAGCTCACTCGGTAGTCAATCTAACGGGCAATCGGTCGCTAGTCTTTTGGATTGCAAATTTGTTTCTGGTGCTGGGGATTTTGGGGGTGGTTGCGATCGCACTTCTTCAGCAAGACTCCACTATTCTCGGACTCATCCTGCTGTGCTGCGCGTTGGGCTACACCTACCAAGGTCCGCCATTCCGACTGGGCTATCAAGGGTTGGGCGAACCGATTTGTTTTGTGACCTTTGGCCCCCTCGCCATTGCGGCGGCTTATTACTCCCAGACTCAGACCTTCTCGACAATGGGGGGGGCGGCAGGGACGCTGGTTGGCATTAGCACTTCGATTATCTTATTCTGTTCTCATTTTCATCAGGTTAAAGACGATCTGGCCGCCGGGAAGCGATCGCCCCTTGTGCGCTTAGGAACGGCTCTGGGGGCCAATGTTCTGGGGTGGGCCACTGCAAGCCTTTATGTCCTCACGCTCCTCTGGATCGGCTTAGGACTCTTCTCGTCCTGGGCGTTACTGGTGTTTGCCAGTCTTCCCTTTGCGATTCAGCTTGTTCGGCATGTGCAGCGTTACCATGACCAGCCAGAACGAGTTAGCAACTGTAAGTTCTTTGCCGTCAATCTACAGTTTATGAGTGGAGTGCTACTTGCGATCGCATTTATTATTCCCAATCTGATCGGTAGCAACGTCTAGAGATTGATAGCTGTCTAGGTGCAAACTCCGTTATCATAAGCGTTGCGGCTCTCGCAGCGTTCTTTTCTAACCCCTACAGCAGCATGAAAATTCAAGCCAATGACACGCATCCTCTCCACTGGTCTGGCGACTGCCTCGGCTTGGGCTTTTTCGAGGATTCCGTTGACCTGCAGGCGTTTAACGGAGACCCCGAACGCCTCAGTTTACTGCAGGAGCTAGTGGAAACCTCGGAATTCAAAGGCAAGACCGGTGAAACTGCCTGGACCAGAATTGCTGGCGCTAGCGCAGTGAAATATATGGTGCTGGTGGGCCTTGGTAAAGCAGAAAATTTTACCCTCGATAGCCTCCGCTTAGCTGCATCTGGCATCGCTCGCACAGTACAGAAACAAAAGTGTAAAACCGTCGGTATTCATTTGCCCGTCTGGAATCAGGATGCTGCTCACTCAGCTCAAGCCATGGCGGAAGGCATTGGCCTTACCCTGCATCAGGATAATCGCTTTAAGTCAGAACCTGAGAACGGCCAGACCCACGGCATCCCTGAACACGTTGAGTTACTAGGAATTGGCCCCCAACCTGACGCCATCAAAACAGCCCACCAAGTTTGTCAGGGGGTGATTTTGGCCCGTGAACTCGTCGCTGCTCCTGCCAACGTGGTTACCCCAGCGGCTTTGGCTGAAACGGCTGGTGCGATCGCAACGGAGCATGGGTTACTTATTGAAGTGCTGGGGCAAAGAGAGTGCGAAGATCTCGGCATGGGCGCATTCTTAGGCGTTTCTAAGGCTTCTGAGCTGCCCCCTAAATTTATCCACCTTACCTATATCCCCTCCGGTACAGTGAAGCGAAAGCTTGCCATTATTGGTAAAGGCGTCACTTTCGATTCAGGAGGACTGAATCTCAAGGTGAGCGGCAGCGGTATCGAAACGATGAAAATGGATATGGCCGGTTCTGCCGCCACATTGGGCGCAGCCAAGGTGATTGGACAACTGAAGCCAGATACCGAGGTTCACTTCATTGTGGCCGCAGCCGAAAATATGATCAGCGGTCGGGCGCTGCATCCCGGCGATATCTTAACCGCCTCTAACGGTAAAACCATTGAGATCAACAATACCGACGCCGAAGGGCGGTTAACGCTAGCAGATGCCCTCGTCTTTGCTGAGAAGCTGGGTGTCGATGCCATCGTCGATCTGGCAACCCTCACCGGAGCCTGCATTGTGGCCCTCGGCAACGACATTGCCGGCCTGTGGACCCCAGAAGATGAGTTGGCCGAAGAACTCGTTCAAGCCTCTGAACTGGCAGGTGAAAAGTTTTGGCGGATGCCCTTAGAAGAGAAGTACTTCGAGGGTCTCAAATCCCCCATTGCCGACATGAAAAATACTGGACCTCGACCTGGTGGCTCGATTACAGCCGCTCTCTTTCTCAAGCAGTTTGTTAATGATACGGCCTGGGCACATCTAGATGTGGCTGGCCCCGTCTGGACCGAGAAAGAGAGTGGCTACAACAACGTGGGCGCGACCGGATTTGCGGTGAGAACCTTAGTGAATTGGGTTTTAGGGGCATAGCCCTATCATGGAGCCAGCAGATCTTCTGCAAAAATTGTTATGGTCGGGTTGAGGGCTGTTCGGCAATGCCTGAATCTCCTGGAATCTTAATCTTGTCAAGATAATTTGCATGAGTGAACGTATGTCTGCTGGCGGTGCGGCCCCTCTTTCCGCAAGTCTTTTGGGAACCTTCCTGCGGTTTGTCCAGCGCCCTTTTTATAGTCAGCAGCCCATTGCCAGTCAGCACACGTGGGCTAAGGTCGGGGATATTTTGAGGCTGTACAGTCTTGCCCTCGCCATTCTGCTGCCGCTGCTCTTTATTATTTCTACGGTCACCTCTAGCTTAGGGGCGAAGAGCCATCCCATTAACGAACTGTTCAAAACCATGCCGCTCTACGCGATTGGGTTCATGGCGGTGATTATGGCTCCCCTATTAGAAGAATTTATCTTTCGGTTGCCCCTTAGATATTCTCCCCTGAATGTTTCGCTTCCCCTTGCGTTTGTAACCTTCCTCATTCCAGTAGAGGCCTTTATTGCCATACCTAGGGCTGCTGCCCTGAGGTTCGTGCTGGCCGCAGCGGTAGGCCTGGGCCTCTATGTGTGGCTCCATCGTCGAGGGAAGTCGAAGGGGCATTCATTTTATGCAAAGTACACGGTATGGATCGTTTATGCTTCGGCAATCTTGTTTGGTGCGATGCATATTTTCAACTTTGACCCCAAAACCTATTGGGTTGCACCGCTGGTGGTGATGCCCCAGTTCACTATTGGTATGTTTCTGAGCTTTATCCGGCTGCGGCATGGCTTTAGATGGGCCATTTTTACTCACGGATTCCATAATTTTTGTGCGCTGCTGCCCTATGCCCTTACACAGCTAGGTTCTCAACAACTTCGCGAGAAAGGTTTTTCCGGTGCGAAGGATGTGGTCTTACCGACCTCAGACTATATTCTGCTCGGAATGGTTGTGCTGTTTGTCGGCGGTGGTCTTTTTCTATGTCTGCGATCCGTCATCAAGATGGTTCGAGAATGGCGTCAAGAGCGCAGTGCTGCTCAGCAATCTTTAGGCTAGATTTGCTTCTGATGCTTAGGCTTTAGAGCCTTGAGATTATTGAAGCCCTAATAGCAGAGCAATGCCGATGATAGCAATCAGTGCCCCCAGCCATGCCCTCATGCTGATGCGATCGCCCAGCCAAATCGCAATCGGCAACACAAACAGCGGGCTAGTTGCGGTGAGCGTTTGAGCAATCCCAGCCGCGGCATACTTGAGACTAATTTGCTGCAGCCAAATGCCGAGATAGGTGCCACCAAAGGCGGCTAAGCACAAACGGCGCAGGATCGTTTGCGATCGCAATTCCAGCATCCAAACCTTTAGCTTCCTCTGTGTTAGCCCCCAGATGACTAACACAACAACTCCACTCAAGAGACGTAACAATGCTCCCCAGGTGGGGCTGAGAGCCGTTTCGGCTAAAGCCGCCCGTGACAATACGGCCCCGCTGGCCTGGGCGATCGCTGCCAACAGCGCATAGACGATGCCCCGCCATCGATTAGTGCCGGGGTCTCGGATCTGTTGAGATCGCTCACTAATCACCCAGGTAACCCCGGCAATGGTTAGTCCCATGCCGAACCAAGCCCATACCGACAGGGTTTCGTTCAAAAACACCAGTGCCAAAATGGCTGCGACAGGAGGGGCAAGAGCTTCAAACAAGAGTGTTTGTCTTGCGCCGAGGGCGCGCAGTGCCGCTAGATAAACGGAATCCCCAAAGCCGATGCCGATGGCTCCACTGAGCAATAGCAGCAATAGACTCTGATGCGGAAGCTGGGGCAGATCACCCTGGAGCAAGAGAGTTAGGGAGAGAAGTGCGATCGCAACGATCCCTTTGCCAAGATTGACCGCCAGGGGTGAAGCATAGATGCGAGCGTAGACAACAGAGGCCAATGCCCACAGGAATGCAGCACTTAACGCTGCTAGCTCCCCCGTCAAGAAGGTTAACATTCAAAAATCATCAGTCAATTTTTCCGATTCTTCTCCAGCAGTGTGCCTTGTTTCTAGAAAACTTTGCCACCTATTTCGGTTCGACCTAGACCCCAGACATTGCTCAGGCATGGGAAGACGCCTACAACGCTATCGCTACAACAATGTTAGAGGCACCCAAAAGAACAAGAGCATCTTGAGCCTGAGCTGACGTTCTATGACTGGGTCGATTTGTAGGGTGACAGTAGCCCTGGGGTGAGAGATTAAGATCGCAACTCTTACAGATTTTTACTATGGCAACTCATCTGTGGCCGACTCAGCCCACAAAGCCTAATTCCTTTTTGATGAAAATCTTAGAGATCAGCCATGTCTTACCCATATCCCTGTGATAAGATATTCAAGCTACGGGATGTAGCGCAGCTTGGTAGCGCGCCTGCTTTGGGAGCAGGATGTCGTAGGTTCAAATCCTGCCATCCCGATTTAATTTTTTACTGTCATCGTTAGGCCACCACTGAATCATCTGGTGACCATAGCATCATTAGAAAGCTGGGGTGACTTTTCTGAATTCAGAATACCTGCCGTAGGCAGCATATTCTAGACAGGCTGTCTACGACCCAAGCTATAGCTATAGTAAAAGAATATTATTCCGAAAATGTTCAGAGGCATCAATCCTTTTGAATTGACACCCCCACGGCTTCATGGTCGGACAGTTTTTGATTGACTACGACAGAATAGGGGTTTCAGCCCTATTCGAGATCTACCTCAGCAGCAACGAGAAATCAGGAGTTTTAACCCCTGATTTTAAAACTATCCGGACTGTTGTTAGTACTCAGTTGTTTAGAAGCCTGAAAGCTAAATTTTATTGAGGCAGGGACGACCTGCCTCAATATCAGAGATATTCTTCAATGTTGTCTCGGCAATATTTATCAAGGCTTCTTTTGTAAAGAAAGCCTGGTGAGCTGTAATGACGACATTAGGGAAGGACTGGAGAAGCTGAAAAGTATCATCCTGAATAATTGTGTCGGATAGATCTTCAAAGAAAAGATCTTCTTCCTGCTCATAAACATCAATCCCTAGATAGCCGATTTGACTGGACTTAATACCCTTGATAACGGCATCAGTGTCAATGAGGCCGCCCCGACTCGTATTGATAAGCATCATCCCTGTCTTAAGCTGCTCAATCACTTCGGCGTTGATTAAGTGATGAGTCTCAGGCACAAGCGGACAGTGGAGTGAAACAATATCAGAGGCCGATAATAGTTCATTCAAAGATAGATACTCTACCCCAACCGCTAGACACTCAGGATTTTGGTAGACATCATAGGCTAACAGGCGACAGCCAAAGCCTTTCATAATCTGGGCAAAGCAAAGCCCAATTTTGCCTGTACCGACGACACCAACGGTTGCGCCATGAAGATCAAAGCCTAGCAAGCCCTCTAACGCAAAGTTATCTTCCCGAACTCGATTATAGGCGCGATGGAGCTTTCGGTTGAGCATGAGGATGAGGCCCACGGCATGTTCTGCCACTGCATAGGGAGAATAGGCTGGGACTCGAACAACGGTTAGATTTAGTTCTGAAGCTGCTGCTAGATCGACATTATTAAATCCTGCAGAACGAAGGGCAATCAGATGAGTCCCTTGATCGGCAAGCTGCTGCAGCGTCTCAGCTTGGAGCTGGTCATTGATAAAGACACAAACACAAGGAAAACCCGTTGCGAGTGGAACGGTCGCTGCGGTGAGGCGTGGCTCAAAGAAGACAAGCTCATGATGGGAATTCGCCGCTTCGAGAAACGTGCGATCGTAAGGCTTGCTGCTAAAGACGGCGATTCTCATAGCTATCAATGGTGTAAAGGTTTTGCAAAGGTAAGGCGAGTAGGGGCAGGAGAGAACCCCCTTCATAATTTAGATGATGTATTCTCACCGTTGCCGATTCAGGCAACCTATCAAGCCTGACCAATGAGAGATGATTCTCGTGTTTAGGGCTGCGTAATAGCGCAGAATAATGAGCAAGGCATATTGCAGCGCTTGATTATGCGAATTCTCTTTCTCCATCCCAATTTCCCGGCACAGTTTCGGCATTTGACTGTTGCATTAGCCAAGAATCCGCAGCATCAGGTGGTGTTCGGGACGGCTCGTTCTGAGGGAAATATTGCTGGCGTATCAAAGGTGCTCTATCAAGCCTCCCGAGAGGTGCGACCTGAAACCCATCACTATGTTCGCTCCCTTGAAAGCGCGGTGCTGCAGGGACAGGCGGTTTACAGAGTGGCCCAGCAGTTGCGAGAAAAGGGCTTTGTCCCGGATGTGGTTTATGCCCATTCGGGTTGGGGGCCAGGATTATTTGTGAAGGATATTTTCCCAAGGGCTAAGTTCTGTGCCTTTTTTGAGTGGTTCTATCACGCCCATGGTTCTGATGCTGATTTTGACCCTTCCGATCCACTCATGGCTGATGATGAGGCTCGGATTCGAGTCAAGAATGCGCCAATTTTGCTGGATTTAGCAAGCTGCGACCAGGGACTGTGCCCAACCAAGTGGCAACGCCAGCAGTTTCCGAGTGGGTTTCACTCTAAGCTCAAGGTTTTGCATGATGGAGTTGATACAGAGTACTTCAAACCTCAGTCTGGAGCAAAGCTGGTTTTACCAGAGTGCGGTCTCGATTTATCCCCGGTGAAAGAGGTGGTAACCTATTTGGGGCGAGGAATGGAACCCTATCGGGGCTTTCCGCAGTTTATGGAGGCGATCGCACTTCTACAAAAGCGTCGCCCCCAGACCCATGTGGTGGTGGTGGGTGAAGATCGAGTGGCCTACGGCAAGCAGTTGCCCAAGGGGCAGAGCCACAAGCAATTGATGCTCGACCGACTGTCCCTGGATCTTTCAAGGCTGCATTTTACGGGGCGATTGCCCTATCACCAATATCTGCAGGTACTCCAGGCCTCTTCTGTGCATGTTTATTTAACGCGACCGTTTGTGCTGTCTTGGTCCATGCTGGAGGCAATGTCTGCCGGTTGTGTGGTGTTGGGTTCTGATACAGCGCCGGTTAAAGAGGTGATTGAAGAGGGTGAAAATGGCCTGCTGGTGGATTTCTTTGATGTGGAAAAGATTTGCGATCGCATCGAAGCAATCCTCGATCACCCGGACGGCATGGCTCGCCTGCGCCTCAACGCCCGTCACACCATTCAAGAGCGCTATGAACTCTCGAAACTGCTTCCTGAGCACCTAGACTGGCTGTTGTCGAGCTAGCGGAACAAGGTATCAGAGATGAGTTTTACGTGCTGGCCCTTAACTTTGCTCGTTACCCAGCAGAGCGGGCTGCCTTATCTCAATAACTGGTACGAATGAGGGCTACAGCTACCTGAATGGCTGATATAAAACAATCCTCAGCAGAAACTCGTTTCTGCTGAGGATTGTTCTCAAGATGAACGGTAAGGCTTGTCGGTTAGAACCGTCCCTCAAACGATCATCGGACCAAGGAGGGCTGAGGTTGTTTCCCTAGGCGTGAGAGCAGCAAACCCACAGCGGCTAGCTTGCATAGCTCAAGTCCCCAATAGAGTTTATGGAGCTGATCCATTTGATCGGGGACCGTTGCCGGATCAAAGAGGTTGAGCTGAACCCCCAAGGCACTCATATTAGGAGTGAGGCTGTAGGTATAAATTAAGGGAATGACCAGCAAGACAGCGGCGATTGCCAGTAGAAAGGACTGCTTCTGCAGCGGCTGTGCGTTGCTGATGGCAGACCAGATCATGCAGCCCGTTAGCACCGCTGAACCCGCTAGCAATTCAACGCGGTTAAAGGCAGAAAAAATCATATCTCCGGCGATGACGAACCCGGCTGAATCCATCATGCCAGAGCTGTAAAGACTGGGCATGACAATTAGATCAAGAACAAGACTGGCAGCAAGCCAAGCCACTAACACGACCATAATGATCTTGCGCCATAGCGATGCATGGGTGGCAACAGCCATTGAGAATGGGTCTTTTGAGTAATTTCTGTTTGGGAATGTACGACTCATTTGGCTTTACCTCCTCCAAATTACTTTTACCCTAACGGGCAGGGCCAACGAGGGTAAGGCTGCGCAACAATTCGCAAGTGAATACGCAACAAAACTCAAAATAGATCACGGCTGGATATAGGCTTCAGGCTCTTCTAACACAATACGGCTGGCCCGCAATGGCTGGATAAAGGGATGGGTTTCCCAGTTCTCAGTGAGCAGGAGTTTGATCAACTGAGCCGAGCGATCGCCTGCTGGATCGCCGGTCATACCCAAATACAAACTGGCGCTGTGATGGGAGTCGCGGCTCACCATCTGAAAAATTCGGTCGGCCTGCTCTAATAAATTTTTGGCCTGATTTTGAACATTGCGCCACAGGTCTATGTTGCGCTGGTTACTGAAGGAATCGGCAATTAAATCTTGGCGATGCTGAATGAGAATGGTTTGCGATCGCATCTCCGCTGGCAAATCATCAAACAAAATCACCGGGCCAAATCCCACAAAGTGCAGCGCGTTAGCCCAAGTCGTCCCCCCCGACAACTGCCGGACAATATGAAGCGCCAACGCCACAATAATGGTCCCTTGACTGTGGGCCACTAGCAGCACCTCGGTCCCCGCTCGAATAGCTCGAATAATCTCGTAGGCGAGCCGCATCGTTGGTCGCGGTGCTCCTGCAGGATAGCTGCCGTACAAATAGTTTTCAAAGTCAGACCAACCCATATTTTGCAGAAAGGGTAGTCGCCGCAGCAGGTCTAAATCAAAGCCTTGAGGTGCTTCTTGATCCTTCATAACCGTTAGGGAACGCTGGAGCCGTTGCACCGCTGACAATATATCTGCATCAGGGGGCAGGTCATGATCGCACAGCGATTTGAGGGCATCAGCATAGCCCTGCAGACGCTTTTGGCTCTCGGGCGTTTGGCGATCGGCCCAGAACTGAACCAGTTCAGCCTTGCCCAGGGTGCTTTCTAATAGATCGCCCTGAAAGCTGACAGTGCTGTTGTGAACCCCCAAAATATCGACGGGATGTTCCACCGTCATCCACACCAGCGCTTCTAAATCACGGAGTTGTTTTTGGGTATCGCTCGCCATGCCATTGAGATGAATGAGGCGTTTCGGGAGTCCCTTCGGCTTTGCTTGCCCATAGTAGAGCAGGTGACCGTCCTGTTGTTGTTCTGTCAGCATTCGGTGCTACGCAAAATATCAAATATTGAGTGTGATCAAGGTCACGGATATGCGGTGATGCTGGTCGCACCCCGGTCTTGATGCCGTTGCCATACTATAAATGACTCGGTGCTATCTGAGTCATCAATGGGGAACACACCGTAAGCCGACAGACTTGGTTCAGTCTGTCGGTTTTTTATTAGCAATTGACGCCTTAACTTTATCGCATCGTTCCGAGCGTATGCTTCCAAGATAGTTCTTTGCTGAGAATATCTAAGGCTCTGCGATCGCTCCCTTCAAATAGTGGACTCACTTGGCCCAAAACCGTTTCTACTAACTGCGAAGCAAAAGCACCGCCGGAGCGCAGTAGATAGCTGTAGTAGCAAAACTGAGGTTGCTGGTTGCGATCGCGATGAAAGCATTCCACTTCTGTCTCTGTCATCGTCCATACCGGCGTATTCACCGGCACCACCATGCGAGGGATGCCCTGCTGACCCCAGGGCCGGAGATCGCTCTCCAAAGTGCCCACCAAGACGGTTGACAGAATAGTGCGAGTTTCGCAGATCAGGTCTGGCGTAAACAGGAGGTCGGGCTGGCTCACCAAGCGTGGCCCCGTATTCAAATAGGCCGGATTGAAAAGCTGAGAATTATAGATAATGCCCACAGCCCAGTGGCGGTCTTCAGTTTCGAGTTTCACAAAGCAGCCAAAGCCATAGTCTTCAGCTTGGGGCGGCTGAGCCACCTCCATTTCATCATCTAGCTGCACCACATAATCGCAGTGAGACTCTGACTTCACAACTTTTCCGAGCTTCATGGCTGGTTCTCTCAAGCATTGAGGCTGATTCTAGAAGAAAGTCACGGTGGCGTCTAGATCGTTGAGGTCTTATTCTTTATTCCTGCATAAAAATAGGGGTTCGCACGTCTGCGCTGCAGGGCCAGGGTTGCCCAGTCTATAGTGAGACAGCAAAATCAGGACGGGTAACGCTATGGCAACAGCATTAATCACAGGTGCATCTTCTGGCATTGGCGAGGCCTTTGCAGTGGAACTGGCGCAGCGCGGTATGGATGTGGTGCTGGTGGCCCGATCTAAGACAAAACTCCAACAGTTAGCAGAGCGGTTGAAATCTCAGCACAATATTAGGGCTGAGGTGATTGTTCAAGACTTGACGGCCCCAGAGGCAGCATCGGCAGTCTACAAAGCAGTACAAGCGTTGGGGCAGTCGATTGATCTATTGATTAACAATGCGGGTTTTGGCGACTATGGGGTGTTTTGCGATCGCCCTCGCCAAAAGCAGCTCGATATGATTGGGCTTAATATTACGGCCCTTGTCGATCTGACCCATCGGTTTTTGACTGACATGGTAGAGCGGCAGTCTGGCAGTATCATCAACGTTGCCTCCATTGCTGCCTTTCAGCCATTACCTTACCTGTCGGTATATGCCGCAACCAAAGCCTTTGTCCTCAGCTTCAGCGAAGCGCTTTGGGAAGAGAACCGCAAGCATCATGTTTGCGTGCTAGCGGTTTGCCCCGGTCCCACAGAAACCCAATTTTTTGAGGCAGCAGAATTCCCGACTACTTTTGCCGGTAGCAATCAAAAGGCAACCTCGTCAGAGGCTGTGGTACAAGAGGCAATGCGGGCCTTGGCTGCCAAGCAGTCTAATGTGGTCACGGGCGGGATTGGTAATTGGTTGATTAGCAATGTGTCCCGTGTCTGGCCCCGGCAATCCCTAGTCAGTGGTGTGGCTAAGGTGATGAAGCCGCCTAAAAATCAATAATGCAAACAAGCGGAGTGGTTCTGTAGAAAGATTTTTGCTCCACTCAAGCCCAAACGATTAGTAATGAAAGGGAATAATGAGCAGCGGCAGGAGTACCCACAAAATCCAACTCCAGGATTGCAGGTTAGGACTCGATATTTCTTTAGGGTCAGACAGGAGTGCATCAATCCGTTCTTCAAGCCGACTTCTGGGCATCACTGGACTAAAGGCAGCGCACAGATCGATCCAGAGCGGGGATTGAACCATCATCAACAACGATTCTGCCAACAAAAGGCGATCGACTCGTTGAGCGGCCCAGTCATCGGCCCGAAGTTCTCGCAGCATCAGTAGCTCTTGCCATAGCGCTTCAGAACGAGGGAGCCACCGGGTCCATTGATAGACCCAACCGAGCCAGAAAAACCAAAATGTATCGCGGTAGTGTCGATGCGCCTGTTCATGCACTAAGACTGCTGTGGCCTGCTCTGGCGTTAAAATATCCAATAGACCCTGACTGACGACCAACACAGAGTTCCAAAAGCCAACTTGGGCTGCGAAGGGAGCCGATGTTTCGAGATATCGACTGGGTTGCTCATAGATCTGTCGGAGGGGATAGCGGTGCAGTTGCCGCTGGAGTTGTCCAACTCGATAGGTACAGTGCAGGCCCGTGACCACTGCCGTTCCTAAAATACTGAGGGCGAGGACAATACTGGCTAACCCTTGATCACCGCCCACCATTTGGCCCTGTCGTCCCATCCACAGGATAGAGATTGCTGTCATTAAGAGCAGCAATGGGGGCAGCAAAAACTGCATTAAGGTCCGTTGCCATTTCTGTAGCCAGGTGGATTGGAGGGTTATTGACCTGTGCCCAATTAACCGTAGGCCAAAGGCGAGAATCAAAACACTCAGCATCATGAGTAAATGCATGGCTTAGTTCTCCCGTGCTTGGCGAGCGGCTTTGATCTTTTTTGCGATCGCATCAATTTGGTCAACACTGGCTTGATCGAGGCTATCGGCAAAGGTTGCCACCACATCAGCATTGCCCACCGCCAAAAAGCTTTGAAGCTGCTGATGCGCCCGTAGAGATCGCGCCTGTTCTGGTGAAAGCCGCGCCTGCCAAGTAAAACTGCGATCGCTTTTATCGCAGGAGAGCCACCCTTTTTGAGTGAGGCGATTGAGAACTGTGGTGACGGATGAATAGGTCAGCTCACGATTGGGCTGGGCCAAAATCTGTTCGTGAATGGCTTTGACCGTTGCCGATCCCAGCGTCCAGACCAGCGTGAAAATTTCTTCTTCTAGGGGGCCGAGAGAAAGCTGCCGAGGACGGTAGTTGGGAAGGGCTGCCATGCCTATTAGCCTTGAGGTAAAGATGGTCTTATCTTAAACCCTAGCTTCAAGACAGTGGTAGAGCTAGTTGATTTTGCTCACAGGCAATGAGTTCCACCTGAAATTGCTGAGCAAAGTGATGGGCGAGCCGCTGGCGAACGTCTTGCATCGAAATATCAGGGATAAATTCATCTAAACTCCCCACGGCCCGGTTTGCAATCCCGCAGGGCACTATTTGCTCAAACCCTGATAAATCCGGGCATACATTAAGGGCAAAGCCATGCATGGTAATCCAGCGGCTGACTTTGATGCCGATCGCACCTACTTTGCGCTCCTCAACCCAGACGCCGGTCAAGCCTTCAACGCGTTCCCCTTCGAGGTCATAGTCTGCAAGGGTTTGAATCAAAACTTCTTCGAGCTGGCGCAGATACCAGTGCAAATCTTGGCGATAAAACCGTAGATTCAAAATAGGGTAGCCGACGATCTGACCCGGACAGTGATAGGTGACCTCACCTCCCCGCTCAATGCGGTGGAGTTCGTGGGAGGTTTGCTGGGGATCAAACTTGAGGAACGCTGGGCTAGAACCAGTGCCCAAGGTGTAAACCGCAGGATGCTCCAGCAACAGAAAGGCATCAGGGCGTTGGGAAGGGGGGATGCGATCGCACACCAACTGCTGTTGCCAAGCCCAAGCCTGACGGAACGGGATCAGCCCCAGATCGTAAAACAGACAAGATCGAGGGGCTAGCCCCTGCCCTAACGGTGTTTCAAGACGATCTGGCATTTATTTCAAACCTGTAACGTAAAGCACACTGTGCTGTCAATGACAATTATCCTCAATAATTGATGATTACAATTAAGAATCATCACAGGATGCGAAGCATATTAACGACCTCACCAGAGACGACCTAGGGCAGAAGACGAAAGTGTTAGTGTGATGTTAACCATTGGATTCAGGGGAGGAAATCCTTATGAAGCTTGTTCTTCATGGCAAGAATATCGAGATCACTGAAGCGATTCGTGAGCATGTCAATCAAAAAATTGAGAAGGCTGCCAGCCATTATCAGCACCTAACCACCGAGATAGATGTCCATTTGTCTGTCTCTCCTAATTCAAAAGGTCAGTCAAAGCAGACCGCTGAGGTGACTCTCTTTGCCAATGGCTCTGTGATTCGAGCAGAAGAGAGTAGCGAAAACCTCTACGCCAGCATTGATCTGGTCTCCGATAAGATTGCGCGACAGCTCCGCAAATACAAAGAGAAGCGCCAAGAGAAGGGGAATCACCGACCTAAAGAAAATCTGCGCCTAGAAGAGCAGCCTCTGGTGGGAGACCTGACTGCGGATCGCGTCCCTGAGCTACCGGCAGATGTGGTGAGATCGAAGTACTTTGCGATGCCCCCGATGTCGGTTCACGATGCCCTAGAGCAGCTTGATTTGGTAGACCACGACTTCTATGTCTTCTGTAACGCAGACACGAACGAGATCAACGTCATCTACGAACGAAATCACGGTGGCTACGGCGTCATTCAGCCCCGTAACGGGGGCAGCAAGAACGGCCATGGTACTGCAAAAGCCAGTGAAGTGACCGTTTAATCGAGTCGTCTCCTTGCCCTTGAAGCCCCTGCAGACTCTGCAGGGGCTTTTTCACAGATCAACACAGTAGATCTCACGAGAGGCCCAGGAATGTTAGAGTTGCTGCGGTACAACTGTGTTCCCATGCCCATGCAACTTCTAACTGAAGTCTTGTTCTGTGCTGCTGTTGATGACGTAATTTGCTTATGGTGACGTCTGGTCCACAGCCCACAAGTGGAGGCTTTCAGGCTCTGATGAAAAACAAAGGATTTGTCATCCTTTGGTCGGGGCAGATTGTGTCGCAACTTGCCGACAAAATATTTTTACTGCTCTTAGTAGAGCTGGTAGCAATCTATGCCGCGCCCCAGCTCTTTGGGTACTCCATGGAGAACTCAATGCGGTCTGCCATCATGATCACAAATACTTTGCCTGCGGTTCTGTTTGGTTCAGCCGCAGGACTGTTTGTTGATCGCTGGTCCAAAAAACAAATTTTATGGACCACAACCTTGGGACGCGGAGCCTTGGTGTTGCTGATTCCGCTCTTCCCGGAGAAGCAGGTGATTTGGATCTTTTTGGTGGCCTTTTTTGAGTCGATTTTGACCCAGTTTTTTGCCCCGGCAGAACAAGCTGCGATTCCCGTTGTTGTGAAGCCGCAGCTCTTGATGCCTGCGATCGCCCTCTTTACCACCACCATGATGGGATCTCTGGTAGTGGGGTTTGCCAGCGGTAGCTTTTTAATTCAATGGGCCAGCCAATGGGGCGGCGTCAAGCTCGGCGGAGCTTTTCTGGTCGGCGGTCTGTATCTTATTTCTGCCGGCCTGCTCGTCACTCTGCAGATGCACGAGAAGCAGGAAACCCATACTGCCGCCCTCAATCCCTGGAGTGACTTGAAATTAGGGTTTCAGTATTTAAGAAAGAATCGATTACTGGGCAACGCCATGCTGCAGTTGACCGTTGTCTACTGCGTCTTTGCAGCTCTGGCAATTCTGGCGTTTCCCCTAGCTGCAAAGATTGGGTTTACCGAAAAAAGCGAAGTGGGTTTTCTGCTTGCCGCCGCCGGTGTGGGCCTTGTTCAGGGCGCTGGCATTCTAGGTCAGTGGGGTAAGCGTTTTCATCATCTGCCCCTGCCGCTGATCGGCTTCATCGGGATGGGATCGGTGCTGATGATTTTCTCTCTCCTGCGGACGGCCCTTAATGACGATCCCAACACCATTAGTATTGGTCTCGGTTTAGGCCTGAGCTTTCTATTGGGGTTGGGGGCCTCGCTGGTGGGGGTACCCATGCAGACCCTAATTCAAGAACAAACGCCCCCTGACATGCGAGGCAAGGTGTTTGGCTTCCAGAACAATATGGTCAATATTGCCCTGTGTTTCCCGCTGGCGATCACGGGGCTGCTCATTGATTTGGTAGACACCGATCCTGAACAAGCCTTGCGAAAAGTACTGATTGGCATGGGGATCAGCGTTATTGTGGCCGGGGTCTGGACTTGGCGGAGCACTCATAAAGTGCTAGAAGATGCAATTTAAAACTCTCTTCAGAAAGTAGAGGGTCTAGAATATCGACAGGGATTAATGCCTACCGTTAAACTTAAGGATTAATCTGGACTTAATACCTGCATTCTATTTTCGACCATTCACTGATGAGGTTTCCCCGTGCGTGCCACTGGAGCGTTTGCATTAATTGACAGCTTGAAGCGCCACGGCGTCAAGCATATTTTTGGCTATCCGGGTGGCGCGATTTTGCCGATCTATGATGAGATCTATCGAGCCGAAGAGCGCGGCGATATTCAACACATTTTGGTCCGCCACGAACAGTCGGCTTCCCATGCAGCTGATGGCTATGCGCGGGCCACTGGAGAGGTGGGGGTTTGCTTTGGCACCTCTGGTCCAGGGGCTACAAATCTGGTGACGGGCATTGCGACGGCTCACCTCGATTCCATTCCCATGGTGGTGATCACGGGGCAGGTTTCTCGGCCGGCCATCGGCAGCGATGCCTTTCAAGAGATTGATATTTTTGGCATTACCCTCCCCATTGTTAAGCATTCCTACGTCGTGCGCGATCCCGCTCAGATGGCTCAGTGTGTGGCAGAGGCGTTCCATATTGCCGGAACCGGGCGACCGGGGCCGGTCCTCATTGATGTTCCCAAAGATGTGGGTCTTGAAGAGTTTGACTATGTTCCGGTTGATCCAGGGGCTGTGCATTTGTCAGGTTACCGGCCCACCGTTAAGGGCAATCCCCGGCAGGTCAGGCAGGCGATCGAACTGATTGAGCAGTCTGCTAAACCCCTACTCTATGTTGGGGGCGGCGCGATTACCTCCGGTGCCCATCCTGAGATCCAAGAGCTGGCTGAATGGTTTCATATTCCGGTGACCACGACCCTGATGGGTAAAGGTGCCTTTGATGAGAGCCACCCGCTGGCGGTGGGGATGCTGGGGATGCACGGTACGGCCTATGCTAACTTTGCTGTCAGTGAGTGCGATTTGCTGATTGCGGTGGGGGCGCGATTTGATGATCGGGTCACTGGCAAGCTGGACCAGTTCGCCTCGCGCGCCAAGGTAATTCACATTGATATTGACCCGGCGGAGGTGGGTAAAAACCGTGCTCCAGAGGTACCCATTGTGGGCAGTGTGAAGCCGGTGCTCACAGAATTGCTAGAGTTGGCAAAGCAATCCGAAGCCTCTGGAAACCGGACCCAGGCTTGGCGATCGCGCATTGAGCGCTGGCGGCACACCTATCCGCTACAGGTGCCCACCCCTGAAGGAAAGCTTTCGCCCCAGGAAGTGATCGTAGAGCTGGCTCGTCAGGCTCCTGATGCGTTTTACACTACCGATGTCGGCCAGCACCAAATGTGGGCAGCTCAGTTTTTAAAGAATGGTCCGCGCCGCTGGATTTCCAGTGCAGGGCTGGGTACGATGGGCTATGGGCTACCGGCGGCGATGGGTGTCAAAATGGCGGTGGCCGATCAGCAGGTGATCTGCATTAGTGGCGATGCTAGCTTCCAGATGAATCTGCAGGAGCTGGCGACCCTGGCCCAGTACGATATTCAGGTCAAGACTGTCATTATCAATAACTTCTGGCAAGGAATGGTACGCCAGTGGCAGCAGGCCTTCTTTGGTGAGCGCTATTCTAACTCCAGTATGTCGCGGGGAATGCCTGATTTTGTCAAGCTGGCTGAGGCCTTTGGCGTCAAGGGGATGCTGGTGCGAGAACGGAGTGAGTTAGGGGATGCGATCGCAACTCTCCTCGCCCACGACGGTCCCGTTCTTTTAGATGCCCAGGTGACCCGCGACGAAAATTGTTACCCCATGATTGCCCCCGGTCAAAGCAACGGCCAAATGCTGGGTCTACCGGAACAGGAAAAACTAGAAAAAGCAGTAGAGCTAATTTACTGTGGTGGCTGTGGAGCCAAAAATGCTGCCAGTCACCAGTTCTGCCCAGAATGTGGGGCCAAGCTATAGCCGATGAGCCTACAGGATCAAATTCAGACACTGATTCACGAAGCCCCCCAGGACGGCCAAACCCCTCAAGCCATGGAGGCCATTGGCCCTGTCCTGGCACAGGTTGCCCATCACCTCAATCATCTGGAATATTATATTCTGCAAAATCTAGGGCAAAACTGGCAGATCACCACGCTGCACCACCAAAATCAGCCCAATCTCGAAAAAACAGTGGTGTATGCCTATGCCAACCTGAAGGATGCTACCCACTCCTGCTCTGATCCCCACCTGATTGCGGTCCCTAAGCCCGTCATTTTGCTGTTGTTTCAGCTTTTAGCCATGAAGCCCGTCGACAGCCTCATTTTCTTTGATCACCCCAAGGGACAAGATTCAGGCTTTGAAGTATCCCGTGAGGCCATGCAAGAGCTTGTGCAAGAAAGTCTACGGCAATTTGTTGAGGTTCCATCTGATTTTGCTTAGGATCGTAGATTAAATAACTGATTGAACTTTCGCCCTTGTTACGCCCTCACCCCAGCCCTTTCCCTAGGCTAGATTCAAAGTCCTTCTCCCTGGGGAGAAGGATTTAGGATGAGGGTAGCAAGTTAGGCCTGTTATTTAATTCTTGATCCTAATGCCGCAGCGCATAGCACTCTGACCATTGTGACTGGAGACAGAGTAGTTCGATAGAAATGTCCTTGAGCGTTTGAGGCCCACTCAACTGAGCGATCGCAGGTGCTAACTTCAGTAAATCGGCAAGAAACTCCCGATGACGGCGGTGGGCAAGGCAGCGGAGCTGGGTACGCCATTGAGACCGATCCATAGTTAAATTGAGTTGGGGCAGTAGGCTGCTCAAGGCTTGAGCGCGACGGTGGGGATCACCGATTGTGTTAATAACCTCCACAGTGGTTGTGAGCAATTCTTCGGGTAAGTAGGATGCGATCGCATTCATCGCCGAGACCCTAGAGACCGGAGCAACAGTCCGAGTGGGATCAAACTGCCGTGCAGTCGAACCAAACACAGATGATTCTTGAACGGGCAGCACAACGGCTAAAGCCTGCATTAAAAGATATCGGGGTAGGTACCTCGCCAATTCACTAATCGCCTGGGATCGGCAAGACACCTCCGATAGTTCACTCACCCTATTTAAAGCCTCACCCATCAGACCTTGGGGCAGATGAGGAGACAGAGACCGGATAGCTTCAGCACGGGAAAAATCGCTCGGTAGACAGGGGATCGCCTCTAAAACCGCAGGCCATATTGTGAGCTGATGGAGAGCAAGGGTTTCCAAGACCCGGAATCGAAATTGTGGATCCTGAATAGACTGAGCCATTTGTAGAGCCTTAGCCATCAAAGTAGGCTGAACCGCCCCCCATGTCGTCACAGCAAGAGCCATCGCCTTAGGATCCTGCATCGATTCAATCGCCTCAAGAATCTGTGGAAGTCGGTCTTGAGTATGGGGAACATGGGTGAGAACTTGGGCACGATAGTACTCAGTCGGCAGTGTCTGGATAGCCTGCCATAGCTCAGCAAAAGTGTTCTTGTTGAGGTAGGGGGCCAGTAAACTTAAGCCCAAAGCCCGAGCCGATTCATCTTGAAGGGCACTCACCTTTGCCAATATTTGCATTAATGTTTTTTGATCGCTGTAAGCCGCCAGATTGCCAAAGGCATTGGCACAGGAAAACTCATCTTCGAGTTCGCTAATGGCAGCAAATGCCTGCGGCAGCACAGCGGGGTGATGTGCCGCCAGGGTCATCAGTATTTCACCCTGAATATCCTGCTCTTGAAGACGCTCACAAATCTGCAGTACCGCCGGTAAAGATAGAGGGGCAAGATGGGGGGCGAGGGTACAGAGAACCTCTCCAATCACAACCGCATCCTGAACCGAAGCGAGATCAACAAGAAGTTGAGGGAGCAGGTCTATTTGGTGTTGTACCCAGTAACTGAGCACGATCAGGCGTGTGGTTTTGTCCGTAATCGTTTTGATCAGCCGCATCGCCTGCGGGATAAGATCAGTGGGCAGAACAGTGCTGAGGCTACGCAGAACTAAAGCCCGGTAGTGCTCTGCAGGGATCTCTTGACTGTGCTTTAAAAATTGCCCCCAATGGACATTGCCAAGGTGAGGAGCCAACACACTCAACATGCGAGCGCGAGACGATTCATCCTGCACCGCTCCGATCATCTCCAGCGCTCTGTTTTGTTCACTCTCGGACAAATCTGCGGCCCAATGTTCTAGGGCGGTCACTTGCTCTCCCGGCGTTAGCTGCTGGAATAGAATCCATGCTTGTTCTGGCTCCCAGATCTGGTGGGTGACTAGAGCCATCATTAAAGGGGCTGGAATTTGGCTCACCACGCTGTTCAAAATTGAGGTGATTGACGCATATCTGACCTGTAACGTCATGGCGCTTGAGCAAGTTTCATCTTGTAGAGCGCTGACGGCGACTGATTCATCGCTCTGCTCAGCTAAACGCCAAGCCCGCTGAATATCTTGGATATAGGTGCTTAAGTGCCCCTGATTGAGACAACTTTGATACCAGCCGTTCCGTCCGTCGGGGGTCTCTTCTAGCAAAAGGGCGTGAATGGCATCCCACCATTGGGCCTGTTCCATGTGCCAAGTCAGGTGGCCATAAATGTACCCGTCATCAGGCAGTGTATGCCATAGCCCATTGTCTGTCTGTGCCTGGTATCGCTGTAACAGATCGATGTGGGCTTCGATATGGGGCAACGATAACCGTTGTGGGCTGCTGATAACGCTCACGTGAAGTATCCCTTAGAGTTAGCTTCCACGACATCATCGATTCCTGTTATTGACCAGCACGTTCACTCTAAAGTCCGTTGAGAACTTTAAAGAGAGCACGCCGTCTCTGTGCCGACATCTCAAAATGGAGATAGGAGATGGGGCCAAACGCTGGGAATGAGTTGTCGTATTGAGTATGCAGGAGGTCAGATCAGGGCAAAGTGGTTCGTTGATCTGGTCTGCAGACCTGCGATCGCAGATCTTGGGTTCTAGACGTCAAACCAATAGAGCTTGTCGCCGCTAGATTCTCTGGGGATACTTCTAGAATGCCCGTTTCATACCCTCTACAGTACATTCCGTTCTAATGAGAGTGGCGGTAAGCACCTGTTTCTGGCTGAAAAGGATGTGCTTCTGTTGCGACATCTAACTGGAGCTGAAGCAACATATCCTGCAGCACCGGATCGGGGGCCAGTCGAAGACAAGTCGGAGTAATTTCAAGAGCGACATGTCGATTGCCAAGGTGATAGGCAGCTCGCAGCAGATCGAGCTGATTCTTGGCCTGCACCACTAGAACAGGCTCTAGTTTGGCTTTAATTTGCAATAAGGTCTGATCCTTCGCGATCAGTAAGTCACCGTCTTGTAAAACAGTTCCCCTCGGAAGCTGAAGATAAATAGGGGTGCCGTCATCTGTGGTGAAAGGGAAATGCGATCGCACTCGTTCTGCCGCCGTCAGCGACAAGATTAAATCTGGCTGACAGTCTTGCACTGAACGCTCAGAAAAAACAAGCACCACAGCCACTACAAAACACTAAGGTAGGTTTGCTCAGAGGTCATGGGTAATACCCGCAGTTTTTGATGTTGGAGATCTGGCTCCAATCCCAGCATCTTCATTGGTACTACACCCAAAAGCGCGTAGCTAACATTTTTTAATTCTAGACAATCGAAGGTTCCTCGACGGCCTAAAATTTCTAAATCAACATCTCGAAAGATCCAACCTAGCTGAATCCCAGCGGTTGTTTCAACCGCCGTGGAGCGACCCCGAACAAGTCCCAGAGATTCAATAATCGGGGTTGGCAAACCGAGCAATGTCACTCCAGTATCGACGAGAACATCATCTAGGACGCATGAACGAATCTCGGCTTCAGGAATAAACCCTCGCTCAGACATGACTTGATCAATCCGGTTTGTCACTTGGATTGTGGCAATCACTTGCCCCATCTGATTTGCCTTGAACTTTGGTATGACTAGCGAAATCATCGGACCGCCTCTCTTCAAAGTCAATATCTCAATTATGACAAACACCCTCTACTCTATTTTGGAATAGCGAGTGTTTATCATTGATTAGGTAAGAAAGGTGAAGAAAATTTAGCCCGCTGCACCGGCTAAAGAAGGACTCAGAGCTTGCTTAAGGGCATCCGCCTTATCGATTTTCTCCCAGGGCAGATCTAGGTCTGAGCGACCAAAGTGTCCATAGGCTGCGACATCTTGATAGAATCTGCCGCCTCGCTCTTTGGGTAAGTGAGTGAGGCCAAAGGCTTGAATTAAGCCTGCAGGTCTCAAGTCAAACATCTCTTGAACTACTTCCAGCAGACGATCTTCGTCAACTTTACCTGTACCAAAAGTCTCAATCAAAATGCTAGTGGGACGAGCCACGCCGATGGCATAACTCACCTGCACTTCACACTTGTCAGCTAGTCCTGCCGCCACAATATTTTTGGCAACATAGCGACTGGCGTAGGCCGCACTCCGATCTACCTTTGTAGGATCTTTGCCAGAGAATGCGCCACCGCCGTGGCGGGAGTAGCCACCGTAGGTATCGACGATAATCTTACGCCCCGTCAATCCTGCATCCCCTTGGGGACCACCAATGACGAATTGACCGGTGGGATTCACAAGATAGCGAGTGTCGTCGTTGGGCTTCAGGTCAAGGTCTGAGAAAATAGGCAGCACCACATGGATCCAGAGATCAGCTTGGATGCGATCGCGCACTGCACTCGGCTCTGTAATCTCTTCAATGGTGGCGTCATGTTGGGTCGAGATCAAAATGGTGTCAATTCCGACGGGTTTACCGTCTTCGTAGGCCACACTCACCTGTGATTTACCATCAGGGCGCAGATAAGACAGCGTTCCATTCTTACGAACGGCTGCAAGTTGTCGCGTGATCCGGTGTGCCAAATTGATGGGCAATGGCATCAGTTCTGGGGTTTCGTTACAGGCATAGCCAAACATCAGACCCTGATCGCCAGCACCGATGGCGTCTAGCTCTTCGTCGCTTTTGTGCTCGCGAGTTTCTTGAGCTGAATCAACCCCTTGGGCAATGTCTGCAGACTGCTCATCTAAAGCAATTAAAACCGAGCAGCTATTGGCAGCAAAACCATTGTCTGAGTCGGTGTAGCCAATCTCAGTGATTTTTTCACGAACCAGCTTTACAAAATTGACTTGTGCTTTAGTCGTCACTTCCCCCGTGACGAGAACTAGCCCTGTATTGACAACCGTTTCTGCCGCAACTCGACTAGCGGGATCCTGGGCTAGCAGCGCATCTAAAATCGTATCGGAAATTTGATCGCAGACTTTATCAGGATGCCCTTCAGTGACTGATTCTGAAGTGAACAGATAGCGTTTTGGCAAGGTCTTTTTCCTCCCTGTGGTTTGAGTTGGCAGACGGTACTAAATTCAAGCGATTATAGCATTCGATTACGGAGACCGAAGGCTGCGTGAGGTCAACCTTACGCTTTAAGTTGAAACGCTTGCCATTGTTCAATCACAACATCGGCTTCGCTGTAGGCAGTGATAGTGGACCATCCCCACGTTACCTGAATACACCCTGCAGCTCCGGCGGTTTTACCCATTACCAAATCAACTTGAGCATCCCCCACCATCAATGCACGCTCAGGAGCGACGCCGAGCTGTTCACAGAGCTGCTCAAATAGTCGTGGGTCTGGCTTACTAATGCTGTCAACGCCTTGGTAGGCATCAATATAGGTTGCGAGTTCGTAGTAATCAATAAAGTCGCTGACGTGTTCAGGACTATCTGCGGAAAGAATACCGATTTTTACCCCTGCTGCTGTCAAGGTTTGCAGCAGATCTTGAGTCCCCGGAAAGAGAGGGGTATGGTTTGCTTTCCGCTTGAGGTAGCTATCGGCTTCTGCAAAGGCAGACTGGGCAACTTGAAGAGCTGCTAGCCAGTCTTTGCCCGTTTCTGCAATGTAGGCGGCAGCGGCAATTTCGTTGTCTCGACGACTACCCACCGCCTGCAGTCCGGCAGGGTTGAGCTGCCCTTCTTCAACGCCAAAGGCAAGCAGCAGTGGCTCTTGAACGCCAGGAACCTGGGCATCGCTCAGTCGAGCGCGCTTTTGGGCCAAGCTTTTAAGATAGGATTCCACATCTGCGAGGGTGCCATCTTTATCGAAGATGATCGCGTCGATATTAGAAAAAATCTTGTCTTGGCATTGGATTGTTGCCACGGGCGATCGCATCCCCTAAAGCTGCCTTCAGAGTGTAGCGCACCTTGTTGCGGCTCCGATGGCTCACCAATCGATAAACATAACCTCGGTCAGCTTTGCTGACCGAGGTTGATTTCAATATAGTTGTTCTGTATATGTCTCTATCCTAGGGCAGGATTTTGGTGATGACTGTGAGCTAGATCACCATTTGAATGCTGCATTCTACAATTTGCCTATAGAGCGTTTATTCTGCTAGCTTTGCCTTCACTAAGGCCTGGACCTTTTTGCCATCTGCCTTCCCTTTGAGGCGCTGCATAGCCGGTCCCATCACCTTGCCCATGTCTTTCGCAGAGGTGGCTCCGACTTCAGAAATGATGGTTGCGATCGCATCGGCAACTTCATCATCGGT
>JBHJNL010000005.1:0-3733 GCA_050330855.1 Thermosynechococcaceae cyanobacterium | reverse complement strand
CCATCATCGTCACCAAGCCATTGTGCAAGCCTTGATGAATTATGCGGTTGACCGTAACTATATCCGCGTCAATCCCATCGCCCGTTTACCCCGCCGCAAAGCCAACCCCCAAAGAGGTGAACACAACAGCGATCAACCTATTCGATATCTGACTGCTGAGCAACTACAATCCCTCTACCAAAGCGTTGCGAGAGATCGCAGAATGGACGCTATCATCCGCCTGCTTCATCGGAGTGGTGCCCGAATCTCAGAGCTATTAGCCCTAGATCTCGTTGATGTAGATTTCGACGACCATCGCTTTCAGGTAGTGGGCAAAGGCAACAAAAAACGTTGGTGCTTTTTTAGCGCAGATGCCCAGCAGAGTTTAGAGAAATACCTTCAACAGTATCGACATCCGCAAAGCCCCGCATTGTTTACAGCTCAGCATCGATTCAGTCTAAACATTAGCCGCCTCAATTACAGTACAGCGTACAAGTCCTTCAAACAGTTAATTGCTGGACACCCTGAACTAGACGGAATCCGACTCCATGATCTCCGCCATACCTTTGCCACAGAGCGAGTGGGGTTGATAGGACTCGAAGAATTGAGAGCACTCATGGGACACCAGAACATCCAGACCACGCTTCGGTATCAGAAAGTGACCTCGGCTCAAGCTCAACACGCTGCCCAAAAAGCATTTCAATCACTTCAAGAAAGTAAAGTGAACTAGCGCAGTGATCCCATTTTTTATCATTCTGTAAAAAGATAGGTTGGTGGTCATTTCTATTTTAAAGTGGAGTATTGTCTATACTCTGGGCTTGAAGAGTGAGTCTAAAAAGGGATCCCGTTAAATGGCAGCGCCGATGCACCGATGACCGCGATTGAACGAACCGCCTATCCGCAATTTAAGGCCCGTCCAACCCTCAAAACCCTCAATGAGGTTTATACCCCTACTTCATCAGAGATCCAGTGGGCCAGATCCCATGCCCGTTTCCCAACCAATGTGCTGGCCTTGACGATCTTATTGAAGTCCTTTCAACGGTTAGGTTATTTCCCTGCCCTAGCAGATATCCCCTCAGCCATTGTTGAACATGTGCAAGCGTGTCTTGATGTCAGTAAGCGCATCAAACTGACACCTGCCACTTCATCCCTGTATCGATTTGAGAAACAGATTCGGACTCATTTAGGAGTGACCTCCTATGGTCCTGAAGCTCACCAAATCGCGGTTGCAGCCGTTGCTAAAGCTGCACTCATCAAAGACCATCCAGCCGACCTGATCAATGTTGCTATTGAAGAGTTGATCAAGTCTCGGTTTGAACTTCCTGCCTACAGCACATTAGATCAATTAGCGATGACCATTCGCTACAACACCCACGAGCAGTTGTTTGAGCAGGTCAGTACCCAGTTGTCTCAAGCTGAACAAATCTATCTAGATCAGCTCATCAAACCCCAGTCAGAGGAGGCAGAGTTAACGTTGAATCAGCTTAAAGCGCCCCCGAAGAAAGCAACACTCTCTCACCTCAAGGAACTCCAGAGCAAATACGAGTCCTTGATGTCCTTTGCCGAAGCTCAGCGCATTCTTGCAGAGCTAACCCCTGCCAAGATCAAGTATTTTGCCGCCCAAGCTCAGGCGCTCGACGTCGCTGAGCTGTCGAAAATCAATCCAGCCAAGCGACGGACATTCCTGGTGTGTTTAATCTATCGCGCCCAAGTTAAATCACGCGATCACTTGGCGGAGATGTTTCTCAAACGAATGCTCAGTATCAATAATCGGGCGAAGACCCGCCTGGTGGAATTACGAGAACAGTCTTTAGCCACCACTGAATCAATGCTAGGCATTTTGAGTGAGGTGTTGGATGCATCGGTCAAACAGCCCAGCGATGCCATGCTGGGTCGGCAAGTGCAGGGCATCCTCAATACTCATGGAGGTGCCCAAACTTTATTGGAGCAGTGTCAACAGGTTTCACCCTACAACACCAAGAATCACTTCCCATTGATGCGGTCCTTCTTTGTCCCCCACCGGAAATCCATCTTTCGGATGGTCCGGTCCTTGGATATTCAATCGACCAGCCAGGACCAGTCGCTGATTACGGCTCTCAACTTCCTTCTAGAACATGAAGACCGACGCAGCCAATATTTACCTGCTGAGCTGGACCTAAGTTTTATCAGTTCTCAGTGGCGAAAGTTGGTCTATGCCCAGGATGGAGGCAAGACGGTTTTGGTCCGACGTCAATTAGAGGTGTGCCTGTTTAGTTATTTGGCCACGGAGTTGAAAACAGGAGATGCCTGCGTTCCAGGCTCTGAGAACTATGCCGATTTTCGAGAGCAGCTCCTTAGTTGGGAGGACTGTCAGCCATTGCTAGAGCAATACTGTCAGGAGTTAGAGATACCGTCTACAGCCAGTGGATTCGTCCAGCATCTGCGGAACCAACTGACTCAACTGGCTCAGGAGGTAGACCAACACTGTAAAGCAGACACTCAAGTCACCATCAATCAGGATGACAAGCCCAGCCTCAAGCGCATCACTGCGGCACCGCGTTCTAAAAGTGCTTTGGAGCTGGAAAAGAAGATTTTAGAGCAGATCCCGGAACGGAGTGTGCTTGATGTTCTCTCCAATGTTCAACATTGGGTGAACTGGACCCGCCATTTTGGGCCGATCTCTGGATCTGAACCTAAGTTAAGTGACCCGATTGAGCGCTACCTGTTCACCACTTTTGGATATGGGTGCAATCTTGGTCCCAATGAAACGGCGCGTCATACTCGGGGTCGGATGAGTGCCCATATGCTCTCCTATGTTCATAGACGGCATTTCACGACAGAGAAAATTGAGGCTGCGATTCGGGACATCATCAATGCTTACTCACGCCTCAAGCTCCCACTTTGTTGGGGAACGGGGAAACGAGCGGCGGCTGATGGCAGCAAGTTTGAAATTTACGACAACAACCTGATCTCTGAATACCATCTTCGCTACGGCGGCTATGGTGGCATTGCCTATCACCATGTGTCGGATCAATATATTGCTCTGTTCACTCACTTCATCACCTGTGGGGTGTGGGAGGCGATCTACATTTTGGATGGGCTGATTAAAAACCAATCGGATATCCAGCCTGATACGATTCATGCTGATACCCAAGGTCAATGTGCTCCGGCTTTTTCCCTGTCCTATTTGCTGGGGATTCAGCTCATGCCTCGGATCCGCAATTGGCAAAACCTATCGTTCTTTCGCCCCAGTTCTGATGCGGAGTATGAGTATATTGATCCACTGTTCAAGGAGAATGCTAATTGGCGATTGATTGAAACGCATTGGCAGGATTTGATGCGAGTGGTCCTCTCTATCCGAGCAGGTAGGCTTTTACCATCGACAATCCTGCGCCGATTGAGCAGTAGCAGCAAAAAGAATCGGCTCTACCATGCCTTTGAGGCCCTTGGGCAGGTGATTCGCACCCAATTTTTGTTGCGCTATATCTCCGACCGTGGACTCCGACGACAGGTGACCGAATGCACCAACAAAGTGGAGGGATACAACAATTTCCTCGACTGGCTGTTTTTTGGGAAGGTAGGGGTGATCACCGAAAACGATCCAGACCAACAGGAAAAGCAACTCAAGTATTTGGAGTTAGTTTCCAGTGCGGTGATTCGTAATCGTCCCAGGGGTTTACGAAAAATATAGGATTGCAGGCTCTGAGCTTGGCTAAAATAAATTCCATGAGTAGCGCAGAACTAGTAAAGCAGCAGATCTCCCCCATCGACTGGC
>JBHJNL010000004.1:0-3323 GCA_050330855.1 Thermosynechococcaceae cyanobacterium | reverse complement strand
GAGAAGTATAGGCATAATGGAAGTGGGGATGATGAAGGTTCTTAAATGTGGAACCGTCATTATCCTTTCTTCGATGGCGTTCATCTCTTTTGAGCCTCAATCTTGTCCAAAGTCCAATTGTTATTTGAGCGCAAAGCCCTTTACTACGAATTGATCTGTGTTAAAAATCTACTTTTCCCCGCAAGGCTTTCAATGCGCCCCGTTTTGTTTTACCGTCGATTCGTCTTCTCTTGGAGCCTTTTGTCGGTTTCGTGGGCCTCCGTTTTTTGCGGGGGATGGCGACGCTCCTAATCATTGCCTGCAGACGACTGAGGGCATCTTCTCGGTTTTTCTCTTGGGTGCGGTATTGCTGGGCCTTGATAATAATCACGCCCTCTTTCGAGATTCGCTGATCGTTGAGCTGCAGCAGCTTCTCTTTATAGAAGTCTGGTAGTGATGAGGCGTTAATATCAAATCGCAGATGAATCGCGGTTGAGACTTTGTTGACGTTCTGACCACCGGCACCTTGGGCGCGGATCGCTTGCACCTCAATTTCGCTGCGGGGAATTGTGACTTGTTTAGATATTAATAACATTGCGATCTTATCAACGCTGGCACCATCATTTTCACAGACAAGGCGCTCAGACCACCCTCTAAAAGTAGAGGTCACCTCTCACTAAACCATAGTTCTCAAAAGGCTCTGGCGCAAAACTCGATCAGCATCAAAACCAGAATCCTCTGAACAAATATTCAGAGGATTCCTCTTAAAAACCAACCTAAACAGTGGTTAGCGGTATTCACAGCGACATTTAAATACCAGCCTTAATGAGGTGGCTGACAGTATTGATTAGAAGTTAAGACCACTCTAGCGAACAATAATGAGGAACTTGTGTGGACACCTGCTCTGCAATTCCCAGAAGCCACGACCAAGAATAGCACTCAAAGTGCCTTGAACCGGGCTTCCTATCTGTCCTGCCCAAAGGCTAGGTATCGCAGCACCCACAGCAAATAGATAATTTTATCATCAAGATCACGTCAACGAATCGATCAAGTTGTCTCAGTTTGATCATAAAACTTGCTAGTAGTCGGTATTCAACAAGGAGGTAAGCAGTGAGAATAGACTGCCAAAAGCAGGGTCTCATAGAGCTTCTACAGCCTTGTCATAGGAATAGAATCTGAAAGCATAAAGGATTTGCGATCAATTTATTGAAAATTGATTGCAATAAGAATCACTCTCTGCTAAATTCACTATTATCAGTTTATTGACTTACTTTCTCAATTAAAGATAACAAGTTTTGAGGATCCCCAATGCCAGAGACATCTACGGTGCGCCAGCCTTTTACTCAAGTGAGCGACAACGCTGTGGCCTTGAGTGCAGAGATTACAGTCCCTGTCTGCGAAGGGATGAATCTTGCCTTAGCTAGTTTTCAAGCGCTTTATCTGCAATATCAAAAGCATCACTTTGTGATTGAAGGTACAGAGTTCTATCCACTGCATCAATTCTTTGATGAAAGTCGTACTGCGGTGCAAGGCTATACCCACGAGCTAGGGGAGCGGCTCAACGGGCTGGGTGGGGTGCCTGCCGCAAGCTTTAGTAAGTTGGCAGAATTGGCTTGCTTTGAGCCTGAAGCAGATGGCTGTTTTGATGCCCGCACCATGGTGGGGCATGACTTGGCCGCAGAGAAAAGCGTGATTGCTTTGTTGCGATCGCAAGCCTCCCAATCCGAAAGCCTTGGCGATCGCGCCACTCGTTATCTCTACGAAAAGATGTTGCTTGAGACCGAAGAGCGAGCTTTCCATTTGGACCACTTCCTCGCCAACGACAGTCTTACTCTCGGTTTGAGCTAAATCATTAGAGGTTGCGCTGAACCTTTGGGGGGATCGTTTTGCTTATCTATAGAGTTTTGCAGTTAGGGAATCAGTGATGCACCCATCTCATATTTCACTCAAGCGAGAGCATCAGGTTATTGCGGTGCCAAGTTGCGATCGCAGGCAAGTCCAGCGCCGCCTTCAAGATTTATCGATTAACGCTTGGTGTTCAACCGACGGTAGTTTACGTGTTGAGGTCAACGATCATGTGGAATCAGCTCAAGTTTGGAGTGTGGTCCAGCAGTTTATCGCTTCCCGTACCGAATTGGTGGGCTGGCTGGAACAGTGCTGGTCTTAGAGCCTCTAGCCATCAACTCTCTGTCACCGTCCGTAAAGGAAATCGATGGACTGATTTCTTCTTCGGTGAAGCTGAAACTTCCCAACACCATAGCTTGTTAGATAGTCGGACTAAGGTTGCACTCCACTACTGCACCTTTGATGCAGAGCAGATCGCTAAGATCTCCTGTCCGTCTGCAGACATTCCGAGCCACCTGTGGCAACAGTTAATACAACAGAGTCAATTGTCTAGGTATTCATTGATGAGTCAGCGATTTTATGAGTAAACATAGGGTCAAAGTGCCCTTCAATATCAGCGGTCGCTTCTTGACCTATAAAGTTTCCGGTGCTTTTAAAATTAAGGGCATCTACCTAGCGACGGCCCAAGGTGAGTTGTATATAAAACTTCCCAAGTCGCTTAGATATACATCAATGCAGATTTTAGAGTCTGGGGCGTGGGTCTGCGTCAAGGGCTATCAGAATATTAAGCACGGAAAGCGCAAGTTGAAGGCGCTGACTGTTGTACGCACAAGTCCCTGTACCGATGAAGAAATGATGTCTAAAAAATGTTCGGCCAGCCAAATTAAAGTGTGTCAAAAGTCAGGTTGTCGGAAAAGAGGGAGTAAGGAAATCTGTAAGGCATTGACCAAGGGCTTGAAGAAGACGGGCTTGAAGAAAGACGTCATGCTTCAAGATATCGGCTGTATGGGCAAGTGTAAATCGGGGCCGAACCTATTCGTTTTGCCGGATAAAACTCGCTATACCCATGTGCGTCCAAAGCAAGTGGCAGGCATTATTCAGCAGCATTTTGGTTAGGCTGTGTCTCTGCCCTCGTTTTTGCTGTGCTCTTTTGAAGAGGAATAAAAAGCCCTTCCCCCCCTAGGGCATAGTTTTGGCTGTGGAGAAATGGTTTACTAGAGCTTTAATTTTGTCATCTTTGGTGTTCAGGAGTTATAAACATGAGCAAACGCTCTTTCTACGGGGTAAGTCTCAGTCTTTTGGGTGCGATCTCACTTATCTCTCCAGCTTTAGCTGAGACCGAGGTCTCAGAACTCATGACCGAAACAGACTCCGATCAGATGGGTCAAGTCACCTCTGTGTCTCAGCTTTCGGATGTGCGCCCTACCGATTGGGCCTTTCAAGCGCTTCAATCTTTAGTGGAACGCTACGGGTGTATTGCGGGGTATCCCGACGGAACC
>JBHJNL010000003.1:0-7430 GCA_050330855.1 Thermosynechococcaceae cyanobacterium | reverse complement strand
AAATCTCTGGTGCCCGTTGGAACACCGCCTCTGTCAATGCAATGTTGAGTCTGCGCTGTGCCTATCTCAATGGGCAGCTCGCAAGTTGACTATTTTGTCGAAAGTGGGATGCTCCCGATTGGCATCTAGAGCATTCTCCATGGAAAGCTGAAAAGGTTCGGAAAATTTTAAGTCAGAATCAAATCTCTTTTAACTCTCTCGTAGAAGTTGGCTGCGGCGCAGGTGGTATTTTATATGAATTAGCAAAATATCATCCTGATGCCGAGATAGAAGGGTTTGACATATCGCCCCAAGTAGAAGATTTATGGGAAAATCTCCCTAAAAATAACATCAATTTGCAGGTCAAAGATTTTTTGAAGTCAGACAAGTTTTATGATGTATTACTTTTAATAGATGTCCTTGAGCATATCCCTAATTATCTAGATTTTTTGAATTCAATAACTTCAAGATCGAAGTATTTCATTTTTCATATTCCCCTTGACATGAATGTGCAAGGACTCCTCAGAGAACTGCCAATTCGTTTTAGAGATACAGTGGGACATCTTCATTATTTCTCAAAATCGACAGCGGTTCGTACCCTTGAAGATAGTGGGTTCAAAATTATTGATTGTTTCTATACGGCAGAAGATTTAGAGCTGAAGACAAGCTTTAATAAGAAGCTGCTTGCTCCTGTCCGAAAGGTCTCATTTAAGCTTAAGCCTGATTTAACAGTTAAGCTCTTAGGTGGCTGGTCATTAATGGCTTTAGCACAGCCGGTAGAGCAGTCGAATTAATGGCATGATTTAGCATAGTAGTAGAATACTGATCGCCTCTATCGCTAGCACCTATGTTGACTCAAGAGAAACGACGCAATTGGCACCCCATCATTAGGCAGTTTGAAAAAATTGCCGGAAAACAAGGGGTGGTGGTAACGCCAGAAGAGCGCTCTGTCTATGAATGCGATGGTTTACCCAGCTATCGGGAACGTCCGAGTTTAGTGGTATTGCCCCGCACGACAGCAGAAGTGGCTGCAATTGTTGAGATTTGCGATCGCAACGATATTCCCTTCGTCGCCCGTGGGTCTGGCACCGGGCTATCGGGCGGAGCCTTGCCCACAAAGGGCTGTGTGCTGATCGTTACCACCCGTATGAATCAGATTTTAGACGTAGATCTTGAGAACCACCGCGTGGTTGTCCAGCCCGGAGTGATTAATGCCTGGGTGACCCAGGCCGTTAGCCATGCAGGATTTTACTACGCACCAGATCCCTCCAGCCAAATTATTTGCTCTATCGGCGGCAATATTGCCGAAAACTCTGGGGGCGTCCACTGCCTCAAGTATGGGGTCACCACCAACCATGTCCTCGGTATGAAGATGGTCCTCACCGACGGCTCCATCGTGGACCTCGGCGGCAAAGTCGCAGAGATGCCGGGATACGATTTGACGGGCATCTTTGTGGGGTCGGAAGGGACTTTAGGGATTGCCACAGAAATTACGCTCCAGATTCTGAAAAAGGCCGAGACCATTGAAGTGTTGCTGGCAGACTTCACTGAGATTGAATCGGCTGGGACCACTGTTGCTGACATCGTTGCTGCAGGCGTCATTCCAGCAGGCATGGAGATTATGGATAAGCTCAGTATCAATGCAGTTGAGGATGTGGTGAAGACAGACTGTTATCCCCGAGATGCTGAGGCAATCTTGTTGGTGGAACTAGACGGTATCGCAGTAGAGGTCGAGGCCAGCAGTAAACGAGTGGCCGAAATCTGCCGTAAGAATGGCGCAAGAGACGTTACGGCAGCAAGTGATGCGGCCACCCGCGACAAGATGTGGAAGGGCCGCAAGGCGGCATTTGCGGCAGCAGGGAATATGAGCCCCAATTACTTTGTTCAAGATGGGGTGATTCCGCGAACTAAGCTTGCAGAGACACTGAAAAAGATTGAGGAACTCAGTGAGAGGTATGGGCATAAGGTGGCGAATGTCTTCCATGCTGGAGATGGCAATTTACACCCATTGATTCTGTACGATGAGTCAAAACCAGGAGAGCTTGAGCAGGTGGAAGCGCTAGGGGGCGAGATCTTAAAGCTCTGCGTCGATAAGGGGGGCAGCATTTCTGGCGAACACGGTATTGGGGCTGATAAGCGCTGCTATATGCCTGCGATGTTCTCACCAGCAGATCTAGAGACCATGCAGTGGGTCCGCCACGTGTTTAATCCCAAAGAGTTAGCCAATCCGGGTAAGGTCTTCCCGACCCCACGCACCTGCGGCGAAGGTGCCCATACCCATAACATTCCGACAGAGCTGGATGGAGCCATGCTGTTCTAAGACATCACCCCGATCGTCTCTGTATCAATCCTGCTCTACTATCCCTGTGAGAAATATCCATGTCCCTGCAAGTTTATGGAATCCCCACCTGTGGCACCTGCAAAAAAGCCATTCAGTGGCTCAATACTCATGATGTGCCCTACGACTTCATCAATACAAAAGAGCGTCCACCGTCGCCACAGCAGATTGAAGACTGGATAAAGACGCTGGGGTCTAAGCCAATGCGGAATACTTCGGGCAAGTCTTACCGAGAGATTGGGGACGAGAAAAAGACCTGGACCGAAGCCCAGTGGATCAATGCCTTTGGGCAGGACGCCATGCTGCTAAAGCGACCCCTATTCGTCAAGGAGGGAAAAGCTGTTCTTGTTGGGTTCCGAGCGTCTGATGAGGTTATTCGTCAAACGTTAGGCATAGGGCAATAAGAGAATAATTGTTTGGAGTTCCTCAAGCCTTCTCTCAGACTTGCTTAGCGCTCTGGTGTCTCTGTGGACCATAGGCTGCTGAGGCTACCGCGATACGGCAAGCGCGGCTTCGGCTTCGCTATTGGTATCAAAAGCTTTTGGCTTAGGTACAACAGTGGACCAATCCGGTGCCACAATGCCGCCAGAGATGACAAGCTTGAAGGCATCTTCTACGGCGATGTTGAGGTCAATGACCTCTGACTCGGGGACTAAAGAATACCAGCCCGTGGTCGGATTGGGCGCAGTGGGGATGAAGAGATTGACCATTGGAGCGGGTAAGCCTGGGGCAATCTCAGTCTCAATGGTGCCGGTCACAAAGGCAATCGCCCACAGCCCTCGACGGGGATACTCCACGAGCACCACACGACGAAACTTACTGCGCGAGTCCTTGAGGAGCGTCTCTAAAATCTGCTTGAGAGTTTTGTAGACATTGCCCACCAGCGGAATGACGAGTAGGGTTCGCTCTGCCCAATCTAGCAGCCAGCGACCTGCGAAGTTACGGGCCATCAAACCAATGAGCAGGATGCTCAGCAAGGGCACCACCAGCCCTACACTCAGATTAATCAAGTCCAGCAGCAAGGGGTTAATGTCAGGGAAAGGATTTAAGCGCTTCGGAATGGTGGTCAGGAACCTAATCACCCAGACAGAACTGGTGACCGATAGCCAGATGGTTGTGGCGAGCGGGATCACCACCAATAGCCCGGCAATCAGATCTGTCTTCAGATCCTGCTTCAATCGACCCAAAAGAACCTTCAATCGCCTATCCACGAACTCAGCTCCTTGAGCGCAAAACAATTAAGAGTAATTCACTGAGCTGCCCTTGAAAAGAAATCGCAGCTTTGTAAAGAATTATCACTTTCATCCTAGCGCAGTTTTATTTGAATGAGCTGAGCTTTATCGAGAGTCCCGCAGGCCTGTCCAGCCAATTATGGCAAACCCAAGAGCCAGCAGAAGGCTTCGCATTGAAGAACGCGCTCTCGACAGCAGTCGCTCGCCCTTCGCCTGATCAACCTGTTCTGCTTTACGCTTTTCTAATTCTCCTTGCTGGTCTTTCACTTGCTTGAGATTCTCTTCAATTTGAACCAGCGTATTTTGCGCGGCTTGCTCAAGGGCGGCTGGATTTTTCTTCAGTTCTTGAAGTTGCGCTTTCTGTTCTGGCGGCAGTTGAGGATTCTGTAGCAATGCATCAACTTGATTGGCATCTTTGGCGATGGCCTGCCACTGCTGTTTTTCTTGCTCTAGTCCCCGTACGCCTTGCTGTACTCTCAGTTCGTCTTGGGCAACGCGCTGATCAAACTGCTCCATGCCCTTCGTGAAAAGTTTGCCGGTCATGGAATAGTGAAACGGCACTACAACGAGAAACAAAAGTCCTAAGAGACTGGCAAACACAAAGGTCCAAAAATTAGGATCTTTCCAAGCCGAGGCGCTCTTTTTTGGGGTGGCGGAGGTTTGCTTAAGCCAAAAGCCCACATAGACTAGCGCTAAGCCAATCAGCGGCATCACCCCGCGATCGATGAATTCGTTGAGCAACTGGTACTGCATCTCATCGGTGGTCACCGGCAATGCAATCAGACGAATGATAAAGTCCAGAAAGAAGGTCAGGACTAAGATAATACCGACAAGCTGCAGAACTCCGGCAGCGGGAGGAGTTGGACGATGTTCAGTGGCAGTCATAGGTGTTTACTAATTCGTTCAATTATTCACACCACACAATACCGTTTTTTGGGTTCAGGACGATGCAGTCTGCTCTAAGCTGGCAACCGCCTTGGGGACGGCTTGGGTCAGCACTTCATTCCCGGTGGCGGTGACCAAGACATCGTCTTCAATGCGAATACCAATCCCGCGCCATTGTTCGGGGACTTCAGGCTGCCCCTCGGCAAGTTGAATATCAAGGCCAATATATAAGCCGGGTTCAACGGTGATGACTTGACCGGCCTGGAACGGGAGCCAGTTCTCTTTATCTTTTTTATACAAACCTGCATCATGGACATCTAGGCCAAGCCAATGCCCTGTTTTGTGCATGTAAAAGGGCTTATAGGTTTCTTCTTCAATCAGCTTATCGATTTCTCCCACCAGCAGTCCGAGTTTTACTAGCCCTTCGGTGAGCACGCGCACCGCTACGTCGTGATAGGCATTGACGGGGTTACCGGGTTGAACTTTCTCGATGGCCTGGGTTTGAGCCTCTAAAACCAGCTCATAGAGAATTCTTTGTTCTTTGGTAAAGCGTCTATTTACCGGGAAGGTGCGGGTAATATCGGCGTTGTAGTAGTCGTAGCTGCACCCGGCATCAATGAGCAGCAGATCATCGTCTTGCATCTGCCGGTTGTTTTCGGTGTAGTGGAGAATGCAGGCGTTAAATCCAGAGGCCACGATAGAAGGATAGGCGGGGCCGATGCCGCCCTTGAGTCGAAACAGACGTTCCATTTCGGCCTGAATTTCGTACTCATAGCGACCGGGCTGGGCCATCTCTTGGGCTAGGTTGTGGGCCTCTACAGAAATCTCAATGGCTTTACGGAGGGTGGCGAGTTCTGGATCACTTTTCACCATTCGCATGGGGGGCAACAGGGTAATTGGGTCTTCGAGGGCTGTCGGCCCGACGCCTTCTTTGGGAATCTTGGCTAGCAACCGCTGCCAGTGATTGAGGACGGTTTGGTTAAAGGTGCGATCGCATCCTAAGTGATAGTAAATGCGATCTGCCTGGGCGAGGTATTTGGGCAAGTGTTCGTCTAGATCGGCAATGGAATACACTTCATCTGCGCCATACTCAGCCTTGGCGACCTCTACCCCTGTGCGATAGCCAGTCCAGGTTTCTTTCTCTGGATCTTTGGGCTGCACGAACAGAATAAACTGATGTTCTTCATGGTGGGGAGCCAACACCGCCACGGCGTTGGGTTCGTTGAAGCCGGTCAAATAGAAAAAATTGCTATCTTGCCGAAAGTTATGCTCAACATCGCTATGCATGACGGCCATGGGGGCGCTGCGAAAGATGGCGCTACTGTGGCCGAGTTTAGCCATCAACTGCTGACGACGCTGACGATATTCTGCTTGCATTATGGATTTGAAGATGACGGTATTCTTTTTATTTTGCTTGATTTTGCAGCTTGATGATGCAGACTCTCATGATTTCCTCATTCTGGTCAACTGGAGAATCAGTAAAATACTCAAACAACTGGTTGCGGGTTTTCCCAGCAGGGTGAATTTGTCTGCAAGCCTTTAGATCCTTGCCTTTCCAACGGTCAAGCCAAAAAGACCTTAGTCTGATTAGTTTGGCAGTCGATAGGAGTAATAATGGCTCAATCTCAATCCAGGCAAGGGATTCCTACGTATTTGACCTTAGAACAGTTTAAGGAATTTGTCTTGCCCCACCTGCACATCGGGAGTCGCGGCCCTCAGCCGAAGCTCTCCTTGCACGCGACCTTCAACTACATTCTGAAGCTCCTGTACCTCGGCTGTCAGTGGAAAGAACTGCCCATCGAAAAGAACAATGAGGGGCGACCGGAAATTCACTACACCAGGATCTATGCCGCCTTTCGGCGCTACGAAGACTATGGGTGCTTCGATGCGATTTTCGAGGGGTCTGTGTCGATACTGTCCCTCAAAGGGTACCTCGACACCAGCGTCATTCATGGCGACGGGACGACGACAGTGGCGAAGAAAGGGGGCGACAATCTCGGATTCAGTGGGCACAAGCACCTCAAAGGTGACAAAGTGATTCCCTTCTGCGATCGCAACTGCAATATCATTGCCCCTTTCATCGCAGCTCCTGGCAATCGAAACGAATCACCACTGTTGAAGGAAGCGCTACCGCAAGTGACCCGCATCGCCAAGAAGGTCGGACTAGACCTGAACAAGACCATCGTGAGCTTGGATGGGGTCTACGATAGTCAGTCAAACCGCAAAGCCATTTTCAATCGCGGGATGATTCCCGGCGCTATAACGACGATGACGCATAACGCGTCTGTCCAAGGCACGTTCGGGGGGCTTAAAACGGCATTCAGTTGAGCGATGCCCTTCTGGTTACTATGCGACTTTGTCGGCACCCGACTCATATCCAATGGAATCGGCCAGGGCGCATCCTCATCGTGGCGCTCAGGTAAAATCGCGATCTGTGAATAGCTGTGGCCTAACGTAATGGGTTTGTTCCCTTTGATAGGGGTGGGGGGATGGACCATCCCTCGGTCTTCTAGGGTTCGAGCAAAGGGTCGTCCAATACTGGTGCAATCTTGGCCGAACAGGAAGAAGTGTCGTTGCGTTGGGCGGGGGACGACTTGGGCTATCAGCTCTAACCAGTGGAATGGTTACCCCTTCGGCAGCGCCATCGCTTCCGGTTGTGGCTCCACTTCCTCAGAAAGTTCAGCGCAAAGACTCTCGGCAATTGCTTTAAAAAGGAAGCTGTACCCCCCTCGATACAATGGATTGAGACTTAAATGCACAACACTGGGTGCATGATGATTGCTACAAAGGGCATCCAACAAGTCCATTGCGCTATCTGCTCGATACTTAAACTGGTTGTATAACTGCTCTCGGAAACCTTGAAATTCAGCCTCAGTCTGAAGGATAGGCATAATAATGTAGTTAGGGGTAATGACGAGTCTTGTGATTAAAACTGTCATTATCCTTTCTTACATAGCGTTCATCGATTTTGTGCTTCGAAATTGTCCAAAGTCCTG
>JBHJNL010000002.1:0-22000 GCA_050330855.1 Thermosynechococcaceae cyanobacterium | reverse complement strand
CACAGGGGAATAGTAAGACGCCGGACCAACCAATAAAGACAAACCGATCACGCTTCAGCCAGTCGTCGAGGACGTCAAACCATCCTCGTTCCTGGGCGCGTCCGACTGCTATGGTCATGGACAATTCTCCGAATGATAATGATGGCAATGATCACAAACAGGGTTCACTGCATGCCGAGTAAAGGAAGATGATGACTCGTAGGCAAGTATGAACCAGAATAAACGATTGTTTATGTTTCTTTATGATTTGTGGTTGTTCTAATTATATAGAGAAGTTCTAAGATTTTCAGCGAGACTCTGCAATCACTTATCTAGCCAACGCTTTCATCCTTGTCCACGACGGCATAAGAACAAAATCGAAAATTAATCTAAAGTTATCTGATTCTCATAATTGAGGCGTTATTAGCGGGGTGTTTTCAGGGAAGTGCGTCCATCCAGTAGAGCCGCAGTGGTATCGACCACAATTTGAGTGGAGCCTCGGAAGAAGGTGCGATCAAGGGTGGAGGGCAGATCGCTGCGCCGATGGTAGTGGGGGTTTCGCAGAAAGGCAGTATTGGTCACCATAACGGCTCCAACATTTTTATACCAAAAGGGAGTGTGGTCGCTGAGCAGCAAAATAGGCGATAAGATTCCCTTGACTGGAACCGGAACAGTGACCGTTTTAGGGAGGTTAGGATTGGGTTCTTGGAATGCTTCCAGGAGCGGCTTATGTTCTGCATCTCCGACCACAGCGACAAAGTCACCGACATCACTGGGTAGCGCAATGGACAAGCCGGGAGCAGGTTTTTGGCATCCTACGGTATGGCAGGCATAGCCCAGCATTTCTAAGATCACAACGCCGTCTACGTTTTCTATATTTTGAGCTTTTTCTGCGTAGGCATAGCTACCTACCAAGCCCGCTTCTTCTTGATCAAACAGAACAATTTGTAGATTTCGAGGACTAGAGCGCTGGCCTAAAAGCGTTGCCACCTCTAAAGCCGCAGCAACGCCACTGGCATTGTCGTCAGCTCCAGGAGATCCCTTAATGCTGTCGTAGTGCGCCCCCACCAGAATCTTACCTGCGTTAGGCTTGGTGTCTGGTCGCTGGGCAACAAGGTTGACGCCGGTGTTAAAGGTTTGTTCGGTGACAACCCAGCCGTCGTTTTGAAGCACTTGCGTGAGATAGTCGCGGGTTCGCTGGCGATCGCGCTCTGTAAACCGCTCAGAGTTGAGAGCCGCCATGTGCCCCATCAGTCGATCAATACTTACCTGGGGCGTCGGTTGCTCTGCCACCGTCTGATTCGGAAGAGTGGCTGTCGGTTGAGGAGAGGCTTCGGGTACCAAAGGCTTCGATACTGGCGGCTTCTGGCAGGCAAAGAACGTGGTAGATAGTGCCAACAGAAACAGCCCCAAGGCTCTACCCCATTGAGATCGACTCACCTATTGCCTCCAATACTGCAAGATATACGCTGACGGTTTTCTTTTGAAGGGATTTTGACGATGCAGAGCAGCCCATCGTGCCTCGACCCGACATCAAAAAGGTCTACACCTGATCCATTTAGGGTTGTGGCCGTGCCATCACATCTTTACCCAATTGAGCGCGACTGCCCCAGGGCTGAAGCGCAGACGGGAGCTGCCAGTATTTCCAGTTGAAGTCATCTTTCGCCGCCCAGGCTAAATCAACCGATTGAGGAACGTGGGCTGAATTGCCATAGCTCAGATCTGCGCGGTACTCTGCCACAAGTTCAGGATCTTGCTTCATCTCTGGGGACTGTAGATACAGTACAGCGCAACGATAGCGCTGTTGCCAACCCATGATGGCAGATTCCAGTTTTTCGGTCGAGGTATTGCAGACCACAGCGGCACAGCCCCACCACCAGGCTGCAACAATCCACTGAGGCAGACTCAGATCATTGGCGATGGCTTCGTCCCAGAGCTGATCATGGCTGGTGACTAGCTCAGAGAGATGGGGGCAGGTGGCGATGGTGTTGCGATCACACTTCCAGATCGGGGCCGGGGGCTGCTGTTCGGGTCTTTTCTCGCGCCAAGTTTTCATCAGCGCATCGATCTGCCGATCCTCAGAGTCACCCACTGGCTCATCGTTCGACCAATTCTGATCGAATAGCCCCTCTGGGAAAAACGTCTCTAGCGTTTGCAAAACCGCCAGTTGCTCAGCCGTTAACAGACGCCGAGACACAAAAATCTGTAACGGGACCGGGACCGTATCGCTAGAGAGAGAAGACATCCAATATATCCTGCAAGAAACTAAGTCGCGCCCCTTGACCTTAGCAATGTTAACCCTAGAGGCAGCTTAATATGATTAATATCTTAAGCTGCATCAATATTCACTATGACCGATCAAAAAACAACGCCCCCCAGAACCTCTCTAAAGCCAGAACATCTAGCTCGACTCCGAGCCGAAGCCAAAGCGCCCTTCAAAGGACTACGGCAATTTATCTACGGAGCCTTTGCCGCCTCAGCATTACTAGGCGGCTTCATCTTCTTTTTTAAGCTTTTAGCAGGGGAAGACTTTAGCACCACCTTTTCTAATCTCATGGTGCAGTTGGGCGTATTTGGCCTGATGGTTTTGCTGCTGTGGCTAGAGCGATCGCGTCCGTCCAACTAGCCCACAGCTCAAATCATGCGTTGCTCAATGGCCCAGCGAGCCAGCTCGGTTCGGTTACTGAGGCCCGTCTTGCCGAGCATATTACTGACGTGACTTTCCACTGTGCGTTGACTGACGCTCAAGCTTGCCGCAATCTCCCGGTTTGACATCCCCTTCGCCACCAACTGAATCACCTTTTGTTCTGTGGGGGTTAAATCCACATCAAAGGGGACGTTAATCGAAACTTCGCCTTCTATAGGAGCATTTTGCTGCTGCTGCATCCGGGCTGTTTGCTTTAGTGAAGCTTCAATTTGAGCCACTAATTCATCTGGCTCAAAGGGCTTGACCATATAGACATCAGCCCCAGTATTAAGCCCCGTAACCCGATCTTGAATTTGTCCCTTCGCAGATAAAAACAAGACCGGTAGCCAATTGGTTTGAGGATTCTCTCTCACCCGCTTCACGAATGAGTATCCATCCATCTCTGGCATCATCACATCACAAATAATCAAGCTCGGCAGATCTTGCTCCAGAACCCTCAGAGCTTCACGGCCATTCTTTGCCGTTACCACCTCATAGCCCCGCAACTCTAGATAATCCTTGACGAGCAAAATAAGATTGGGGTCATCGTCAATCAGCAACAGTTTATTTTGTTCGGTGGTGCTTAAGTCTGGCATCTCAGGGTTCCAATCAGGGGTCTATATGATGAAGTAATTAACGTTGATCAATTGGATAATATCTTCTGGAAGGTTCACTCACGTTCAGATTAATGCACACAACATAACAAAAAGAAATGCAACGGTCTTGACTCTAGCTTTTATTGTGACCTAAGACATTACATTCAGGTTAGTAATCTCGGATTTTTTAAGAACTTCAAGCTGAGACCAGACCTGATTGAGGAGTGGCTCTAAACCCATTTTCGCTACAGCAGAGATGGTCAACACAGGGGTTGAGCAAACCTGCTGAACTTGTTCCACAGTGTGCCCCAATTGTTCGGGCAACAGTGCATCGGCTTTATTTAACACCACAATCTGAGGGCGCTGGGCTAGATCGTGAGCATAGGCTTCTAGCTCTTGCTGAATGATGTGATAGTTCTGAGCCGGATCTTCTGCCGTCCCGTCAATAAGGTGAATCAGGATGCGGGTGCGTTCGACATGACGCAAAAAGTCATGGCCTAGCCCCGTTCCTTCATGGGCACCGGCAATCAATCCAGGAATATCAGCAAAGACAATGCCATCTCCTTGAGGATGGGGCACAACCCCTAAGTTAGGAATTAAAGTGGTGAAGGGATAGTCTGCAATCTTAGGTCGAGCCGCCGACAGCACCGCAATCAGGGTTGATTTCCCGGCGTTGGGTAGGCCAATAATGCCCACATCTGCCAACAGCTTCAACTCAAGACGGAGGTGATAGTCTTCACCCAAGAGTCCCGGCAGGGAATGCTCAGGGGCACGATTGCGATTGCTGAGAAAAAATTTATTTCCCAGCCCCCCTTTGCCGCCTTTGGCAACGGTTAGGGTCTGCCCTGCAACGGTCAAATCTCCCACCAATGTACCGGAATCAGCATCGTAGACAGCGGTACCGCAGGGCACTTCAATGACGCGATCTTCTCCCCTCGCCCCAGTGAGATTCTTGGGTCCGCCTTTGCGTCCGTCTTGGGCGGCAAAGATATGGGCATATCTAAAATCTAAGAGTGTTTGTAGATTAGAATCCGCTCGCAGGATCACGGACCCACCATTGCCGCCATTGCCCCCGGCTGGACCCCCTGCGGGCACATATTTCTCGCGGCGAAAGGCGACCATACCGTCTCCGCCTTTGCCGCCTTGAACCTGAATTTCTGCCTGATCAATAAATCGCATTTAGGGGCCGTTCGCACTACTCTACTGTTGCTCTGATTGTAAAGGCTAGTCACCCACAGAAGCAGTAAGGATGATGAGAATTCAATTGTTTCAAGAAATCACGTCAGGTTAACGGCTGCTGGGCTGAGAAGACTGGTCTTAATTCGGCCACTGACTCACTTGGATCGTCAATTCAGCAAAAGCTATTTTCAGAGCGCACAGGTGCTGGATACAGGGCTGGCCCTGGCGAGCGGCTTGCTCAAGCTGTGTCGAGATCGCCTCAAACCGCTCGGCTCCGATAGTGCCACTGGCTCCTTTGAGATGATGGGCTTCTTGATAGATTGTCTCTAGATTTGACCCTGCTAAGCCCTCGGAGTAATCACCCTCTGCAGCCCCTTCAGTAGGCTTTATTGCAGATGAGATCGCAACATCAATGGTGTCTAGATGCTGCTGAGCATCTTCAATGAACAAATTGAGCAGTTCTATTTCAAACTCGATTTCTCCGCCAGAATATTCCTGCAATCGATTACGGTTAATCGGATCAGAGCGGTTCATGATGGTTCAAAGATGACAGCCGGCATGACAGCCATCTATTGATCGGGATTAAGCTGAGTGGGTGAACCAGGCTGGACGGACGGACTAACCTGAGCTGTCTCAGCAGATGGGTGCCGAAAGACGCTATAGGTCAGGCGAGAAATAGTGCGAATCAGCTCCTGCGCCCTGGGATCATTGTGGGGACGTTTCATCATGACGGTGGCAACATAGCGTTGACCGTTAGGAGTTTCGATCAGACCTGTATCCCCCACCACTGAACCAATATCTCCAGTTTTGTGGGCGATGGTGGCGTCGGCTTCAAGCCCTCGGGGCAGCAAGGTTCTTGTTTTTGTTGTCCGCATGATTCTCAAGGCGTGATCGCGGCTACCCATAGACAAAAGTTCTCCACGGCTGAGTTTGAGCATCAGCATTGAGAGATCTTTCGGGCTAATGGTATTGGTCCCTTCTAAATCTGGCAATGGATTGCGAATATCAGTGTGGGTCAACCCCCAAGCTCGGAACTTCTGGTTGAGATGATCCGCACCACCCAGCACATCAATCAGCATATTAGTGGCGGTGTTATCGCTGATCGAGATCATTTTTTCTGCGGTTTCTAAGGCGGTGAATTGCGTCCCCGGCTTTTGGTATTGCATGGTTCCAGACTCGGTTGCGATCAATTCGGGCCGCATCACCAGCTTGTCGTCCAAAGAAATATCGCCTGAATCAATGGCCTGAAAAAAGGCCACCAGCACCGGTACCTTAATCGTACTCGCGGCAGAGAAAGGCTGGTCTCCGGCAATATCCAGGGTTGCACCTGTTTCCACATTCAAGAAGAACATCCCTGGTGTCAACCCTTTTTGCGCGGTGGCCAGGGTGTCAATCTTAGTCTTTAAGGTATCGAGGGCTTGCTGCTGAGGGGCATCAGCGCGAGCCATCACAGGCTCGCGCACAAGGGCGGAAGAGGAACTCGACGGGGAAAGAGCTGCTGCCGGTATCGATGGAGAGACCTCTGCAGCTTGAGGCCGAAGCATTGACTTGGGTCCCGGATCTGCGATCGCAAGAACGGTACCTGCGATTGCTCCTACCCCTAAGCCCACCACCACTAAGCGAATCGGGTAAAAGAAAGGGGTGCGTTTGCTGCTGGGACGCTTGGGTTGGGGGGCAGAAGGTGACCGCTGGACCGTCGATGCCTGCGATATTGAGCGCTGACGCACTGCTTTGGACTGAGGCGGTAACGCTTGTGACCTTTGACGCACAGAAGCCTTAGACGAAGACATCAAGGGCTGTAAAGGTCGAAGGGGCTGCCGAGATTGTGGCGGTGTAGGCCTAGACCGGAGACCGATATTAGATGGGGGGGAGGGGCGCTGGGGGGATCTGGAAACCGCAGCTTGCCGACTGGATGCAGCGCTCTTGGTGGTCACACGAGGCTGGACAGCAGCAGCCTCATAGGCTTGCTGAGCCTGACGTCGCTGCTTCAACAGATGCCGACGTTTCCGGTAACTTAACGTTTGTCCAGAGCTTTGTAACACCGGGAGTTCTCCTTATTAAGCGACCTAAATGCAACAAAAAGCGTGGACGGTCGAGGGATTACACAATAACTGAAAGCAGGCAGATCATACTACTGACCTGAGCATTTATGCTATCTCAATCAATTTATTAAGACTTACTAGTGCCTCATTTGTTGACAGATGGTCGCTCACCTTAGCTGCAATAGACCCCAATATTAACGAATTTGAGAGAGTTTCCAATTAATTTGCCGGATCATGCCCCGCAATAGGGCAACGTCTGGATCAGACGGTTGAGCACGATTGAGTATACGCCGCAGTTTCATCATGCGAGGTTGAGCCGTATGAGGGTAGAGAAAACCGACTTCTAACAGTAATTCTTCGAGCTGCTCATAGTAGGCTTCGAGTTGATCGAGACTTGCGCCGAGCTCCGTTGAGGGTGCCGAGACGGGCGGCGGCTCCCGGTTCAACAGTAAACGACGTAGTTCGTAGCAGCAAACGGCTACGGCCTGGGCCAAATTGAGCGCGGCATACTCGTCACTGGTGGGAATCGATAAAAAGCGCTGGGCATAGTTTAATTCTTGATTGTTCAGCCCCCGATCCTCTGGGCCAAAAATGAGCGCTGAAGGTGAAGACCCCTCTAACAGCCAGGGTAGAGCGAGGTCCGGCGGCTGTGGCTCAATAGCAAGATGGCGCTGCCGACGAGCGGTGGTAGCGATCGCACGTTCACAGCCCACCAACGCCTCTGGCAGACTGGTCACCTGCTGTGCGTTTTCTAGTCGATCTTGGGCATGCACCGCCATCCAGCGGGCCTCTTGACAGAGGGGATCACAGTGGGGGTTGACCACAATCAGATGCTGCAGGCCCATATTCTTCATCACACGGGCCACCGAACCCACATTGGCAGCACCGGCAGGCTCCACCAAAATGATCCGAATCAAATTTAGAGCAGAAGGCGCTGCACTCATCAACATTCACGGCAAAATTGCCCTTCTACTCTAGGCGCATAGCGCTAGGGGAGCAAGCTCACTCGTCTCACCGCCACAACCACCATAAGTCGTGCCTTGAGCACACCTTGACAGACCATCAATTCCACCCCAATCCGTGTTGACACAAACTCGAAGATCGCGCACACTCGTTAGAGCAAGAGCCTCGCATTTTCAAGTTGCACTTAGGAATATCGGCATTTAGAGCCTTTTTTAAACCGTAATCTCGTCAATGTAGAGCCATCTGGGGGATGAGCAAGGAAAAACTGAGGATCAGAACATTCCTGTTATGATATCGCGTGTAATTCAGTCTGGTCCCTAAGAGGAGTGAAGCCAAAAAATGCCTGATTCCGTTGATTTAACTGGTCGAGCGGTCCACTTTATCGGAATTGGTGGCATTGGCATGTCGGCACTGGCCCACGTGCTCGTCAAGCGTCATTTGCCTGTTTCTGGTTCAGATATTCGCCAAAGCAATATTACCCAAAAGCTCCAAACCCTGGGCGCTCAAATTTTTTGGCGGCAAGATGCATCTAACTTCACAACGCTACTCAACGGTCAGCAAAACGAGACCGATCACTCAGCGCTTCCCCAAGTGATCTGCTCCACCGCGATTCACCCTGACAACCCTGAGTATCAGGCCGCTGTCGAATTAGGCTGTCCGATCTTTCATCGTTCAGATGTGTTAGCGGCTCTCATTCAAGAAACGCCCTATGGCATTGCCATTGCAGGCACCCATGGCAAGACGACCACCAGCAGCCTAGTGGGCTATGTCTTGCTGCAGGGCCAGCTTGATCCGTCCATTATTATTGGGGGAGAAGTTGCCGCCTGGGAGGGCAATGCTCGCGTGGGTGATAGCCCCTATCTGGTGGCGGAAGCCGATGAATCAGACGGATCCCTTGTCAAGTTTTCTCCCCAGGTCGGCGTGATCACAAATATCGAGTTAGATCACCCCGACCACTATGCCACCTTGGACCAGCTTTTAGACATTTTCCAAACCTTTGTGGATCGCTGCCAATCTCTAGTGCTCTGTCTCGATTGTCCGACTATTCGCGATCGCCTCATTCCCGCGAATTCTAGCAAAGACATCTTGACCTATAGTTTGCGAGCAGCGGCAGGGGCCGACTATAGCGTTCAGTCCGTTGACTACGGTGCGTCAGGGACTTGCGCCCAGATTCTTGAAAAAGGTGAACTCCTAGGACAAATAAACCTGCCGCTCTTAGGCGAACATAATTTGAGTAATGCGCTGGCCGCCGTTGCGATCGCACGTCAAGTCGGCATGGATTTCCCTGCCCTTGCCTCCGCTTTTGCCAGCTTTGAGGGGGCAAGACGTCGGTTTGAGCATCGCGGTGAAGCCCAAGGCATTTGCTTGATAGATGATTACGCCCACCATCCCAGCGAAATCACTGCAACCCTCGCTTCAGCTCGCCTACAGGTGCAGCCCACTACCGATAGTCCAGAGCCGGTCTACCGTCGTGTCGTCGCGGTCTTTCAGCCCCATCGCTATAGCCGGACCCACACGTTTATTCAAGAGTTTAGCCAAGCCTTTCGTGATGCAGATGTCGTTGTGGTCACAGATATCTACAGCGCCGGTGAAAAAGATAATGGCCTCATTACTGGTGAGCAAGTCACCGCTCGCATCACTGAGCAACATCAGGGGATTGTCTCCTATCAACCCACCCTAGACGATGTAACCCAATACCTCTATGGTCACCTCCAGGCCGGCGACCTTGTTATATTCCTCGGCGCAGGCAATCTGAACCGAACCATTCCTGATGTTCTATCCTATGTTCAAAAAAATGAAGCAGATCAGACCTTAGACCAAGTCGCATTGCTATGACGCTCCGTCCTCTTGAGTTGCCTTCTGGCGAACAGATTCAAGCTCAGTTCTCCCTCGCCGATCACACGACCTTTAAAGTCGGCGGCTTAGCTGAGTGGTTTGTGGTACCCCAATCCATCGAAGATCTGCAGTTAAGCTATGTTTGGGCACTCGAAAACAATATAGAAGCCACTCTTTTAGGGGCCGGGTCCAATCTACTGATCAGCGATCGCGGGCTTCCCGGCCTGATTATCTCCACCCGTTATCTGAAGCAGCACCACTTTGATGAGCAGACGGGTCGCATCATCGTCGAAGCGGGTAAGCCCCTGCCCAAACTCGCCAAGCAGGCCGCTCGAAAAGGGTGGGCTGGCTTTGAATGGGCGGTGGGCATCCCCGGCACAGTGGGCGGAGCCGTTGTCATGAACGCCGGTGCCCACGGGGGTTGTACCGCTGATAATTTAGTTGAAGCCCATGTCCTCAATCCAGATGGCTCCATTGAAATTTTGCCTGCAGCAGCCCTGGCCTATGCCTATCGCTCCTCAATCCTGCAGCAAGATCGACGACCTCTGATTCGAGCAGTGTTACAGCTTCAGCCCGGTGCTGATCCTGAAGTCGTTCAGACAACAACTCAGACCCATTTAAACCACCGATTAAGTACCCAGCCTTACGATTGGCCAAGCTGTGGCAGCGTCTTTCGCAACCCTCTCCCTCGCTCGGCGGGCTGGCTGATTGAGCAAACCGGTCTCAAGGGATATCAGATCGGGGGCGCTCAAGTTGCCGAGAAACATGCAAACTTTATCCTGAACTGTGGGCATGCTACGGCAAGTGATATCTTCAACTTGATTCGCTATGTTCAACATCGCGTTGAACAAGAGTGGTCTCTCTCTCTCCATCCAGAAGTTAAGATGCTAGGGGAATTTCCTCAAGTTGCTTAGGGATATCCCGTTATCATAAAGAAAATCTGCTCTATAAATGGGCAGGGTTCTGCATTATCCGTCAATATCCACCTATAGATTTAAATTAGAGACTATGGCAGAAGGACAAGGTTTTGGTTTCGGCCTCGGCAAGATGAAAGAGCTAGCCGAAGCAATTAAAAAAGCGCAGCAGGTCCAAGAAGGTGCAAAGCAGCTTCAAGAAGATCTAGAGGCGATGGAAATTGGTGGTGAATCCGGTGGCGGCATGGTTAAGGTCTTTTTGACCGGCAACCAAGAACCGCTTCGGGTAGAGATCTCCCCTGCCGCCGTTGAAGAAGGCGCTGAGATCTTGTCTGATCTCGTTGCTGCAGCCATGAAAGATGCCTATAACAAATCCACAAACACCATGCGAGAGCGAATGGAAGAACTAACCGGGGGACTTGATCTACCCGGCCTAAATGTCTAAACGCTTGTCACGTGATAACAGACTACAAACACGTTCTCAAAGAGCCTGAACAGCTAAACTTCAGTTGTTCAGGCTCTTTGATGTAGCAGAGGCTCCGCTGTGTCAAAGGAATCGACTGGGGGCTTCTTTTTGGCCCAGAGGGTTTGGGTATAAGAAGACTCGACTGAGCTAGAACAGATCTCTTCCAGGAAACATTGCAGCCTTTTAAATGCCTTTATCAATACCGACACCACGATGCGGATAGCCCCAGAATAATCTTGAGATTTTGGGCCAGTTTGACAGTTGCGATTGAGAGACGATATAGTCAGTGTTTGGGAAAACAATCACTACTTAAGCATACGTCTGCTGCTATCTAATCCATGCCCACTATTCAGCAATTAATCCGCAACCAGCGCCAAGAGATCTTAAAGAAGACGAAGTCGCCAGCTTTGAAAAGCTGTCCCCAGCGTCGAGGTGTCTGTACCCGGGTCTATACAACAACACCAAAGAAGCCTAATTCAGCGTTGAGAAAAGTCGCCAGGGTTCGCCTGACCTCTGGGTTTGAAGTCACCGCCTATATTCCTGGTATTGGTCACAACCTGCAAGAGCACTCTGTGGTCATGATTCGAGGTGGACGTGTCAAAGACTTGCCTGGGGTGCGCTATCACATCATTCGCGGCACCCTAGATACCGCAGGTGTGAAAGATCGTCGCCAAAGTCGCTCTAAGTATGGCGCAAAGCGACCTAAGCCAGAGAAAAAGTAAGACGTCTTCATTTCAGCCTGCTGCCTTTTGATCCCCGCAGGGAAAACCGGTCAGGCTCTCTATTTGTTGCCATTGCATTCCAGCTTCTTTGCCTTGGCTGGTCATTTACTCACCCACAGTCCTGAAACATTAAAGTAGGTTCTCATGTCTCGTCGTATTCGCGTCCAGAAGCGTCCTGTCCCCCCTGACTCGGTGTATAACAGTCGGCTCATTAGCATGACGATTCGTCGGCTCATGAAAAGCGGTAAAAAGTCAGTGGCCTCCCGCGTGCTTTATGGCGCTCTTAAGGTGATTGAAGAGCGCACTAATCAAGACCCGCTTGAAGTATTTGAGACTGCGGTGCGGAATGCGACGCCCTTAGTTGAGGTGAAAGCCCGACGGGTGGGGGGAGCGACCTATCAGGTACCGATGGAAGTACGGTCTGACCGGGGTGTTGCTTTGGCCTTGCGCTGGATTATTTCTTTTTCTCGCCAACGGGCGGGGCGCTCGATGATCAGTAAGTTAGCAAACGAACTCATTGATGCGGCCAACGAGACCGGTGGCGCGATTCGCAAGCGTGAAGAGACGCATCGAATGGCAGAGGCCAACAAGGCGTTCGCGCACTATCGCTATTAAGGCGACTTGAGCTAAGAGTAAAATTATTTCAGAACGGAGTCTCGGCAAGTTGACGAGCTGAGACGGAGGAATTAGCTGTGGCAAGGTCTGTCCCCCTCGAAAAAATTCGTAATATTGGCATTGCTGCCCATATCGATGCCGGTAAGACGACGACAACCGAGCGCATCTTGTTTTACTCTGGCGTGGTGCATAAGGTCGGCGAGGTCCATGATGGCAATACCGTCACCGATTGGATGGAGCAGGAGCGAGAGCGGGGCATCACGATTACGGCGGCGGCGATTTCCACCGATTGGAAAGATCACCATATCAACATCATTGATACGCCTGGTCACGTTGACTTCACCATTGAAGTGGAGCGCTCAATGCGGGTACTCGATGGTGTGATTGCGGTGTTTTGTTCTGTGGGCGGTGTGCAACCTCAGTCGGAAACGGTCTGGCGGCAAGCTGAACGCTATCACGTGCCTAGGGTTGTGTTCGTCAATAAGATGGATCGAACGGGGGCTGATTTTTATAAGGTTTATGATCAGATTCATGGGCGACTGAAGGCGAATGCGATCGCAACCCAAATTCCCATCGGCAGTGAAGATGACTTTCGGGGCATCGTCGATCTGATTCAAATGAAAGCCTTTATCTATGGCAATGACGACGGCACCGACATCCAAGAAGCCGAGATTCCGGACGAAGTCAAAGACCAAGCCGAAGAGTATCGCGTCCGCCTCGTTGAATCTGTTGCAGAAACTGATGATGGCCTCATGGAAAAATACCTTGAGGGCGAGTCGCTAACAGAATCCGAAATCATCGCAGCCCTTCGCAAAGGCACCATTGCAGGCACCATGGTCCCCCTGTTGTGCGGCTCCGCATTTAAGAATAAAGGCGTTCAACTCTTGCTCGATGCGGTAATCGACTTCATGCCGTCCCCCCTTGAAGTCCCTGCTATTCAAGGACACTTAGAAGATGGTTCTGAAGCTGAGCGTCCGGCAGACGACAGTGCTCCCCTGTCGGCCCTCGCCTTTAAGGTGATGACCGATCCCTTCGGTCGCCTCACCTTCATTCGGGTTTATTCTGGTGTGTTGACGAAAGGCAGCTACGTTCTCAACCCCATCAAAGACAAAAAAGAACGCATTGCTCGCCTAATTATCATGAAGGCCGATGATCGCATTGAGGTAGACGAACTGCGAGCAGGGGATCTAGGGGCTGTTCTAGGCCTCAAAGACACCTTTACCGGCGAAACACTGTGCGATCCAAAATCTCCCATTATTTTAGAGTCTCTCTTCATCCCTGAGCCAGTCATCTCAGTGGCGGTTGAGCCGAAAACCACTCAAGACATGGATAAGCTCTCAAAAGCGCTGCAATCCTTGTCACAAGAAGATCCCACCTTTCAGGTTAGTGTTGATCCCGAAACAAATCAGACCGTGATTGCGGGCATGGGAGAACTCCACCTCGAAATTCTGATTGACCGGATGCTTCGGGAATTCAAAGTTCAGGCCAATATTGGTGCACCGCAAGTGGCCTACCGAGAAACCATTCGCAAAGCGGTCGAAGCTGAAGGTAAATTTATACGCCAGAGTGGGGGCAAAGGGCAATACGGCCACGTTGTGATTCAACTTGAACCAGGGGAACCCGGCAGCGGCTTTGAGTTTATGTCTAAGATTACGGGAGGAGCAATACCACAGGAATTTATTAAGCCTGCAGAGCAGGGCATGAAAGAAGCGTGTGAATCTGGCGTCTTAGCAGGTTATCCTCTTATAGATGTCAGAGTGACCCTCATTGACGGGTCGTATCACGATGTGGACTCTTCAGAGATCGCCTTTAAAATTGCCGGTTCTATGGCAATCAGAGAAGGTGCTCTTAAAGCATCTCCGGCTCTATTGGAACCGATGATGAAAACAGAGGTAGAAGTCCCCGAAGAGTTTTTGGGTCCTGTTATGGGAGATTTAATTTCTCGCAGGGGCCAAATTGAAGGACAGGAAGTGATCCAAGGGCTGTCTAAGGTCACAACCAAAGTTCCTTTGGCAACCATGTTTGGGTATGCCACGGATATCCGGTCTATGACCCAGGGTCGAGGTATCTTTTCTATGGAGTTTAGCTGCTATGATGAAGTACCTCGGAGTGCGGCTGAACCAATCATCGAAAAAAACAAAGGGTACGCATAGATCATTGAAAAGGAATAGTTGATTCATGGCACGCGCAAAGTTTGAAAGAAACAAACCCCACGTCAACATTGGCACCATTGGTCACGTTGACCACGGTAAAACCACGTTGACAGCAGCTATTACCATGTCTCTGGCAGCAGAGGGTAATGCAAAGGTCAGGAAATATGACGAGATTGATGCTGCCCCTGAGGAAAAAGCTCGCGGGATTACCATTAATACGGCCCACGTTGAGTACGAGACCAATGACCGTCACTATGCTCACGTTGATTGCCCTGGACACGCTGATTATGTCAAAAACATGATCACAGGGGCAGCTCAGATGGATGGTGCAATTCTAGTTTGTTCCGCTGCCGATGGACCAATGCCTCAGACCCGTGAGCACATTCTGTTAGCCAAGCAGGTGGGCGTCCCTAGCCTGGTTGTGTTCCTGAACAAAGAAGATCAGGTTGATGACGAAGAATTGTTAGAGCTAGTTGAACTAGAAGTTCGTGAACTGCTCTCTGAATATGACTTCCCTGGTGATGATATCCCCATTGTGGTCGGTTCTGCCCTCAACGCAGTGGAAGCTCTCACCGAAACCCCTTCCCTGAAAAAAGGTGACAACAAGTGGGTCGATAAGATTCTTGCTCTCATGGACGAAGTGGATGCCTACGTTCCTACTCCTGAGCGTGACGTTGACAAACCATTGCTAATGGCTGTGGAAGACGTGTTCTCTATTACCGGTCGTGGAACTGTTGCCACAGGCCGAATTGAACGCGGTATCGTCAAAACTGGCGAAACGGTTGAAATCATTGGCATTAAGGATACAAACTCTACCACTGTTACCGGTGTAGAGATGTTCCAAAAGACCCTTGATGAGGGTATGGCGGGTGACAACGTGGGCCTCTTGCTTCGTGGTGTTCAAAAGGAAGATATTGAGCGCGGCATGGTGATTGCCAAGCCCGGTTCCATCACACCTCACACCAAATTTGAATCTGAGGTTTATATCCTTAAAAAAGATGAAGGTGGTCGTCACACGCCGTTCTTCCCTGGATATCGCCCTCAGTTTTACGTTCGTACCACTGACGTAACCGGAACCATTGATGCCTTTACTGCTGATGATGGCAGCGATGCTGAAATGGTGATGCCAGGCGATCGCATCAAAATGACGGTTGAACTGATCAATCCCATTGCGATTGAGCAAGGGATGCGCTTTGCAATTCGAGAAGGTGGCCGCACCGTCGGTGCTGGTGTTGTCTCAAAAATCCTCGCTTAAATTTGGCATTCATAAAGAGGCTGCTGGCATTGCCAGCAGCCTCTTTATGGCCTTAAATAGCAGCAGAAATTACTTGGCGATTGCGCCGGGGAGTATCTGGTCTCCATGTCTGAACCTAGAAAATAGAAGAGAATAAACTCATGGCAACTTTAGACCAACAGAAAATCCGGATTCGTCTCAAAGCGTTTGACCACAGACTTCTGGACACCTCCTGCGACAAGATTGTTGAGACCGCAAAGCGTACCAATGCCTCTCCCGTAGGTCCAATCCCCCTTCCCACCCGTCGCCGCATCTACTGTGTTCTTACCTCGCCCCACGTCGACAAAGACGCACGAGAGCACTTTGAAACCCGCACTCACCGACGCATTGTTGATATCTATCAGCCCTCACCCAAAACAATCGATGCCCTCATGAAGCTTGACCTTCCGGCTGGCGTTGACATTGAAGTGAAGCTCTAAAAGACAACAGGTTCAAGTGAAAGGGGCGAAAATCAATAGAACAATCAACATTGCTGTGGTGCCTATTGTTGATTCCGATTACCTTGCTGGGCTAGATGGGCTAGAGTAAAGAATAATTATTTTGATGGCAACATAGCGGCACTTCGGCAATGGCTTTCCCCTCTTCACTTGCAGTACGAGAACTTCCTCTTTTTCCGCTTCCAGAGGTTGTTCTGTTTCCGAACTGCCCTCTACCGCTTCATATCTTTGAGTTCCGCTACCGGATCATGATGAACACGATCTTAGAAAGTGATCATCGGTTTGGTGTACTCATGTGGGATCCAGAACAAGGAGAAGCAGCAACCATTGGCTGCTGTGCTGAAGTGATTCGTTATGAACGACTCCCCGACGATCGCATGATGGTCCTCTGTTTAGGGCAGCAACGATTCCGAGTTCTGGACTACGTCCGCGACAAGCCCTATCGAGTCGGCCTTGTGGAGTGGATTGGGGATGAATCGACTCAGGCCGATCTGCAGCCTTTAGCCGGTGAAGTGAAGCAGCTCTTCAAAGATGTTGTCGTCTTATCCGACAAGCTCACCGAGCAAGAGACAGAGCTGCCGGACGATATTCCTGAGCAACCGACGCAGCTTTCTTACTGGGTTGCTAGCAAGTTTCATGGCGCTGCACCAGAGCAGCAGGCATTGCTAGAGACGCAGGATACGCAACTGCGGTTAGAGCGAGAAATAGAAATTTTAACGTCAACCCGCAATCATTTAGCAGCTCGCACCGTCTTGAAAGATACGCTTAGCTCGTAACGGTAATGAGTGGATAACTGCCAAAGTTGGCTAGCACTTCCGTAGTTGCCTGCAGTTGCGCCCAAGCCGACTGAAAGGAGTCAGATGCTGCATCAATTTCAGCATCAATAAAGAAGACATAGTCGCCCATTGAACGACGGCTGGGGCGAGATTCAATCCGGCTCAGGTTAATGCTGCGCTCAGCAAAGATCTGAAGCGCTTTAAGCAGCGCGCCGGGTTGATTGGCCGGTAGGCTAAAGGCTAATGATGTATAGATGCAATCCGCTGTAATGGTTTCGGGTAGGTGCGTCCCGCTTGGCTGACTCAGAACCCAAAATCGGGTGCAATTATCAGGATGATCTTGAATGTCCCGTTTAATGATGGGTAGATTGTAAAGCTGAGCCGCCCGCTCCGAGGAAATAGCAGCCGTAGATGTCCCGGCTTCGACATACTGTAATGCTTCTGTCGTGGAGTTTGTCGGAATAGCCGCCGCTTCTGGCAAATACGACTCCAGCCATTTTTGACACTGCCCTAGCGCTTGGGGATGCGAATATACGGTCTTAATCGCGTTTAAATCAGGGGTCTGTGCAATCAGAACATGGCGAATCGGTAACACTAATGCCTGACGGATCTGTAGAGTTGGATGCCGCCACAGCGTGTCTAGTGTTGCTGCCACGCTGCCTTCAATGGAGTTCTCAATGGGGGCAACCGTTAGTTGTGTTTTGCCCTCTACAGTGGCTTGAATGGTCTGGGCGATGCTCGTGCAGGGACACAGCATTGTATCAAAGGATGAGGGAACCAAGCCGACATAGGCAAGGGCCGCCTGTTCTGCATAGGTCCCTGCAGGGCCTAAATGCGCAATGGACAATGGCATGAATTCTCCCGGCTCTTTCTGTTAGTGTATCGGTGCCTTACCGTGTTGCGGCAAAACAAGTCTCAGAGAGCTTATCGCATAGCGACAGGGTTAGACTGTGCCACAATGAAGCTCGTGTACATCGACGACAAGTTTATTGTGCTTGAGGTAGACGTCCATCAGCAGCTCCATGCCTTTTTGAGAGACCAGGGTGCATCCCGCTGGCCTCATGATTTGTCGGTGGCGCGGTTAGTGGCACGAGCCTTACGCCTCCAGCGGAGTGCGCTCATTCAAGTCAGTGCCGCAGCCCAGTACCGTGGTCATTATCGCTGCAGCTATTTAGCACCTCTGTTGCTATGGCCGGATCCTGTCATTCTGGTTGCACCTGAGCCGGTTCAGCAGCAGCTTTTACAGATTGAAATTCCAAGGCTCAGTGAATGGCTAGGTTTCAAGAAGCCGGTCTGCACCGCACAACAGTGGCCGGGGCCGCATTTTACAGGGCTTTTGATGCTGTCTCCCCAGGAGTGGCTGGAGCGTCCTCATGCCTGTTTAGAGGGCTTAACGCTGATTGACGGTGTTGATGCGCTAGAAGACTGGACACGCCAGTATTTGACCCTTTCCATCACGCCTCAGGATTGGGAGCAGTTGAGATGGTGTTATCCCCACCAGCAGACGCTGCTGCGAGGGGCACGTGCCAAGCTGACCCGCAGCCTTTTTCAACATCCGCCCAATCCCTATACCTATACGCTGCTAACCGACGGTGAGCGACAGATTCTTGACTTGCTTCACCATGATCTCAAATCCTGTGATTTGAGCATGAGTCCTAAGTCATGGCAGCAGTTCTGGCAGCAGTCTGCTCAGCCCGATCAGATTCTGTGGTCACAGATTGATCGTCAGCAGGGATCGTTTGCGATCCATTGCGCTCCTGCAAATATTCAGCCCTATCTTCTGACACGTTGGGAACAGAAGACCGTGGTGCTGTTGGGACAGGGAAGCGATGTAGAGGCGACGGCTCGGGTTTATGAGCAAACCTTAGGCGTCAAGGATGTAACCTGCATCCAGTTTGGCGCGGATCGTCATACAGAGGCCATTCAGCTTTATCTGCCCGATGGCTTGCCGATGCCTAATACACCTGAGTTTCAGACTCGCATCGTGGCCCAGCTTCATGAGCTATTGGCGTTGAGTCGAGGCATGGGACGTCCGACTGTGTTGATCATTGATGATTTACCGCTGAAGGCGCAGATTGCGACGCTGCTGGCGTCTGAATATGGCTCCCGCGTTCAAGTTGAGACGTCTGAGTTAAATCCGGACAGTATTTTGGTGACGGGCTGGGAGTATTGGCTACGGGTGCAGGGCGATGTACCGTCGCCGCCGCTCCTGATTATTGCAACGCTACCGATTCCGTCGTTAGAAGATCCGCGTGTGGCCGGTCGAGTTGCCTACTATAAGCGCCGTCGTCAAGACTGGTTCCGGCTCTATCTTTTGCCCCAGGCATTGAGAATGCTGCAGAATGCGATCGCACCGGCTCGTGAGCAGCAAGGTATTGTGGCACTTTTAGACGCCAGAGTTTTACATCGCAGCTATGGTCAGCAAATTCTAGATGCCATCAGTCCCTATGCCCGTATTAACTATCTCGATGCCAGTCTCTTTGAAGAGGCTGTTTCCCTCATCGATCGGATCTAGCTCATTAAGATTCCACGAATAATTGGCCTAGGAGTCCGGTTCGCCGCTAGGATTAGGTCAACCGATCGATCTGAGGTACAACAACACCGTGGGAGAAGCAAAACGCCGCCAAGAGACAGAGGGCGATCAGTATGGCCAAGACCCCAATATCTTGCCCTGGATTCCGATTACCGAGCGCCAGCTCATCAAGTTTTTTGACACGGCCAGTAAGGGAGCGTGGATCGGTATCTTCATCGTGGCGATTGCCTGGGTAATGCTCCGGTTTATTGGCCCTCTGTTCGGTTGGTGGCAAGTGCAGTATTAGCCTGCAGCGATCTCGGCGCTGGCGCAGACTAGACACAGACAGATCAAGACGGTATAGTTATCAACTACCGCACTCTTGCAATTCTTAGTTTGCAAAGGCTGCGCGGTACCGTTAGGGTGGCATAGCCAAGTGGTAAGGCAGGGGCCTGCAAAGCCTTTATCCCCAGTTCGAATCTGGGTGCCACCTTTCAAAACAGTATTCATTGCCCCATGCCCACAGAGATAGGGGCAAGTTAAGGGTTGACCCGTGCTTTGACAATGATTATCCTTCTGAATAGGATCCATCTATTCTCCTAAATTGTCCTAAGAAATTTGTCTGCAGTGTGATGCGCTTCGCTACACGTTTATTCAGTTGTTCGCGCCCTTATCTGCTGGAGTTTAGGCAAGTCAATGTCTAGTCAGGGGTAATCCGCCCCAACCTGTGGAGTGGGCCTCTTTTTTCGAGCTGAGCATGAAGCTGAGGCGTTACGCTGCAGCTTTCTCTTGAGCTTTGGGTTTGCGGTAGCTCTTTCTAACCGTTGGAAATCGTGGGCGCGGCTTTCTGGATCGGCCTGTGGGCCATCCGGGTGATTTTCCTCGGGGTTTGGGAACCTGTGCCGGTGTGCCAATGTTGGCCAAAATAGTGGCGAACCCATTGGCTACCCGTCCTGGTGCGTATTTGCATAGCTTCGGGATCTTGTCCACTTTTGGTGATGCGGGGTTGGGAGTGGAGGATAGAAGGGTAAACTCCTTACTATTACAAGCTTGTGGAACTTTTAGAATATTTTCTCCCCTGCCAAGATGTTCTCCATTTAGAGGGTTGGGAACTTGATACCACCAACGCCCAGATCACTATGAGCGTTTCCTCAACTCAGGTAGTGGCCCATTGCCCAATTTGCGACAGTCCAGCCCACCGTGTCCATAGCCGTTATGAACGGACCTTGAGAGATCTCCCCTGCGTCGATTTTTGTCTGACGATCTTGCTGCAGGTGTGTAAGTTTTTCTGTCTAAATGAGGACTGTCCGCGTCGGATATTTACCGAGCGCTTACCTGAAGTAGCAGTACCGTGGGCACGCCGAACGGTCCGATTTTCACAGCACTTGAGTGCAATGGGCTTGGCCCTTGGAGGGGCTGCTGCTGCCCGTCTAAGTTGCCAGATCAATTATGACAATAGTCGCAACACCATGTTGAGAGCCATTTCCAAGCTGGTACTGCCACCCATTGAGACTCCGAAGATACTCGGTGTAGATGACTTTGCCCTACGTCGAGGGCAAGTATACGGCACGATTCTGGTGAACTTGGAAACTCATCGCCCCATTGCCCTATTACCAGATCGCGAAGCGGATACCTTGGCCCATTGGCTTAAGGAGCATCCCGGTGTTGAAGTCCTCAGTCGAGATCGTTCCAAAACCTATAAGGCAGGCATGAATGAAGGGGCACCCCAGGCGATACAGGTTGCCGATCGCTTTCATCTACTGCAAAATCTGGAGGCCGTCGTGGAGAAAGTCTTTCAAGGTCAAGCTCAGGTCCTTAAAACCATTGAAATTACTCTGCTGAAAGCCAAGATGGCTCAGGAGGGAATTGACGTTGATGGTGTTTCTACTGTTACAGAATCTGCTGCAGAGTCTCGGGTCGATCCAGCGTCCGAGAAAGCCCTCAATCGTGCGTATCGATTGGAAAAATATGAGCAGACTCATGCCTTACGCAAAGAAGGGTACATGATTAAGGATATTGCTCACCACCTTGGAATTGGCAAACGCACGGTCTATACCTACTTAGCAGCTCCCAGTTTTCCAGAACGCCAGTCCTATAAACACCAGCGTCACAGTGGTCTTGATGCCTATAAGCCGTATCTTTTACAACAGTGGAATACAGGCCATCATCACAGTAAGCAACTGTATAAGGAGATTCAACTGCAGGGCTATCAAGGTAGTTATGAGACCGTTGCTCGTTTTACTCATCCCCTGCGTCAATTGCTACCTCAAGTTCGCCCAGTGCGCGAATCACTCAACAATCTACCGGGTCGCGGACCCGCTCCTGCCAAGCTAATAGTGAAACAGAAGTCTCTTACCCCAAGACGAGCCGCATGGCTGGTGATGCGCAAAGTAGAGACGCTCCAGTCCGATGAAGAAGACCTACTTGAACAGATGAGTGAACATAGCGATCTATCGGTGGCGATTGCACTGGCTCAGAGTTTTCTATTTTTAGTACGCAAGCGATTGCCCCAACACCTTGACCTCTGGATTGAAAGGGCGAAGAACAGCTCTCTTCAAGCATTTCAAAGCTTTGCAAAAGGGATTGTAGATGACTACGATGCAGTTAAAGCGGGCATGACGTTGGAAGTAAGTAACGGACCCGTTGAGGGGCAAAATAATCGACTCAAGATGGTCAAACGACAGATGTTTGGACGTGCTGGCTTGGATCTATTGAGTAAGCGTTTGATATTAACGGGCTGAAAGTACTTCTATACCAGGCTTCCAGGCGAATCAATCCCGCATCACCAAAAGAGGACAAGATCCCGAAGTACGCGCTATTTTGCACTTGC
>JBHJNL010000001.1:0-8844 GCA_050330855.1 Thermosynechococcaceae cyanobacterium | reverse complement strand
ACAGGACAGTTTTTGATTGACTACGACAGAATGAGGGTTTTCGCCCTCTTTGAGGTCTGCCTCAGCAAGGAGAAATCAAGGGTTTCAGCCCCTGGCTTTAAAACTGTCCGGACTGTTGTTTATTCTATACAGCTTTCAACTATTGGCTTTCGATAAGAAAAAATAGAAATTTGTGTCTAGGGTTCCAACTTGATCCGTCGGTTGAGTGCTTGGTCCGAGAGATGCAGCCAGCAAAGGCTATATATTGCCTGCTGGTTCACGGAGGGATAAAAGCCCGGGAGAAACTTGTTGACCCTTAATGGAGGTCACTTGTTCTTCTCGGGCTTTGTTGTAGCTACTAGTATGAATTTTCAATATTTGGAGATAGATTAATGGAACATACAGTTTTTTCCTGGGGGATTATTGCTTTTCTCTTAGGAACATTAGGTGTCGGAGTGTGGGCTTCAAAACAGATCAAAGGCGACAGCGTTAATTTTTTAGTAGCGGGTCGAGGACTCGCTTTGCCATTAGCGGCTGCTACACTAATGGCTCAATCGGTAGACTCTAACGCAACATTGGGGAATACAGATTTATCTGCAGAATTTGGTTTCTGGGCCGGGGCTGCCTTGCCAGTTGGATTATCTCTTTGCTTATTTTTAACCGGAACTTTCTTAGCTAAACCCATGAACCGCATGGGGCTAATTACGATCCCAGATTTTTATCGGGTTACGTATGGTCGTACCGTTGAGTTGATTGCAGCCTGCATTATGTCGGTTAGTTTTTCTTTTCTGCTGGCAGGGAACCTCGTTGCTGGGGGCTTTATGTTTCAGACGTTTCTAGGCACTAGCTACGTCGGTGGCATTACGTTGCTGGCAACCCTTGTGTTTGCTTACACCGTGTCGGGTGGTCTTTTTGCTGTGGCTTACACCGATGCGATACAGATCCTGATCGCCTTAGTTGGTGCTTTAGGCCTGTTGCTTTATGTGCTAGTCAACTTTGGCCTAGACATTGCTCCTGGCACCGGCCCTCTCGCTTTCGAGCAGTTGACGCTTGTTAGTTCAGGCGCTGCTGTCAACTGGGCCAGTCTTTTAGCGCTGGGGTTCGGCAATATGGTTGCGATTGACTTCATGGCTCGAATCTTTGCTGCAGATAGCCCAGAGACTGCCCAAAAAGCCTGTTATGTGGCCTCCGCTGGCACTTTGATTGTGGGTATTCCCTTTTCAATCATTGCTCTATCGGCTAACAGCATTCTCGAACAGACCGGTATCACCGCTGAGGGACCAGTATTGTTTGCGCTGCTGCAAAATATTGTTCCTCCTGCGTTAGGTTTGCTTGTACTAGCGGCCATTTTGTCAGCGTCTCTTTCAACTGCGGACGGAGCGATTTTGGGAACCTCTTCGGTGTTGGCTCACAATGTTTTTGGAATTCATCATGGCGCGTCCCACGGTGGAGGAGGAGACCGGCTGCTACGGGTTACCCGACTCATGGCTATTGTGATTACCCTGCTGGGAGTGTTCTTAGGGTTACGAGTCCCTCAGACTGGTGTGCTGTTGCTGCTGGGATTTGATCTAGGGTTTGCGGGGTTGGTTGTCCCATTGTTAGGTGGATTGTTCTGGGAGCAGGCGACCCGACAGGGAGCGTTGGCTTGCATTATTGCTGGATCAATGACTCGGCTTATTTTCTTTGCGCTAATGCCAACTATGTTTGGGATTGACAATACGTTGTTTCATATCCCCAATGGACTCTTTACAGCTGATTTTGACGGATTTCCCACTCTAATCAGTCCGATAATGGGTCTAATTGCTTTTATCTTGGTATCGAAGCAAACCTACCAACCTGTAAGAATCGAGCAGCGGCGGGCTGAACTTCAAAAGGAAGTTCGTACCCTATAAACAGAGCGAATAGGGTGATCCGGCTGTCAGGGAAAATACTTCAACGCTAAAGGGCTGATCACCCGCTAATAAACCAATAGCCATCGCCCTGATGAGTATCATCTGTGTCATGGAGTTTCAATCATTCTAAAACAGATACACCCTCACCCATCCCACTGGCTCCGCCGCCTGCCCCTAGCTCTGCCTCTGAGCTGTGTACAGTGTTTTGCTCTTGACCTAGCCAGAAAAGGCTACGCTCAGGGATAGAAGTTTTTGCATTAGCAGCATTTCAAGACCGTGGCAGCATCAAGCCTTGAAACTGCTTAATAGCAGTGAAAAGCTCGCTGGGGTGATCAATGATAATATCTGGCTGCTGCTGCTCTAGAACCACTCGATTATTAAATCCCCAACTCACGGCAATGGTTGCCAGTTGAACCTGCTGTGCGGCTTCTATATCTCTCGTTTCATCGCCAATATAAATCACCTCTGTGGGTTGAAGGCCATATTGCTTGAGCAATCGCTTCAGAATGCGTGCTTTACCTAATAAGCCGTGCCCCGCATGGATAAATTGAAAGAGCGGATCGAGTTCTTGTCCTCTTAAAACGTTCTCTACTGTTGTTTTGGCATTAGAGGTGACAATTCCTAGACAATACTCTTGCTCTAGTTCAATGAGCGCCTCGCTGATGCCGTCAAAAACCTGAAGTTTGGGGCTAAGCTCTCTAACCTCTTGACGCAGCCTGCGTAGAAAAAACGGGAGCTGCCAACGGGCAACGGGGATTTGTTGGATTAACTCTCTCGAACTGAGCGATCGAATTTTAGAGATTTGATGCGCTTCAATCGGAGGGTACCCATATCTTTGGGCCAGGTGGTTGGTGGCCTCGATAAAGACCTCTAGGGAATCTGCAATGGTGCCGTCAAAGTCAAAGATAAGGAGCTTCATGGTTGTCCTATTTTGAGGTGGGGCCATCGCCATTCCATTAGCTTGGTAACGCCATAGATTAATAGACAGCCAACGGCATTAGAAACAACGTCTCCAGCGTCCAGAAATCGTCCCGGTACCCAGAGCTGGGCTATCTCTAAAATCACAGAGTAGATAAAGAGGCAGATCAGTAGGGTTCGATAGCGACCTGTATATCGAAAGGCAAGGTAGAGCGCTGCGGATAGCACGCCCCAGCAGAGCACATGCAAAAATTTATCGGGACTATGCTGAAAGACCTCAAGAGGTCTAGGGCTAAGGGACTGGTGGGTTGCGATCGCAAGCAACAGTCCAAACAAAAACTTAAAGACCATTAACATGTCTACTCAATATTCCTTGGCTTTGTTCTTTAGAAACGCAGGTCACAATCAAACGATCTGTCCTTTAGTATTGTGCCTTTCTCTGGCCTGTGAACTGACCGTTGTGCACGGAATACAAACGATGCCAAAAGACCAGTCCAGATCAGGGAATACAGTGGATAAATGCCGAGGATTGCTACTATGAGCCTTGGGCTTGCCCCATTTTGCAGTCTGTTAATGAGAAGTTAGTGCTCAAGAACCTCAGCATTCAGTCCAAAACAACGCTCATGTTGTTGGCCGTTAGCGTCACCTCTATTGTTGCGATCGCAGCCATTGGCTACAACAGCGGCAAAAGCGCCCTTCAGCGCAGCATCTTTAACCAGCTCACCAGTCTGCGAGAAGCTAAGATACAAGAGCTAGAAGCCCTCAACGAACGTGCCGATCAGCAGATTAACATTCTGAGCATCGATCCCACCATTATTCAAGCGGCCCAGGGCTTAAAGACCAGTTACCGTGACCTGTCAAAAGCAACGATTGCCCCCCAGTGGGATGCTGCCATTCGTCAATATTATCAGCAGAAATTTATTCCTAAGCTGGCGGTGAATGCCAAGGGTGACCCTGAAGCAAGCACCTATGAACCCAAACAAATTCAAGATCGCTATCTGCAGTACTACTACACCATTCAATCAGACGACTTTGAGATCAAAGCTAAGATTGATAACCCCCAAGATGGCAGCACCTTTAGTAAAGTACACCAGCAGCTTCACCCCTTCATGCGGGACTATGCCGAAGCCTTTGAACTTGAAGATCTCTTCCTGATTGATCCAGAAACCGGCAATGTGTTCTATAGCGTTTATAAAGGCGTTGACTTTGGGACGAACCTAAAGACAGGTTCATTCTCAGAAAGCGTCCTGGCTAAAGCATTTCGGAAAGTGCGAACCCAAGGCGATCGTCAATTTGTCGCCTCCATTGACTACGAACCCTACCGTCCGTCTTACAACGACCCCGCCGCAATTTTAGCCACCCCCATCTATAAAAACGGCACGATGATTGCGATTTTGGCAATTCAGCGCTCTTCAAAAGAGCTGAACGACATGATGACCAGTCGCACAAGATGGAAAGAAGTGGGCCTGGGGCAATCCGGTGAAACCTATCTCGTCGGTCCCGACTACCTGATGAGATCGGACTCTCGTTTCTTAAAAGAAGCACCCAAAGCGTATTTCACCGCGCTCAAAGAGCAGGGGATTGATGACACTCAGATTGAGCGAATTCAAGAGCGAGACTCTACCATTTTGCTGCAAGAGGTCAAAACCCAAGCGTCAGAAGCAGCGCTACAGGGTCAACGGGGAACCCGTGTGGTTAAAGACTATCGAGGGGTCTCTGTTTTGAGCGCCTATGCCCCGCTTACGGGCGATCTCAACTGGGCGTTACTCGCTGAAATTGATGAAGCAGAAGCCTTCGCCCCCATTCAAGAATTTCAAAAGCGGGTTTTGATCGCCACCGTCGTCATTATTGTTTTGATTACGCTAGCTGCGATGTTGATGTCCTATTTATTTGTGCGTCCAATTCGACTCTTAAATCAGGGATTTCGCCAGTTCAGCAAAGGAGAAACCAATGTCAAAGTCAATATTGACTCCAAGGATGAATTTAATGAGCTAGCGCAGTCCTTCAATGAAATGGTCCAAACGCTCAATCAGAAAACCCAAGAGCTGCAAAAGACCAGTCAAGAGAACGAAAAATTGCTGCTCAGTATCTTACCCGAACCGGTGGCTCATCGCCTCAAAGGCGGTGAAGACAAAATTGCTGACAGCTTCCCCAGCGTGACGGTGCTGTTTGCCGATCTGGTGGGATTCACAGATCTGGCAGAAGCGGTGTCTGCCGACGAAATTGTGGCCTTGCTCAATGACCTCGTGAGCGCCTTTGATGATGCAGCAGAACGGCACGGGGTCGAGAAGGTGAAAACCATTGGCAGCGGCTACATGGCCGTCAGTGGCCTCTCTATCCCCCGTATTGATCACACGAAGCGAGTGGTCGATTTTGCCATTGAAATGGTGCAGATTGTTCAGCGTTTTAATCAGACCCGACAGACCCACCTTGAGGCCCGGATTGGTGTCAATGCGGGTCCTGTTGTGGCGGGGGTCATTGGACGCAGTAAGTTTATTTATGATTTATGGGGCGATACGGTTAATATTGCTCACCAGATGCAGACGGAAGGACAGGGCAACTCAATCCAGGTCACGACCAGCATTCATGAGCAGCTTAAAGACTTTTACGACTTCCGGCACCATAGCCTGGAGTCAGGTCTGCATAACGATGAACGAGAAAGTTGGTTACTCAAGGTATAAGCTGCTCCCGAATCCATTGCCTCACCGTTTTAGCCCAACTGGTTTCTCCCATTTTGGGTGCCTCATCCATAAAATGCTGAATCATCTTGGCTGTCACCTGCGGTAATGCGAGCGATCGCTCTATGGTTTGATAGTGACCCTTGACCCACTGCAAAAGGGTGATTTGTTCACCGTCAAATCGCCAGACTTCAGGCACCTTGAGGGCTTCATAAATCGGCAGTCGAGGCAGGGAAGGATTGGTAATATCAACTTCAATGGCGAGATCGGGGGGGGGATCACTCTGTAGATCTAGCTCCATTTTCCCTCGAATACGGCCTTCATTCTGAATGTAATAGCATTCGTCAGCTTCCACGCCCTTTGCTAAATCCTGCCGTTGCCAGGTCGAAGCACTAAGGCTGCGAATCTCAACATCCATCTCTTCTGTCACAATTTCCACCAAACGCCCTAACCAACGTTTATAGCTCTCATGGGGGGGGAGGGGCATCCATATCTCCAATACACCATTGTTATAGGTAAGACGTTGTCCTGGCTGCCCTTCTAAGTCTTGCCTCAAAGCCTGATAGGTCTCCCAGGCAATGCCCTGCAGAAGCAGTCCTGGCGCATTGAGGGTCGGTTGAGGTCGAATGAGGGTTGCCATCGGCTTACTCCTGTCAGTGACTTCTGTGAGGCTATATCTTATGCAAAATCCTGTGCAAATTTCCCCACGGGGCGATGGCAAGATTAGGGACTAGACCTTTCAGTAACAAGTTTATGCCATTATTCTCTTGCGTCACGGATCGGGCCACCAATAGCCCGTACAATGCACCGAAGACCTTATCTTAGAGCGATTTGCAGCAAGAACCATGATAAACGCAATCCTTCAGCGGCCCTGGCTCCTGTGGAGTATCGGGTTGGTGGTGTTCTTCCCGTTGGCAATGGTGGCTCTCAATGAGGGCATTTTTAAGCTGCAGCGGCAGGGAAAAGCGCTGGCCCAAACGCTCAAGATTATTCGCAATTGGGTGTTGCCTACCTTTGTGGTGTTTTTGTTTGTCACTCAGGTGATCGGGCTAAACCCCGATCTGACGCCGATTCGCCTGATTCAAACGTTGCTGCTGCTCGCAACTTTGATCATGGCCTTATCGCTGATCAATATTCTGCTCTTTGTTGAAGCTGGCTCGAATACTTGGCAGGCCCAAGTCCCTAAGTTACTCAGAGATTTGGTCCGTTTTGTCCTGATTCTGGTGGGGACTGCGTTGGTCCTTTCTATTGTTTGGAAAACCGATTTGGGCGGCTTAATCACAGCATTAGGTGTCAGTTCTATTGTGATTGGTTTGGCACTTCAAGATACCCTCGGTAACGTATTCTCGGGGATTGCACTCCTGTTTGGCCGTCCGTTTAAGGTGGGGGACTGGCTCCAGCTTGGCGACACGGTGGGCAAGGTCAATGAGGTGAACTGGCGTGCGGTGCATCTGATGACGCGAGAGCAGGAGATGCTGATTATTCCTAACTCTGTGTTGGCGAAGGAGATCTTCAAGAACTACAATCGCCCGGTCAAAATGCATGTAGAGCCGGTGGATGTTGGGTTCTCCTATAATGACCCGCCCAATAAAGTGAAGCGAGTCATGATGGAGGTGGCGTTGGCAACCAAGGGCGTGCTGGAGAAGCCCCCTCCTGTGGTGCAAACTGTTAACTACAACGATTCATCCATTGATTATCGGGTGCGCTTGTTTTTAACTGACTATTCAAAAGTGCCGCAGATTCGAGATGAGTTCATGACGCGGGTTTGGTATGCGGCCAATCGCTATGGCTTGAATATTCCATTCCCGATTCGGACGGTGTTTCATCAGCAAATAGAGCCTGCCAATCGAGAGATGGAGAGTTCGCGGGTACTGGAGGAGTTGCGATCGCTTCCTTCTTTTGCCATGGTTGACCCTGACACTCTCAGGGATCTGCTGCCCGATATTGAGATTAGAAACTTTGGTGAGGGCGAAACGGTGATTCGTCAAGGAGATGTGGGGGTCAAACTTCATTTGATTCTGAAGGGCCAGGTTAAGGTAAGCGTCAACAGTCGCGGTATTGATGCAGAAATCGACCGTTTTGAGCGGGGTGAATTCTTTGGCACCCTCACCCTATTAAGCAATGAAGCCAACCCCAATACCGTGGTGGCCCTCGAAGATCTAGAAGTTGCGGTCTTTGAAACAGAGGCTCTCCATATTATGCTGGCCCGTACTCCTCGACTGGCACAAGAAATGGGGGCCGTGATTGAAGCACGCCGTAATGCGATCGAGCTAGCGAAACAGCCGCCGTCTCGAATCAGTTAAGCATGCTAGGCAATGTGCGAAGGAAGAAGCGCCGATGCAGCGCCAATGCTCGACCCTCAAGTTTTCTTGTTCTTAGGGGATGACTGGGCTTGACGTCCCATTCCCTGCTCAATAACTTGAATTAAGTCATCGAAAATCTGCTCCACCGCGTTCATGTCGAGATCGATGATGGGGCCTTCTTCCGCCAAGCGTTGCGGGTTAATGTCTAAACGCTCTAGAATCAGACTGCCTAAATCATTGGCTAACGTATTGACCATGTACACCGCGAGATCGGGGGCAATTTCAACCTTGATGTCCCCCTGGGCAATGCCGCTCTCAACCAGTTTTTGAATATAGTCAACTGAGGCTTTTTTCGTTTGCTGGATCACCTCATCTCGAAAGGGAAACGTCCCATATCTGGCACGATAGACCAGTTGACTCAACATCGGATGCTCAAAGTCAAATCGGGCACTGACTCGGAACAGCCAGCGTAGATAGTCAAAAAAAAACCGCCGACTCAGGAGGCTCTGCATTTCTCAAGAAGGCCAGCTTCTCTTCAGTGGCAAACTCAATCAGATAAAGATACAGTCCCTTTTTATCTTTAAAATACTGATAGACACTGCCCTTAGCGATTTTGGCCGTCGCTACGATCTGAGTGATCGAGGCGCTGTTGTAATCGTGAGCTGCAAATTCCGCGATCGCAATATCAACAAATTTCTGGCGCTTCTCGTCCGGCAGGTTAAAAAAGGTCTGGGTTGGCATAACTGAATTTAGGTCATGACTAATAAGTCATATGACTGTCCAGTCATAGCTTAGCTTGAGTATCCCTCTTCGTCAAATAATCTTGTGCTGAGGTCGAAGATATATGTCTGCAGGCAGCAGGCTATTAGAGACTTCAGAGGCAAATAAAAGTGGGAAGGTAACCTTTGTAAGGATCGTGGATTAAATAATATCCAGAATATGAATGGGAGAGTGGTAGTCTAAGCATCCTGCCCTTGTGTGGTTTTAGATGAATCCTTACCCCCGTGATATTGAGCAACAAATGCAACGGCTTTACCAGTCTTTGAATGAGAAGGACCGTCGTCGTTATGCCGC